>NZ_CP133265.1:1739583-2087500 GCF_030915505.1 Neobacillus sp. OS1-2
AATTGGATTCGTGTTTTCACCACATACACAAACAGACTGACTGCGTAAGCGGTTACAGCCAAGAACGCAATGAGGTTAACCCATAAAAGACCATTCATCTAAAAATCGCCCCTTCCCTGTTCTCCTACCCCTTTTTCGTAGGTATAGAAAATAATTAATTTTCTGAACTTATACTTATCTCTATTATATTATGAATGAGCATTCAGTCAACTAGTTTTTTATAAGATTCGTTCGACTTATAGAAATAGCGGGACTCGGAAACACTAACAAAACTGAATGGGGGGAAAGATTGTCGATGAACTTGATACTCATAATGGGCGGACTTGTCCTTCTCATCATTATATGGCTTGTGATTGATTTTAGATTAGGACGAAAGAAGCATCTTTCAGTGGCGGTCAACCTGGAAACCCCCATCCTCCACGGCGATTTTGAAATTTTCACACATGGTAAGGAATTATTCCATGATTATTTCAGCACCATCCTTGCGGCAAAGCGACAGATACATGTGCTCTTTTACATTGTGAAAGATGACGCGATTGGTCAGGAATTTTTCGCTATTTTAAAAGAAAAGGCGCGGGAAGGGATTGAAGTCAGGCTGCTGCTTGACCGGCTCGGCAGCTGGAAGATAAAGAAACAGGCGGTGGCAGCATTAAGAGAATCGGGTGTCCAATTTGCCTTTAGTAATCGGATTAAGCTTCCATTCCCCTTCTATTCCTCGCAGGTACGCAATCACCGCAAAATTTCAATTATTGACGGGGAAATTGGCTATCTAGGCGGGTTTAATATTGGTAAAGAGTACATTGATGAGGATCCGTTGCTGAGTCCGTGGCGTGATTATCATTTAAGAATAACCGGTGAAAGCGTGAATTTTTTGCAGAGTGAGTTTTTGATTGACTGGGAGAAATATGCCGGGGAGGAGTTGGCGGGGCAGCCGGCTTATTTTCCGAGATTGCCAAAGGGTGCGGTTCGCCAACAATTTATTCCAACAGAGGCAGGTCAGCTTGAGGATTATTTTATTAGACTCATCCGGAAGGCGGAATATTCAATCCTAATTGGCACCCCTTATTTTATTCCAAGTGTGGCTGTTTTCGCGGAACTGCTGGCTGCTCGGCAGCGTGGTGTCAGCCTCACTGTGATTGTCCCTTTTACAGCGGATCATCTCCTGGTTCAAGAGGCTTCATTCCGCTATTTACGACAGCTCCTTGAGGCGGGTGCGGAGGTTTATCAATATAAAAATGGCTTTTATCATGCGAAAACCATCGTAATTGATAACAAAATTTGCGATATTGGCACCGCCAATTTCGATCAACGCAGCCTCTATTTAAACAAAGAAATCAATTGCTATATTTATGATCCCAACTTCATTCAACGGCTAAGGGCCATCATCGAAAAAGATATTCTTGACTCCGAGCCATTAACATTAGAAATCCTTAACAAACCAAACCTAAAAAGATCACTAAAAGAACAAACCGCCCAAATCATCTCCTATTTCCTATAAACGCTTCAGTGTCCACCCGGAGAGGACAGTGTCCACAAAGGGTGTCAGGCACCATGTGAAATTTTCACATGGTGCCTGACACCCAATGGAAAAGAGTCCCCGAACCGTTTCGGAGACTCTTTTTTATTCTTCAATTAAATTTAGGACGGGAACTTCTTGTTCATGGTCCGGGTCCTTCCTTGCATATATCCGTGCCATTTTTGTCGTTTCATCCACGTGTTGAATAATGACAGGGGCCCCTTCATACGACACATTAATAACCTCTGCGGATTCGACGATTTCCTTTGCTCTTCCGATATTCATATGTTCGGCTCACTCCTCACTAACCATCTATTTTTAATATTTGTATTTTTTTGGGAGATATTCATTTTTAAGGACTGTTTCTGTAAAAATAGATACCCGCTCAAACCAAAAAACCCCCTTTTCATAAAAGGGGGCAATACCATTGTTACATTTTTTCCGGAGCAGAAACACCAATCAACGCCAACGCGTTCTTTAATGAAATCTGCACTGTTTTCACTAACCCAAGACGCGCCTTTGTCCGTTCCGGCTGCTCAGGGTCCAGCACCTTTTCCGCATTGTAAAAACTGTGGAAGGTTGAGGCCAATTCAAAGATATAATTAGTAATCCGGTGCGGTACTCGCTTTACGGCCGCCTCACCCACCGCAGACGGGAATTCACCCAGTTTTTTCAATAAATCAATTTCCTTTTCAGATAATGCCACTAATGAAAAATCGGCACCGGCATCTACCATCAACCCTTGCTCTTCACCGGCACGCAAAATGCTGCAAATCCGGGCATGGGCGTACTGCGCATAATAAACCGGATTCTCATTCGATTCTGACACCGCTAAATCTAAATCAAAGTCCATATGGGTATCGGATGAACGCATCGCGAAGAAATAACGCGTCGCATCGAGGCCAACCTCATCGACCAAATCCCGCATGGTGACAGCCTTTCCAGTCCGTTTGCTCATCTTCATCTTCTCGCCATTTTTATAAAGATGGACAAGCTGGATAATCTCTACCTCGAGCGCCTCGCGGTCATACCCAAGGGCTTGAATCGCCGCCTTCATCCTTGGGATATACCCGTGATGATCCGCGCCCCAAATATTAATCAATTTTTCAAAGCCACGCTCAAGCTTGTCCTTATGGTAGGCGATATCCGGCGTCAAATACGTATACGAGCCATCTTGTTTAATCAAAACTCGATCTTTATCGTCACCAAAATCCGTCGAACGCAGCCATGTCGCCCCGTCCAACTCATACACATATCCGCTTTCTTTTAATGCCGCAAGCGCCGCATCAATTTTCCCATTTTTATAAAGCGAGGTTTCCGAATACCAGACATCGAAGCCGACGCGGAAATCTGCAAGATCCTGCTTTAATTTCTCCATTTCAACGTTCAAGCCGTACTCTCGGAAAAATTCAAAGCGCTCCGCGTCCGGCACTGCGACATACTTATCGCCAAACTCCTCGGCCAATGTTTTTCCGATGCCGATAATATCTGCCCCCTGATAGCCGTCTTCCGGCATGTCTCTTTCAAGCCCTAAAGCTTGGAAATAACGGGCCTCAACCGACAACGCTAGGTTATTAATCTGATTCCCGGCATCGTTAATGTAATACTCGCGGGAAACATCATAGCCCGCCTTCGCTAAAATATTGCAGAGCGAATCGCCGACCGCCGCACCGCGGGCATGTCCTAGATGCAGGTCACCCGTTGGATTGGCTGATACAAACTCAACCTGAATCTTCTCACCGCCGCCAACGGTTGTCGAGCCATACTGATCCCCAGCCTCCAAGATCGTCGGAATCAAGTCGGTTAAATAACTATTATTCATATAAAAATTAATGAACCCCGGCCCGGCCAGCTCAATCTTTTCTATTGATGCTTTGGAGCGATCAAAGTTTTCTACCAATGCTTCTGCGATCATCCGCGGTGCCTTTTTTGCCACCCGTGCCAGCTGCATCGCCATATTTGTGGAGTAATCGCCGTGCGCCTTCTCCTTCGGGGTCTCTAAGATTACATCGGGAATCTGCTCCTCAGCTGCAAGCCCCGCCCTTAAAACCGCCGCGCGGATTTCTTCTTTTATTTTATTTTGAACCTGTTCGACTATATTCATTTATGATCCTCCTGATATCTAATTTCTAAATGGTAGGTACCGCCGGGCGAGCCCTTCATCGTAAAGTCGTAAAGAATCTCTATCAGACCTTCCGACTGTGTGATCCGATGCGCATGTGTGATTGTTTCAAACGTGCCAAACGGCATCTCATAGCTGCCTCTTGTTTTTTTATGTAAACGGAACGGCAGCCGCATCTTCACTGCACCGCCTCGTAAGATCAGTGCCTCCTCTTTGGATGCCTTCACAATCGTGCGAACCGTTCCTTCCTCGAGTGCCTCCTCATATTGAAGAAACGAAGCTTGATTCTTTTGATAGTATCGACCAAATACGACGAGTTCAAATGTCTCCTCATCATTTATCGTTGTTTTTACGTTAATTTTCACCGGTATTTCATGGTTTGCCAAACGTTCCTGCACTTCCTTTTAGTATTTCTCGCCATTTTGCTTTTGTTTATGCACAAACTCTATATTATTTGCGAAAAAATGAAAATTATTTGCGAAACTTCACTGTTTGTTTGCGAAACAAGCGGTTTTATTTGCGAAACAACCCCATTTATTTGCGAAACCTCACTTAGGTCCGCTACGCCATACTTTTTCTATTATAAACATAGTCTCGGTGCAAATCAAAAAATGCCCGCCCCTCAATGGGACAGGCATTCCAACATACCTATTATAGGAATATTACAAAGGGTGACAGGCACCAATTTCCTATTTTACCCAGCCCAACAGCATTTCGCGTAGTAGTTTGCTTGCGGTGTTGGCTGTTTGTTCGGATGGATCGTAGATGGGTGCTACTTCGACGAGGTCGCCGCCGACTACGTTCACTTCGGAACGGGCAATCGCATGGATTGAGGCGAGCAGCTCTTTCGACGTGATACCACCGCAATCAACTGTACCTGTTCCTGGAGCGTGCGCCGGGTCAAGGACGTCGATATCAATCGTGACATATACCGGACGGCCGGCGAGTGTTGGCAGGATTTCCTTTAATGGCTCCAACACTTCAAATTTTGAAATATGCATGCCATTTTCTTTGGCCCACTGGAATTCTTCCTTCATTCCGGAACGAATCCCGAAGGAATAGACATTTTTCGGACCAATATGCTCAGCAATTTTACGAATCGGTGTCGAGTGTGACAACGGCTCGCCTTCATAATTTTCACGCAGGTCGGTATGCGCATCAAAGTGAATAATCGCTAAATCCGGATATTTTTTAAAAACAGCTTTCATAACTGGCCATGATACGAGATGCTCCCCGCCCATCCCAAGCGGAAACTTACCAGCCGCAAGAATTTGATCGACAAACTCCTCAATCAAATCAAGGCTGCGCTGCGCATTTCCGAACGGCAGCGGTATATCGCCGGCATCAAAGTATTTTACCTCTTCCAGTTCGCGGTCAAGGTAGGCACTGTACTCCTCAAGACCAATCGATACCTCGCGGATCCGCGCAGGACCAAAACGTGAACCCGGACGGTAGCTTACCGTCCAATCCATCGGCATTCCGTACAACACAACCTGACTTTCTTCAAAATTCGGGTGGCTCTTAATAAACACATTCCCCGAATAGGCCTCATCAAAACGCATCATTGCATCCCTCACATTCTCTCTATTACCCTTTTCAAAATTGCATCATTGTGACCGTTCTCGCCGATTCCACCTAACTCCCGGCACAATTAATCTTACGTGTACCTAGTTTACTTCACTAAATCCCCAACAAACTTCGGTAATACAAACGCCGCATTATGGAGTTCTTTGGTGTAATACTTTGTTTCAATTTCATGGAAACGGTCTTCCGCGACCGCTAATGGATCGTATTTTTTCGAACCGATTGTGAATGCCCATAATCCACTTGGATAGGTTGGAATATTGGCTACATACAAACGGGTAATTGGAAAGATTTCCTTCACATCGCGCTGCACATTACGAATTAAATCTGCTTTAAACCACGGATTGTCAGACTGGGCCACGAAAATGCCGTCCTCTTTCAATGCTTTTGAAATCCCCGCATAAAAGCCTTTTGTAAAAAGATTAACCGCAGGTCCAACCGGCTCCGTTGAATCAACCATAATCACATCATACTGATTATCGCTTTCCGCGATATGCATGAAGCCATCGCCCACTTGCACTTCAACACGCTCATCCTCAAGCCAGCCAGCAATCTCAGGCAAAAATTTCTTTGAATACTCGATTACTTTCCCGTCAATATCCACAAGCGTCGCTTTTTTCACACTTGGGTGCTTCAACACCTCACGAATTACCCCGCCGTCGCCGCCGCCGACAACAAGAACATTCTCCGGATTTGGGTGCGTGAATAGCGGTACGTGTGCCACCATTTCATGGTAAACGAACTCATCCTTAACAGACGTCATTACCATGTCATCAAGTAAAAGCATGTTGCCCCACTCTTCCGTCTCAATCATATCCAGTTTTTGAAATTCCGTTTGCTCTGTATGTAAGGTTTTATTTACTTTCATGGTAATTCCAAAATTTTCGGTTTGTTTTTCTGTAAACCAAATTGTCATCGTGCATCTTCCTTCCATCTTTATCTCATTTTCATTTCACTGAACTTTGACTACTGTCTGGCTCCAGCTCCCAGCGACTAGTGTATTGGCCCTCTCCTCCCTACGATAAGTCAACATCGAATCGCTTACGCTCTTCGTGTTTCCTTTATCTCAGTCGGAGCGGATCCAATCTTGTCGTGCGCTAAACGGTCGCTTCCGCTTTTCATTTTTATACTACCCAACCTATTGAAATACAACCAGAAAAAAAAGTCTAGCAAAATTTTTTAATTACGTTTAAAAAGACTCTATTTTTTCAATACTATTACTATCTATTTTTTTAAAAACTGGAAAAAAGCGTGGTGAATATAGTGGAAATCATGACTGATCAAGGGTTTCGGAAAACGGCTAAATATTTACGTGCGATTATTATCATCAGTTTGATAGGCATGATTTGTATGCTCATCCTTTTTCTTGGCATCCTTGGCTATGCCAAAATCCTAGGCGCGCCGCCGCTTGCGGTCCCGCAATCGACCCTGTTTTTCGCCGATGACGGCACCTTGATGGGCGAAAGTAATAGCGGGCAAAAGCGCTATTGGGTTGGACTTAAGGACATTTCACCAGATTTAGTGAATGCGACCGTCTCGATTGAGGATAAAAATTTTTACGAGCATCACGGGTTTGATTATAAACGCATTGCCGGAGCGGTCCTTGCCGATGTGAAGGCCTTCGCCAAGGTGCAAGGGGCAAGTACCATCACCCAGCAATACGCCCGAAACCTGTTTCTCGAACATGATAAAACCTGGAAACGAAAGCTGACAGAGGCGTTTTATACCATCCGCCTTGAAATGAGCTATTCGAAACAGGAAATTCTCGAAGGCTATATAAATACTATTTACTATGGAAAAGGTGCCTATGGTGTTGAGGCGGCAAGCCAATACTATTTTGGAAAAAAAGCAGCGGACTTAACCCTCGCTGAGGCTAGTATGCTCGCAGGGATTCCCAAGGGACCGGGCATTTATTCACCACTTGCTTCAATGGAGAAGGCCAAAACCCGTCAGGCCATTATTTTAAATAGTATGGTAAAAAACGGCTATATTAGCAAAAAGGCTGCGCAAACCGCTGTCGAAAAGCCGCTCACATTAGTAGGTGTTCATACGACACAAAAGGTAAGAGTAGCACCGTACTTTCAAGATGCTGTTAAAAATGCCCTGAAAAATCAATTACATTTGGATGACCGCACGATTGCCCTCGGCGGTTTAAAAGTTTTTACAACACTGAACTTAAAACAGCAGGAGGCCGCTGAAAGCCAGGTTCACAACTATGTGGACGACTCCTCGGAAATTCAGGTCGGCCTGGTAGCGATGGATCCAAAAAATGGCTACGTGAAAGCCATGGTGGGCGGCCGCGATTATGATAAAAGCCCATTTAACCGCTCCGTTCAGGCCATCAGACAGCCGGGCTCAACCATCAAACCCTTGCTGTATTACGCTGCCCTGGAGCAAGGCTTTACACCGTCATCGACGATGCGAAGCGAGTTTACGACCTTCCACTTTGACGATGGCCAGGCCGATTATACACCGCATAACTTTAACAACAAATATGCCGACGCTGAGGTGACTCTTGCCCAAGCACTTGCCGTTTCTGACAATATTTTTGCCGTCAAGACACATTTATTTTTAGGGGAAGAAGCGTTAATTGATACAGCGAAGCGATTTGGTCTTTCTACCAAAATGGCCAAGGTTCCGTCGCTGGCACTCGGCACTTCCGGTGTGCGCGTGATTGAAATGGCGGGTGCCTACAGCTTACTCGCTAACGGCGGGAAACAGGTCAACCCGACATTGATTACCAGAGTGGAAGACTATAATGGGAATGTTATTTTTGAAAAAGAAAATGCCATGAAAAAGGTGTTGGACCCGGCGAAGGCGTTTGTGATGACGCAAATGCTGACAGGGGTCTTCGACTCGAAGTTAAATGGCTATGCCAAGGTGACCGGGAGCACGGTAAGCAAGGATCTTACTCGGCCATATGCCGGAAAATCAGGCTCCACGGAAACGGACAGCTGGATGATTGGCTATTCGCCGCAGCTGGTAACCGCGGTCTGGGCGGGCTATGATATTGGAAAACCACTTGAAGTGACAGCGGAAAAAACCTACGCGAAAAATGTGTGGGCGGGCTTTATGGAGGAGGCCTTGCAGGGGAAACCCGTCAAGGCGTTTAAACCGCCGAAAGACGGTGTTGTCGGTGTTTACGTGAATCCGGCAAATGGCAAATTGGCAACAAAGGACTGCCCCGTCCGCCGCTATACCTATTATGTCGCCGGCACTGAACCCACCGAATATTGCACCGACCACTTAATGAATATCAATCCATCCCCGGCAAAGCACCGGGAGTCTAAAAAAGTCCCTTGGTATAAAAAAATTATGCCGTGGAGCTAGAAAAGCGTAAGCGTCCGTTTAGCGGCGTATAGACTGGAGCGCTTCGACTGAGATAAAGGAAACACGGAGAGCGCCAGCGCATCCGTGCTTGACTTATCGTAGGGAGAAGAGCGAAGTCTACTAGCTGCTGGGCGCTGGAGCTAGACAATTCTCAACGTCAAAACTTCAAAAATGGAAAAAGCTCCGGGATGGCCCCGGAGCTTTTTCCTGTCCTAGTTTTACAGTGTTCTCACACTGATTATAATACTACCTATTTTTCAAAAAAACTACAAGAGGTTCTGAACTTTATTTTTTCAAAAAAACTTTATTGGTTCGGAAGACGGTTCATTTTACTCCGCCAATAAGCCCTTTTTCAGTTCATCGGTGGAATTATTCCAAAGTGTTTCATTATGCCCACGTAAGAAATCAGCTAGCACCTTTTTCGACTTTGCATCCATGTCCTCGACGATGATATGGCGCTTCAGTGACTTATCCATGCGGTTAACGTGCTCTGGCAGCGATTTGTATCCACGGCGGATTTCACGGTCGACCGTCATGTAACAGGCAGTCACGCCGGCATAGTACGGACCTTCCGGCTTGCGGTCAATCGTTACCCACACCAGCCAATACTCCTTGCCGTTCGGAACCTCTTCTTTCGTTTTTAAAAATTTGATTCCCTTTTCGACGACGCTGCGGGCGTGCATCGCCCCAACATCGATTTCCGCTTCTCCTGCTTCGACATCGATAATCACCGGAGAGACATTATCAAGGCTGAGGACTCCTTTGCCATAGCCCTTGTGGCCATCGGTCGGGTCACTTTTTATGATATTAAAACCAAGTTTTTTCTTATTTCCTTCCATTGATGGTGCAGACCTCCTTTAAAAAAATAAACCATAGACGAAATTACCCACCACTTTCCAAATCCAGGGGATAATAACCTGGAACATCGGCTGGATGGTGAAGCGACTTAATGGTGTGATGACTATAATAAGAAAGATTAACGTCCCATACTGTTCAAATTGTGTCATTTTTGCTCGAAGATGATGGGGGGCCAAATCTTCAACGATCCGGTAGCCGTCAAGCGGCGGGAGCGGAAGCAGGTTGAAAATAAATAACACAATGTTGAGCTGGATAAATACTTCAAGAAAGTCGTAAAAATTGTCTGATGCCTCTACACCAAAACGAGTTAATCCGTAGGCGACACTGAAGCCGATGACGGACAAAATCAGATTGCTCAACGGCCCGGCAACGGAAACGAGGACCCCGGCTAAGCGCGGCTTTTTAAAAAAGAAGCGATTAACCGGAACCGGACGGGCCCAGCCAAAACCGGCGATGAGAATTAATATGGTTCCGAACGGATCTAAATGCTTGATCGGATTTAATGTCAGCCGCCCTTGTTTCTTCGCTGTATCATCGCCGAATTTATAGGCAACATAGGCATGGGCAAACTCGTGAAACGTAAACGCAAAAATCAGCGTGATGGCTACATAAGGAATCATCCTAAGCGGATAGGCAAGAAATTGTTCCAATGGCTGTTCTCCTCTCAA
This sequence comes from Neobacillus sp. OS1-2, assembly GCF_030915505.1. Lineage (GTDB taxonomy): Bacteria > Bacillota > Bacilli > Bacillales > Cytobacillaceae > Neobacillus. Next base: position 1,749,662 of record NZ_CP133265.1, read on the forward strand.
AAACGACTCTTCACCGATCTCTATTTCCTTATAGTATACATGAAACCAGTTGGAAAAAGAAAATCAAATGTGTTATGGGTGGATGTTGCACATTTTAGCCGTTTATGGAACACTAACAAGTAGTGATGAGTAAAAGGAGGAACAGAATATGCCATATGTTACAGTAAAAATGCTTGAAGGACGCTCTGAAGAACAAAAGCGTGCATTAGTGGAGAAAGTAACCGCTGCCGTCAGCGAAACAACCGGAGCACCAACTGGAAACATCACCGTCTTCATCGAAGAAATGAGCAAAAACCACTATGCCGTAGGCGGCGTCCGCGCCAGCGACAAATAAGTTTTTTAAGACATACGAGGTAGGTACTACGGTTTTCACTGTGTTACCCTCGATAACGGTGACAGGCACCATGTTTTCACATGGTGCCTGTCACCGTTTTTACGTTTTCCATGTTAGAATCTAATTTCATCTTTTGGCTGGTCGATCTTTATTTTTTCTAGTTCGAGTTTCATTTTTTCTGTTTCAATTAAGAAGTTTTCATGTTTTAGTTTTTCAAGTGCCACCTCGTCTTTCAGCATTTTTGCCTTTATTTTCGACTGGCTTTGAAAATGGCTGGTTATAATCCCGGTGACTGGAATAACGCCAAATAGTAAAATAACCACAATGGTTCCGGTCATGGCGAGCACCCCTATACGGATAAATTTTTACTCCTTATCCAAATCATAACAAATAGGCAATTAAATGAGTACGTAATTTTTCAGAAAATTACCAAATAAAAACCGTTTGGGTTTCCGGTCATGCCCAAACGGTTTTTAAAATCTATTGAATTTTTGTTTTCAAGGTTTCTATATATTGGTACGCCTCATTGATTTCGGATTCTGTATAGCGCTGGCTGCTTTTCAAGGTAAATACCTTGTTCGTGACTTCTTCTTTTGAAAGATTATCAAAATATAAGACCGTCGAAACAAGCTCAAGGAATCTAGCATTTTGCCCATTCATGTCGGTTAAGCAATCCGTCAAATGTGGCATATCCACCTCATTCAAGCTCAAAAACTCTTTCCCCGGCTCTGTCAGCGTGTAGCGATATTGGAAGTATCCGCCCTTTTTCTCTTTCACTTCATTCAAAAAGCCCATATTACACAATTCTTCCACTCTTGTGGTCAATTCCTCCGAATAAGGCCCGTAAAAGTGAAACTGAAACCGCTCGTGAAAAGGAAACTCAATCTTCTTTGCAATATATATCATCTTTTGCAGCTTCTTTCTCCCGGTAATCTCACCGGAAACAAGAATCGCCTTCATCAGCTTCGCATGATCTTTTAACAACGTTCGTCATCTCCTACTCCATTGCATTGGGTGTCCTATAAGGGCATGGTTTATGTTAAAAAGGGTGTCAGGCACCAATACTACTATTTCCACCTGATCTATATCTGTTTTAAATCTCTAATAGGGCACGTATTTGTTGTTTTGTTTCCTTTTCAGTTGATTCATTTTCAAGGAAATCGGCGGGATAGTAGAGCTTATGGTCGGTTCTTCTCTTCCCCGATATCGCATCGACTATTTCCGATTCACGAGAAAGCTCGCGCAATTCTCCATTTTTCATTAGCAAATGAATCGGCAGCCTTTCCTCTTCCTCACCAGGGCGGTAAAAATCGTATGGTAAATCTGACGATGAATCGACAACCAAGTAATACTCAGGGTCAATCCCTGCCTTTTCGAACAGCATCGTCAATTCCGCCAGCTTCTTGTATTCCTTCGCAGGATCAAATTCGGCATATTTAAAAAGATTGCGATTAACAAATCGGCGGCAAAGGTCACTTATAATAGGATCGGCTTCTTCCTGCCAGCTTTGAAAGTAAAATAAAATAACGGATTCATCCAATTTTAAATAGTCTTCTAATGTCACCTGTTCACGAAAGAGGGACGTAAAGTGGATGGGTTCATATTTAAATGCATAGTTTTCTTTAAATAACTGCTTCGCGCGATGGAGGATTTTTGTCAAAATCACTTCGGCGCTACGGGAGACGGGATGGAAATAGACCTGCCAATACATCTGATATCGGCTCATAATATAATCCTCCACCGCATGCATCCCGCTTTTTTTGATAACCACCTGGTCTTCGCGCGGGCGCATCACACGGAGAATTCGCTCCATATCAAATTGGCCGTAGCTGACACCAGTAAAATACGCATCCCGCTGCAGATAATCCATTCGATCGGCATCAATTTGACTGGAAATCAAGCTGACAACCAGCTTTTTCTCTGATGTTTTCGCAATCACTTCGGCAACTTGCGAAGGGAAATCTGGACTTACCTTCAAAAGCACCTTATTCACTTCGGTATCTCCTAAAATAATCGCACGTGTTAAGTCTTCGTGATCAAAATCAAACACTTTTTCAAACGAATGGGAGAACGGGCCGTGCCCGAGATCATGGAGAAGGGCGGCACAGAGCGTCAGCAGGCGTTCATCGTCGCTCCATTCCGGTCTTCCCGCAAACACATCGTCGATGATGCGACGGACAATTTCATAGACACCTAGAGAATGGTTGAAACGGCTGTGTTCAGCGCCGTGGAAAGTCAAAAAGGTGGTTCCGAGCTGCTTGATTCGGCGCAGCCGCTGGAATTCCTTCGTTCCAATTAAATCCCAAATCGCCAGGTCACGTACATGGACATAGCGGTGGACAGGATCTTTAAACACTTTTTCTTCCGTTAACTTTTCCGCCGAATAATGCATCGATTTCCCTCTTCCTAGTATTTCCTACTATTATATCCCAAAATCAACCAGTTTTCAGCAAAATTCTGCAGCGGTGCCTGACACCATTCCCACTATCTATGGATGAGAAAGGGTGACAGGCACCATTTACAATCTAAAGTGAAAAATCACCTTACGTATGGTAGCAAAGGTGATTATTAATAATATTAGTAATGGTCTATTAAATTCGATTCCTGTCTAGCTCCAGCTCCCAGCGACTAGTGTACGTCGCTAAACGGTCGCTTCCGGTTTTTTAATCTTTTTATTCACTTTTTCCATTAATTCCTCTTCCGTTAATGCCGCCACCGGGCGATTGTTTACGAAGGCGAAGGTCTTTTTCCGGCCGGGGCCGCAATAAGACTGGCAGCCGATTTTGATTTCGGCATCCGGATCGATTTCTTTCAAACGAGGGATCAATGTCTTTAAATTCACGGCCTGACAATCGTCGCAAACACGAAATTCATTGGACATCCTATACAACCCTTTCTACGGTCAATCTAGTATATAGTAGTCATTTTATCCCAAACCACAATCTGGGATTTTGGAAAAACAACTGTTATTTCAACGATTTAACTCCATTGGTATTTTACATTTTCTTTTTTCCCAATGCAAGTTGCAATCTTTAGCAACAGTTGTCAAACACCCGCCACCGCAACTAAATCTTTTAGTTAAAAAATCTACTATCCTTTCAATCATTTTGGTATAAAGCCTGAAAAACTTGTCCATCCTATGACTAGAGCTTTTAAACAATCGCCAGAAATATGCCTGGCAAATTAAACGCACATTATTTTAGGGAGTTGAACCATATGAAAGTACGTCAAGATGCATGGACAGATGAGAATGATTTGCTTTTGGCTGAAACTGTCCTTAGGCATGTGAGAGAAGGCAGCACCCAGCTGAACGCCTTCGAAGAGGTAGGAGATAAGCTTAACCGCACCTCCGCAGCCTGTGGATTCAGATGGAACGCTGTTGTCCGCCATACCTATGAAAAAGCATTACAATTAGCCAAAAAACAGCGAAAACAAAGACAAAGAGTGTTAGGAAAGGATCAAGGCGGCAAGAAAAAGCTGCTATACAATCCACCCGTTACAGGTTCAACAGAATTCGAAGCACTGCCGCAGCTGCAAATGGAAATGGAAATGCCTGTAGAAGTAGAATCACCGGTGGCAATGCCTGACATGACAACCGAAATAGCCGCTGAAACCTATGTGAAACCAGCCGGCCAATTCCAATCCCAGGCGCAAGTGCAGACCCAAGTTCAATCATACAGATCATCGGCCACTGGAGCGCTTTCCCTGGATTCTGTTATCTCTTACTTACAAAACTTTCATCATGCCAATCTGCAAAATGAAGCATTAAAAAGTGAGAATGAAAGATTGAAAAGAGAAATGGCAGAGTTACGGAAACAAAACGAGGAAATGGCGGCAAAAATCGCCGGACTCGAGCAGAATTCCGAAACGATTCAAGAAGATTACGAGACCTTAATGAAAATTATGAACCGCGCCCGCAAGCTTGTGTTATTTGAAGAAGAGGAAAGACCTGCTACTAAATTCAAAATGGATCGCAACGGGAATTTAGAAAAAGTAGCGGAATAAGAAAAGCGGACGCGCCCTGGTCAGCGGCCTATAGCCTGTAGCATGAAGGACGCTAGCCGCTAGGGCGCTTACGCTGGACATTTCTCGAAGTAGATATTTTTTACTTTTTAAAAAAATGGCATTGGGAGAAGAGAGATAGGAGCAGCATCTTTCTATAGAAAAGCCGTGAACCACTTTCATTGGTTCACGGCTTTTTTACATCTCAGCAAGTTTCTCATTCCGGTCAATGACCCGTTGAACATATCCGGGAAATAATTCAAGCTCGTACTCATTCAGCTGCCCTGCAGCCAAAACGTCACTATTCGCCTTTAACTGCTTTAATAGCCGCAGCATCACGTCAGCAATCGATAAAGGTGTCCCAAGCAATTCTGACAGGGAGGCCATTACTTCCGGAACTATTTCCGGATAAACAAATTTCGTCTGTTCATCCCTTTTCGCCAGTTTGTAAAATTGCCGCACTAACGCGGCACGATCCCGTCCGCTGCCATTCACACAAAGGTATATCTGAACGGCCACGCCTCTTTTAAGACGGCGTTGGGAAATACCAGCGAACTTTTTCCCCTTAATACTAAGATCATAGCTTCCCGGGCAATAAGAACCGACGATTTCCCGGGCATCGATTGGCTGTTCCGGAAAGTCAGCAAACATCTGTTGGATCAACTGCCACATCACCTCATAGCCGCGATTGATATCGATCCCTTTTTCTGCCTCTGGAAAAATCAGCGAGATATTCAGGACGCCTTCATCTAGGACAACCGCTAACCCGCCGGAATTTCGGACAATTACCTGATAGCCCTCTTTTTGTAAAAATTGAACGCCTTCCTGCACAAATGGCAGTCTCGTATCCTGGATCCCGAGGACAATCGTATGATGGTGCACCCACGTCCGCGCTGTTGCCGGTGCTTCACCAGCTCCGACCGAGGCACATAAGGTATCATCGGTTCCAAATGATTGTAATGCCTGAAAATGAACGCCGAGCGCGGATTGGTCCATAATCCGCCACTCCGGCTGCCGCAATAAACCTGCCATATTGAAAAACCCCTTAAGCATAATAATCTCATTTTATCATAAAAAAAGAAGCCAGCCCCACACACAGGACTAGCTCCAACTCTACCTTATAACCCTTGCGCTGCGGTAATTAACGCAAGCTTGTACACATCTTCTTCATTACAGCCGCGGGACAGATCGTTCACCGGTGCGTTCAACCCTTGTAAAATCGGGCCCACTGCCTCAAATCCACCTAAGCGCTGGGCAATTTTATACCCGATGTTGCCGGCTTCAAGGCTTGGGAAAATAAACACGTTTGCATCGCCTTGCAGTACAGAACCCGGTGCCTTACTTTTTGCCACCGATGGAACAAATGCAGCGTCGAACTGGAATTCACCGTCCAATACAAGCGAAGCATCACGGCGTTTTGCCTCTGCCACCGCTTCGACGACTCTTTCCGTCTCAGGTGATTTTGCTGAGCCCTTCGTGGAAAAACTCAACATCGCGATCCGCGGCTCAATATCAAACATCTCTGCAGTCTTCGCACTTTCAATCGCGATTTCCGCTAAATCATTGCTGTCCGGTGCAATATTGATGGCACAGTCGGCAAACACATATTTTTCATCCTCACGAACCATGATAAAGACGCCGGACGTTTTCTTCACGCCAGCTTTCGTTTTAATAATTTGCAAGGCCGGGCGAACCGTATCAGCCGTTGAATGGGCTGCGCCGCTCACCAAACCATGTGCTTTATTTAAATACACTAGCATCGTGCCAAAATAGTTTTCGTCAAGCAAGATTTTGCGGGCATCCTCTTCCGTTGCCTTCCCTTTACGGCGCTCAACAAACGCTGCAACCATTTCATCCATTCCAGCATAACTGGCAGGATCATAGATTTCCGCTGCTTCCAGGGAAACACCAACCTCCGCAGCTTTCGCCTGTACTTTTTCAATATTACCAATCAATATCGGCGTGATTAATCTTTCCGCAGCCAAGCGGCCTGCCGCACGGACAATTCGCTCGTCCAATCCTTCTGGAAAAACAATTCTTACATCACGTCCGGAAATTTTCTGTTTTAACCCTTCAAATAAATCACTCACCATTATTTCCTCCCTTAAAAAGCTTCCTCTACAAGCATACTTTACCGTGATAAAAATTCAAGCCGCACACTGCGTAGATAGCGTTTTCAATTAAATGTTTTTCTTTTCAAAAAATTACACTCACATTTTTACTATTACCCGTTTTCTTAAAAACTATCCACTTGCCCTAAGTCGAGTGTTTAGAAAGGCGTCGCTTGGCCAAACTATGTTATAGTTATGGGTGAATGATTATTTAGGAGTGATACTAATGAGTGAAGCAGCACAAACGCTTGAGGGCTGGTATTGCCTTCATGATTTCCGGACCATTGATTGGACAACATGGAAAATGCTTTCCAGCGACGAACGCCAAACCGCCATTCACGAGTTTTTAAGTCTCGTTGAAAAATGGAATCAGACACAGGAACGTAAAGAAGGCAGCCATGCCCTATATACAATTGTTGGTCAAAAGGCTGATTTTATGATGATGATCCTTCGTCCAACGATGGAAGAGCTAAACGAAATTGAAACCGAATTCAACAAAACAAAATTAGCTGAATTCACGATTCCGGCTCATTCTTATGTATCAGTGGTAGAGCTCAGCAACTACTTGCCAGCGGGTGAGGATCCATACCAAAATCCACAAATCTTAGCACGCCTTTACCCTGCACTGCCAAAAACCAAGCATGTTTGCTTCTATCCAATGGACAAGCGCCGCGAGGGCAATGATAACTGGTACATGCTGCCGATGGAAGAGCGTCGCAGTATGATGCGCAGTCATGGAATGATCGGCCGTACATATGCAGGAAAAGTCAAACAGATCATTACCGGATCCGTTGGCTTTGATGATTACGAATGGGGCGTTACCCTGTTTGCCGAGGATGCCCTTCAATTTAAAAAGCTTATTTATGAAATGCGTTTTGACGAAGTGAGTGCCCGCTACGGCGAATTTGGGGCTTTCTTTGTTGGTAATCTGTTAGAAGAAGAACGAGTAGCCAAGTTTCTTCATGTATAAAAAACAAAAGTGAAAGATCAAAAAAGTTCCCAGCCAATGCTGGGAGCTTTTTTTACGTTTTCGACTTCTATCTTCGGACTTTCCCTCATAGTAATAAAACAGCGAGTCTCAAGGTTTACCCCCTTTAACTGAAAGGACTTTTATTCTAGGATGCAGTCACCTTTTTGGGTTTTGGGGAGTATGAATAGAATGTTGGGCCATTCGTAATTATTCATTTTAGGAGGGAAAATGATGAGCCAATATTATAATCAACAAGGGTTTCAGCCCTATACTGGTGCAGCCGGACAGCAGGGAGCTCAGCCAATCGCAGGCGGCGGGCAAGGTTTTATGCCCCCGCAGCAAACCTTTCCGCAATTTCCGCCAGCCGGCACTGGAGGGGTTCCAAGACCGCCTGTAGGTGGCGGGCAGACACCAGGTATGCTGCCAATTGAACAATCATACATCGAAAACATTCTGCGTTTGAATAAAGGGAAGCTTGTCACTGTCTTTGCCACCTTCGAGGGGAACAATCAGTGGAATGCGAAGGAATTTAAAGGAATCATTGAAGCAGCAGGAAGAGATCATGTGATTTTAAGTGACCCGCAACAAGGTACGCGTTTCCTCATCCCGATGGTCGCGGTCGATTACATTACCTTTTCAGAAGAGATTGAGTATGAACCTTCATTTGGAGGCGCCCCGTCATTAGGTACTTATCCGCCAAGATAGAAAGGCGGAAGCGCCTTGGCGCTGAACAATTCTCGAAGCACTAAAAGCAAACACCAATTGGCCGTCAATTGGTGTTTATTTTTTGAAAAAAATCTACGTATGCACTTTTAAAAGTTCTTCACCGCTCCAACTATTATCAATACCCATGCCGCTAAGAAGCAAACACCGCCAATCGGGGTAATCGCACCTAACACGCCTACCTTTGTTAAGCTTAACAGGTACAAGCTGCCGCTGAACAAAATAATTCCGGCAAGCATTAACCAGCCTGACCAGCTGAATAACGAGCTTACCCCGACCTTCCCCAGCAGAATCCCTATGATTAAGATCCCGGTTGCATGGAACATTTGATAGGTTACACCCGTTTTCCAGATCTCCAAGTAATGGGCATCGAGCCTGTCCTTTAATCCGTGTGCACCAAAGGCACCAAGGGCGACTGCCAAAAAAGCATTAATGGCGCCGACAATAATAAATGTTTTCACTTAAAAATCCTCCCTTTAAAAATCAAATAACGAATCGCCATTGGCTTCATCGTCCATCTCTATTTTTTTCGCCTGCGGCAGTGATGCCGGCTGCTGAAAAACTTGCTGTGCCATTACGGGCTGTTGAAACACCGGCTGTGTGATAACAGGTGCTGGTTGCTGTTTCATGGGCACTTCTGGTTTTTCATCTAAAATTAATTCGCATAATATTTTAATAGAGTACACTTTTTCCCGCAAGCCTTCTGGCTTCGCACTACTTTTCGCCAGCTTCAATTCTTCGTCTATTTTTGCAAGTAATGTTTGGATGGATATATTCACTTCGACATTTCCCTTCCATTTCTCTTATTTCACCTGGATCTTCGACAATTTTCGAATGTTCCACGTGAAACAAGTAAATATTTGTCAAATACTTACTATTTGTCTTTTCAGTTTGCTACATCCTATTGTATCTCATAACCATTTAAAAAGCATATTGTGAGGTTTTTCATTCCATATCGTACTATCCCTCGTTATAATGAGGTGAAAGGGGCGAGATCATTTGAAAAAAACGTATCTATTTTTTTTAACTGTCATTTTGTTAGTTTTTACAGGTTGTTCTGCTGAGCAGGATGATCCCCTGCAGAGTGCCCCCGAAAAAGACGTTGAGCTAACGATTTCCGCTGCAGCTAGTCTGCAGGATGCTTTACATGAAATTACCGCAAATTTCAACCAGGACCATGATTCCATTAAAATCAATTATAACTTTGGTGCTACCGGCGCTCTGCAGCAACAAATTTCACAAGGCGCTCCCGTTGACCTTTTTTTCTCTGCCGCAGAAGACAAATTTGATCAATTAGTCACTGATGGACTGATTGTAGAGAAAAATGGCACCGATCTTATTAGAAATGAGCTTGTGCTCATCGCTCCAAAGGAATCTGCTAAAGGTATTCAAGCATTTGAAGACCTCACAAAGGCAGATAAACTCTCCATCGGAACACCTGAATCTGTTCCAGCAGGTGCTTATGGGAAAGAGGTATTAGAAAAGCTGAAGCTTTGGAGTGCAATAGAAGGAAAAATTGTTTATGCAAAAGACGTCCGCCAAGTCCTTACATATGTAGAAACCGGAAATGTGGATGCGGGGATTGTGTATAAAACCGATGCACTAACATCAGATAAGGTAGTGATTGTATCGACTGCTGCTGAAGATACACATACGCCAATTGTGTATCCCGTGGGCATCGTCAAGGCAAGTAGCCATCTGAAAGAAGCCATGTTATTCTATGAATATCTGCAAACAAAAGAAGCCATGAAGGTGTTTGAAAAATACGGATTTAAGGGAATGTAAAAAACAAACATGACAGACCATTTTTGGGATCCTGTCAAACTATCGCTCGAGGTCGCGGTTGTTTCAGGATGCATTGTACTAGTTTTAGGATTATTTATTGGGCATTGGATGGCAAAGGCAAGCTTCAAAGGGAAGACTGTGATGGAAACCCTCTTCCTTTTTCCATTAGTGCTACCGCCAACCGTGGTCGGTTTTTTGTTACTAGTGGTCTTTGGAAAAAAAAGTCCTGTTGGCCAATTCATCGAGTGGTTTTTCCACCAGCCGCTCATTTTCACGTGGTGGGCAGCGGTGGTGGCTGCTTTGGTTGTCGCCTTCCCACTTATGTATCAATCGGCGAAGGCTGGGTTTGAAGGGGTAGACCGTGATGTTGAAGACGCTGCCCGCGTAGACGGGGCAAACCACCTGCAACTATTTTTGCTGGTTTCCGTCCCGCTTGCACTTCGGTCGATAATTTCGGGAGGCATCTTAAGTTTTGCTCGTGCGTTAGGTGAATTTGGCGCGACACTCATGTTCGCGGGCAATATTCCCGGGAAAACACAGACCATTCCTACCGCCATCTATGTTGCCATTGACTCCGGCAACATGAAGCTGGCCTGGCTATGGGTATTATGCATGATTGGGATTTCCTTCTTGATGCTCTCTCTCGTTCAGCTCTCAAAGGGGAAAAGGTAAACCCGTACCGGCATTGGGTACGGGTTACTTCTTTTATCCCAAAATCCGCTGATACAGCGATTTGGCATGTGTTAAATCCTTCGTCCCGTGGATGAGGGCACGGCCATCTTGAAAAATAACCATCCGTTCTGCGCCGATCTCGATCGATAATAAATAGGGATTGCCTTTTACGGTGTATCCAAGTCTGCTAAGCTGTCCGGAAAGCTGTTCTAGCGAAATTTCCCCTTTTGAAGACGGACGGATTTGCACCGTATCACGGCCGCACAGCACCGTTGTCTTCGTCCTATTCTCAAGATCCAAATAGGGATATGTCCGCTCTTCCCCACAAGACAAGCAGCCAGTGAACTTTGCCTTCGACATTTTTAAACTAGTATATTGGTTCCGCCACATATCAAAGCTTGTGAAGGTGGTGCGCACTGCCTCCCAATCCTCGACTAACATTTTTAGCGCCTCCGTCGTCTGATGGGCAATCACCATTTGCACGGTTGGCGAAATGATCCCGCCCGTATCACATGTCATTCCTTGAAGTGGGATGGTCCTTAGTAAGCAATTTAAACAAGGGGTCTTCCCGGGAATGATCGAAAAACTCATCCCGAAGCTGCCGACACAAGCTCCATAAATCCACGGAATCTTGTATTTTTGCGAAATATCATTCATTAGCATTCTAGTTTCAAAATTATCGGTAGCATCCAGCATCAAATCAACACCAGGCACTAGATCTTCCATCATCTCAGCGGTGGCATCGCCAATGATCCCGCGAATGTCTACATCAGAATTAATGGCACGGAGGCGTTTTTCCGCTGCTGCCGCCTTCGGAAGCTTTTCATTCACATCTTCTTCAGTGTAAAGTTGCTGTCGCTGGAGATTGCTTGCTTCCACGTAATCACGATCAACAATGGTGACTTTGCCCACTCCAGCACGTGTCAGAATCTCGGCGCTCCCTGAGCCAAGTGCACCGGCACCAATAATGAGGACGTGCTTTCTGCTTATCTTTTCTTGGCCCTCTTTGCCGATTCCCGGAAAGAGAATTTGCCTTGAATATCGTTCGTTCATCTATATGTGACCCCTTTCGAAAGAAAACCCGCCGATTGGCGAGCCTTTAGGGTATTTTGTGACCATCAGCATCAAATTTTCACTTTTTTGGGCACAATAAACTTTTTTTGTGACCGTTCTACTCGTCATTTTGCTTTATTGGTAACAATAAATCCTTTTTGTGACTGTCAGCCCCAATTTTCCGCTACTTCGGTAACAATAACCCGCACAGAGTGCCCGTCCTCTTCATTTTTTTGAACAATTTGGTATTATTGAAGCTAAAATCAGCCTAATCAGCCGCCACTAACCGGCGGAATAAACGCAATCTCGTCACCGTCGCGAATTACCTCATCGTTTGAAGCAAACTCTTCATTAATGGCGGTCATCACGGTTTCCAAACGCGGCAAATCATACTGCATCGATAACTCAGCCTTCAATTCAGCCACCGTTTTCCCGCCGGCTTCTAGCGACAAAGACTCCGAGCCTACTGCATCACGTAAATGAGCGAAAAACAATACTTTATTCATCTAAATCACCTTCCTCAGGCTTGCCGCTTGGATATGCGACCTTTTCAAGCTGATCCCCCATCCACGATTCGCCGTCTTCCCAATGCTCTTTTTTCCAAATGGGGACAATTTCCTTGATTCGTTCAATCGCATAGCGGTTCGCTTCATAGGCGTCGGCGCGGTGCGGCGTCGAAACGGCGATCACCACAGCAATATCGGTAATATCTAGGCGCCCGACCCGATGTGTAATCGCCACACAAGAGCCTGCCCAGCGCTCTTCAATTTCGGCACCAATCTGCTCAAGCTTTTTCACTGCCATCGCTTCATATGCTTCATAAATCAAAAACAATGTTTTCTTGCCATGGGTTAATTCGCGGACGGTTCCAATAAAGGTTGTAATCGCACCCGCCTCACGCTGGACCACTTTATCAATCACCGCTTGAATATCAATCGGTTCTTTGGAAATTTCATACATCTTCATTTATTTCACCTCTTCGGCCAAGCATTTCAAGACTGGATTCTCAACCACCTGATACCCGCCAATTTGATCAACCTGCTCCCGGAAGGCAGCTGATTGAATAATGGCCAGAAGCTGGCTGCCGCTTTCACTTTCATAAAAGCTGCGCGTCATCACTAAATCATATTCTTCATCGGCAACAGGAACAAAGTCCAAGCCCATCGCCTTTGCTGCCGGATAAATCCCGAGCCCGGCACCATTGGCATCCCCGTTCACTTCTGCCGCCACCGCTAAATGGGAGAACATTTCCCGGTCATAACCAGTAATCACTTCCGGCTCCAGCCCAGCCTCTTCCAGCAGCAAATCAAACAGGATGCGGGTTCCGGCTCCTTTTTGACGATTGACAAAGTTCGCCCCCGTCCGGACTAAATCTGTGACCGCAGCAATTTCAAGGGGATTCCCTTTTGGCAAAATCCAGCCTTGCTTCCTTTTTAAAAAGGGGTAAAGAACCACGTCTTGCCCGGCTAACATTTTTCGGACATATGAACTATTATATTGCTTTGTGCTTGGGTCAAGCAAATGAATGCCTGCTACATGGGCCTCGCCCTTCCGAATCGCCATGATGCCGGCCATGCTGCCGACATGGGAGGAGACAATTTTCCGCTCTGTTCGGACACGTTTCAGCTGTGAAGATAACAGGTCAATCGTCAAATCATGGCTGCCGCAAAAGACAATGGCATGTTTAATCTCCTCAAGTGGGCGCAGCAGTTCTACTTCTGCCGTTTCCCCTTGCTCATAGCCAATCACATTTGGCGGTACAATTAGCATACCGTCTGCTCTGACATAGGACATCGTGACCCCTGCCGCTCGTGTCAACGGATTGGCGACAAACTGGCCATCTACGTAGCCGATATTCATGCGCACGAAGTCTTCGGCACCCATTGAGGAAACAATGCGGCGCCCAAGTTTGACCGTAACCGTTTGCCGCTGCGGTTCTGGAATCCCCAAGTATTGGCAAACAAGTGGACGCACAAACCACTCAAGCGCTAAATAGGCAGATACAGGATAGCCTGGCACACCGACGGCGATTTTCCCGTTTATTTTTCCCAAAACGGTTGGTTTCCCAGGCCGTGCGGCGACCCCATGGGTATAGACCTCGCCGATTTCTGCAATGATGTGGACCGTGAAGTCCTTCCTGCCTGCTGATGAGCCGGCATTGATGACGATAATATCAGAAGTTTCAGCTGCTTCTAGCAGCACTTCCTTAATTTTCTCCGGCTCGTCCTTGACGATTGAATGGAGTTTTGGCTCACCGCCCCACTCCTTGATAAATCCAGAAAACACTGTGCCATTGAATTCAATTATTTTTCCGGAAGCTAACTCAGAAGCCGCTTCGACGAGCTCGTTGCCTGTCGGGATAATTGTGACCACCGGTTTTTTGACAACAGGAATCACGAGCTGCTGGGCAGCGAGCAGCACACCTAAATCCGCCGGCCGCAGTGTATGTCCTTGCGGGAACAGCATTTCTTCTTGGACGATATCCTCGCCAATTGGGCGAATATGCTGCCATGGTGTGGCTGGTTCAATGATTTCAATCGTATCCTCATCCACCACATGGACATGCTCAATCATAATAACGGCGTTGAACGGGGAAGGGATGGCATTCCCGGTATCAACAAAGCAAAATTCCGACTGTTTCTTTAGAAAAAGTGGATGTTGCTCATGCGCTTGATAGGTGCTTTCGGCAACAACGGCAATTCCGTCCATTGCTGAGGCGTGGTAGTGCGGCATCGAGACCTTCGCAAAAATCGGTTCAGCGGTCACACGCCCCAAAGCGTCAACCGTCCCGAGATAATCAATTTCAGGTGTCAGCTCGCAGGCCGCCAGGATTTGCTCTCTTGCTTCCGCTCGGGGTTTATCTTCTAAATAAATTTTGCGCTTATACTTTTCCATGCTACTCGCTGCCCCCTACCTTGAGGGAATCACAGGAACATAGTCACCCTGTGAAACCCCTTCTTTTTCTGAACTAATCTCGACAATACCGTCGCTTTTGACCAATGTGGTAATCAAACCGGATTTTCCGATAATCGGCTCTGCCCACCATTCGCCCTCTTTTTCAAATAAGCGCACTCGGATATAATCTGCTCGTCCCATTGACGAGGGAATATTCTTCGTGATCTTGGCAAAATCCGCTCCGGTTTGTGCTCGATTTTTTCACCCTTAAGCTTTCGTAAAATCCGTTCGCCGAATAGCTTGAAGATAATCATCGCACTCGCAGGATGTCCCGGCAGGCCAATGACAGGTTTGCCCTTTGCCACCGCTAATATCGTTGGTTTCCCTGGTTTAATCGAGATGCCGTGGACAAAAACGCCGGGATCCCCTAAAGCTTGAATCACATCTGTGGTATAATCCTTTGCTCCGACCGAGCTGCCGCCGGAGAGGATTAAACAATCAACCACGTCATAGAGCTCGCGCGCGCGCCCGCGAAATTCTTCAAAATCATCACGGACAATGCCGCCATACACGACATCAACATTCCATTCGTTCGCAAGGCCGGCAATCGTTAAATAGTTAATGTCGCGAATTTGCCCTTCTATAAGTGTTTTCGTTTGATAGGGGACGATTTCATCGCCTGATGAAAGGTAACCGACCTTCAATTTCCGAAAAACTGGCACCTCTGCAATCCCCAAAGACGCTAAGGCCCCTAATTCCTGCGGCCGCAGCCTCGTTCCGGCCTTTAGGAGAATTTCCCCTTCTTTAATATCCTCCCCGGCACGAATCACATTTTCACCGGGCGCAACTTGCTTATATGTATTTAAGAGGCCCTCTACGTCCTCACAGTGTTCAATCATCAGCACACTGTCACTGCCCTTTGGCATCATTCCGCCTGTCGGTACATATACCGCGGTGCCGTGGCTAACAACAGCATCAGGGACTTCGCCCATTTTTACTTCTCCAGCTACGGTTAAAAAGCCGGGCATGGATTCAGAGGAACCATACGTATCCTTCGCGCGAACAGCATACCCGTCGACAGTTGAGCGATCAAAACTAGGCACATTTTCCTTCGCCACTACAGGCGAAGCTAAAATATCGTTTAATGCCTCGCCAAGCTCTCTACCCACTGTTTGTCCAATCACCGGTATGTTTTCCTCGATTAAGGCAAATGTTTCTTCAACTGTTTTCACTTTGAAAAATTGCATGGTTCCCTTTTTCCCCCTTTAAAAAGTCAATCTGCCTCGGCCCACTTCTTTGCCTCTTCATATTCATTCGGGTGATTCATATTAAAAAAGACTCGTTCGATATCAAGATGACTATAAGTCTGTAGTTCTGTTTCGGTTACATACAGGACGTTTAATTGGTCAAGCAAATGCTTCATGCGCAGCCGCCCAGCCTCAATACTGGCAGCAACCTCTTCGACCGTCTTCTTTTGAAAAACAGCAAATAACGGATGTTGTTTTCCATTAATAACGGGAATAACCGCATCATAATGGCCACAGTTATGAACAAGTGCTTCAGCAAGCTCTGTTGAAACAAACGGCATATCACAGGCGACAATAAAGTTTACATCATAATCAGATGCCAGGAGGCCTGCATGTACCCCTGCCAGCGGCCCCATCCCTGGAAAATGATCTGCAACCATCCTTAATCCCAAAAATTCATATTGTTCAGAATCATTTGTTACTAGAATTATATCATCAAATAGTAGTTTAAGTGCATCTGCTATTCTTTCGATGTTCGTTTTCTCATTTATTTTTAGCAGCGCCTTATTGGTGCCCATTCGGCTTGATTTTCCGCCTGCTAAAATAATCGCTGCAGCTTTCATGTAAAAAAACACCTTCTTAATTTGTCAGTTTTTTTTCGCCTAGCGAGTTATAACCGTTATCCTGTGCTACAAAATCAAGATGGATGGAATTTAAATCTAGTAATGCTACTGACGGTTTCGAGATATATTGTCTCGTATCTATAATTTTAATATAGCCCTTACATTCTTCGCAAACTTGAATTTGCGAGGTGGCATCGCCTTCAACGGTTAAAAACTGGATTGTCTTATGGTCTTCATTGCCGCAATGAGAACATTCCAAGCGCTTGGCATGCCAATTAGCATGGCAGCGAGGACAATGAATAGCTTTTTTCCCCTCTTCTTCAAGCGTGGCCAACCGGGCGGGCTCGCCGCAAACAGGGCAGCCAGCCCCCGGAGCGGCATGGTTAATCATCGGCTGGACCTTTTCAGCTGTTAACTGTAAGTATGGGCGAAGGGCGGTCTCTGCCAGGAATTGCGGGATCCATTCTTCGAGGCCGTGCTCTTCGGCAAAACTGGTAAAATACACTTCGTTAAACGAAAAGGCTTCGTCAATCCAGCGGATCGCTGTTTCCTCGTTAAGAAGGCTCGCAATACAAGACAATTTCGCCTCGAGATCGGGAATGAGTGTTACTAGTGTGGTATTTATTTCGTCTATCCACTGTACGAATAGGGAAATGTCAAAATCAATAGCCGCTAACGCGGCAGCCGGCACTCCTGCTTGCATCGCAGCCTTATCAAAATTTGGTCTTATGGTTTCCGGATCTATCTGAAGCTTCCACTGTTCTTGAAGCTTGATGATTCCTTTTTGCAGTTCTTGATATTCTTTTGAAACAACGGATTTGATCATCGTTGTCACACCTCATTTTTTGATATTTTTTGATTCGCTCATTGACTGCTTAAATTCGCTCGTTGAAACGATTGATTCGCTCATTGACTGCCTAAATTCGCTCATTGACCCCAAAATTCATGATCAGCACCCAATTGGGTCGTAAATAAAGACCGCTTTTTTAAAGGAAAAGGCTGTCGTAAACTATGACAGCCATTCCTTTTGATTATAAAATTGAAAACGAATGGTTTAAGCGCCTTTTTTACGTTTTGGATCATCGAGGTCAGGGAAGTTGCCCTTTTTCACTTCTTCGTCATACCAGTCGGCATAGTGTCCTTTTGCCCACCAGGCAGGAACTTTTCCGGTTACAACGCCGGAGTAGCCTGGTCTCGAATGTTTATGGACTACAGAAAGGTAAATATGTCCGACGATCACAGCAATTCCTAGTCCGAACCCAATGTTATGAAGGACGTAGCCCCATTGTACAAGCGCTCTTGGGAAGTACTCAGGGAACCACATCGTGAAGCCCGAAACAATAACCAAGATGGCACAGAAGATCTGAAGAATGGAGTTGATTTTTTCACCAGCGTTAAAGAAGGTTTGTCTGATATGCTTAAACTTGAAGCCGAATAATTCTTTCACGAATTCACTGAAGAATTCAAGGTCACGCTTTTTCCATGTGATTAATTCCTTCATCCAGTGAATAAAAAACTTCGGACTAAATATCAATAAGATGAAGGTAGGCGTTATGAATGCTACCGCAAAAATTCGGTGCAGGAGCCGGGCCATCGCCGGGCCGCCAAAAACCGGATACAGCCAGTCAAAGAATTCCGTATACATCGGCAGGGCCGTGATGTATAGGGCAAAGAAGGCAATTCCATTGATTGCATGCGCCCAAACAAACGCCTTTGGAAAACGTTGTATCTTTACATCCGCTTGCGGGTGGGTTTGCTTATTACTCATGGCCGCCACCTCCATTTTCGTCCTCGTCATTCGCTTTTTTACTAAAAAACTTATTGGCAACAAATGCGCCGACAACTGCCATGGTGGTTGCCCCAATCATGGCCTTGCCGATTGGCTGGGCATAGTCTTTCCAGACAACGGCTGATGTTGGCACTTTAGGGTTTTCAGGCAAACCATATACAGATGGCCGCTCTGCTAATACATAAATTGTATGTGTACCGCCAACACCTTGCGGATTATACACTTGAGCATTTGGATAACGGCCCTTGATTTCCTTCACACGCTGTTCTGCCTTTTTGATCATCGCATCTTGGTCGCCAAACTCCATTGCGCCAGTATGACAAGTCGTTACGCAGGCTGGCTGTAAGCCCTCGTCGATTCGGTCGGTACACATGGTGCACTTATGCGCCTTGCGATACTCTTTTCCGTTCTTATCCTTATATTCCTTCAAGGAAATTACCTCAAACGGACAGTTCTGCACGCAATAGCCGCAGCCTACGCAGGTATCTTGATCAATGACAACCGTTCCATACTTCGTATAGCTGATGGCATTTTCCGGACACACCTTTTCACAGGCGGCATCTGTACAATGGAAGCAGGAGGAATGGCGGAAAAGGTATTCTAAATCACCTTTTCCATTCTCGTGTTCAATAAACTGAAGAACATTCCATGTATCCGCTGTTGTTTTCGCATGTGATTGGACACTGCCAAGGAAATCTGTCGGCTCTGCCGGGAGATCATTCCAGTTTTTACAGGCGACCATACACGCGCGGCAGCCATCGCACTTTGTTACATCGACATATTTTACATACTTACTCATACGTCAGCCCTCCTAACGTTACAGAGGAATGCTTTATATTCAGGAATCATCGTATTCGCATCCCCAATATGTGGAGTCAGACGGTTGGCTGTATCCCCAGTGGCAAAGCCTTTATAGCCAAAATGCCATGGCATTCCGATTTGGTGCACTTTTTTGCCTCTTACTGTAAATGGCTTATAGCGTTTCGTGACCATTGCATAGGCCTTGATTTCGCCGCGTGCCGAGCTGACAATGATTTTGTCTTTATTCTTGATGCCTTTTTCTTTTGCGAGATCTTCACTTAATTCCACAAACATATGACCAGCAAGCTCTGAAAGCCATTCTTGGTTTCTTGTCATCGAGCCGGACTGCCAGTGTTCACTTAAACGGTAGGTTGTGGCCACGATCGGATAGTCCACCTTGAAACCCTTTTTATTAAAGTCTCCTTCCATAATCACAGTTGCCGGGTTCATTTCCTGTCCAGAGAAAGCATTTGGAACAGGGCTTTCAAATGGCTCATAGTGTTCTGGGAACGGTCCGTCGTTTAAAGTTGGTGCAAACAATAATGCCACACCGTCTTTATTCATCATAAAGGCACCCGTACCACCGGGTTCAGTTGGTGCAGTTACGGCCTTAAAGTCTGGGACATCATTACCAACCCATTTCTTCTGGGCATCATCCCACCAAATAACAGCCTTATCCTTGCTCCATGGCTTGCCGCTTGGATCGGCAGAGGCACGGTTATAAAGAATGCGGCGGTTCATTGGCCATGCATAGGACCAGTTCAAATAATGCTCGCCGCCTAGATCCTTGTTATCACGGTTCTTCGATTTATTTTTGCCTTCTTCAGGATAGAAACCAGAATAAATCCAGTTACCGCTTGACGTCGAACCGTCATCTAATAGGGCCCCAAAACCGGAGATTAGTTTACCTGTTTTCAAATCGTAGCCATTGATTTCTTTGGCCACAAGATCAATATCCGGTTCTGCTCCGGTACCGTAATTCCAATCAAGCGCTAAGAATGGTCGATCCGCTGATTTTGGACTGTTGGCGTATAGTTTTTTCAGTTTTAAGGCAAGTTCATGGATGATATCGAGATCGGGTCTTGCTTCGCCTCTGGAATCAATTGCCTTCCAGCGGTATTGCATCCAGCGTGAGCTGTTGGAAATACTGCCTTCCTTTTCAAAAGAAGCACTCGCTGGCAGTAGGAATACTTCCGTATTAATCTTCGCTGGATCACTGCCGGCTTCTTTTTGCCAGAATGCCGATGTTTCTGTCTCCCAAAGATCAATCGCTACCATCCATTTCAGTTTTCCAAGAGCCTCTTTTTCCTTACCAGCGTTCGGACCGCCGACAACCGGGTTTGTTCCAAACAGGAAGGTGCCATCAAGCCCACCATCGTACATCGCTTTAAAGAGATTGATATGGGAATAGTTTTTATTTCCCTTTGGTAAAAATTGATAGCCAAATTCATTTTCGGCTGTAGCATTTGCGCCATACCAAGATTTCAGCAAGCTGACAACGAATTTTGGTTTATTGCTCCAATACCCTGTTTTTGGCGTTTCTTTTTCCAAATAGCCTTTAAGGGTGGCATGCTCCGGAACCGTAGCTTTTGGTGCACCCAGGTAGCCTGTTAGGTTATCGAATAATAAACCAAAGTCTGTTGAGCCTTGCACATTGGATTCACCGCGCATGGCATTGATGCCGCCGCCTGGGATTCCGATATTTCCTAACAACAGCTGCAGGATGGCATAAATACGGACGTTTTGGGAACCGACTGTATGCTGGGTTGTTCCCATTGCATACATGATGGTACCGGACTTTCCAACCTTACCTGTTTCACAGAATGTTTTACAAACCTTTAGATAGTCTTCCTGTGCTGTTCCAGTCACCGTGGTAACTGTTTTTACATCATAACGGGAATAGTGCTTTTTCATTAATTGGAACACGGAACGCGGATGCTCCAAGGATTCATCGACGACAGGCTTGCCATCTTCCGTTGTTTCAAGCGCCCATTTAGTTTTATCGTATGCTCGTTTCGCTTCGTCATAGCCTGAGAAAAGACCATCATTAAAGTCATAGCCTTCTTTCACAATAAAGGAAGCGTTTGTATATTTAGCCACATACTCCTTGTGGACGAGATTGTTTTCAAGCGCATAATTAATCATTCCGCCGATAAACGGGATATCCGTACCGGAGCGGAGTGCTGCGTAAACGTCAGCTTGTGCCGATGTTCTAGTAAACCGCGGGTCAACGGACACAATTTTGCCGCCGTTTTCCCTTGCTTTTGTCAACCATCTAAAGCTGATTGGATGGTTTTCCGCAGGGTTTGCGCCGATAATCAACGCACAATCGGTATGCTGCAGATCATTCCAATGGTTAGTCATTGCTCCACGACCAAATGTAGGTGCCAGACCGGCAACCGTTGAACTATGTCATATTCGTGCCTGGTGCTCTAAGTAGGTGACACCAAGCCCTCTCATTAGTTTCGCGAGCAAATACGTTTCTTCATTATCAAGTGCTGCGCCGCCTAAGCTGGCAATTCTCTCTGTTTTATTAACGGTAATGCCGTTTTCTACTTCAACAAATGATTTGTCACGTGTTTCTTTTGTACGCTTGGCAATGGTATCAAGCATCCATTCCCAATCCTTTTCCTCCCACTTATTGCTTCCAGGAGCACGGTAAAGCGGTTTTGTTAAGCGTTTTTCTGAGGTGTACAACTGTCTTAGTGTTGTACCCTTACTGCATAGCTTTCCTTCGTTAATTGGATTATCCGGATCCCCTTCCGTATAAACCACGGTATTGTCTTTGGTGTGGACAAGGATTCCACATCCGACACCACAGTAGCAGCAAATGGTTGGTGTTACAGTAGATTTGGCAATTTTAAATTCTTTTGTTTTCGCATAGGCCTTTTTCTCGTTAAAACCAAGTTCGACAACTGCAAGCGTTGCGGCAGTAGCGCCCGATAGTTTTAAAAATTGCCGGCGATTTAAGTTCATTTCAACCATCACTATTCTCCTTCCCAAGAATATAGATTAGAACATCCCTTTTTCTCTATCTAAATCTGCAAGTTTAATTGATTCCCCCCTTCACTGCATCTCGGGCGGCTAGCTCGATATTTACATCGTTTTCAACTCTGCCTGCTGAGGTATATACAGTAGCCATTTTCCCTCGTAAATAGCCAATGACCTCGATATTTAAGTATTTTGCCAGCTGCACAGCCTGCTTGGTAGCGGCCGTGCGTGAGCCAATGACAGGAAAGCCAAATTTCGCAGCCTTTGAGAGCATTTCATATGAAACCCGGCCAGTTGTCAGTAAGATTAACCTTTCGGGCTGTAAACGATTTTTAAGTGCATGACCAATAATTTTATCGACGGCATTATGACGGCCAATATCTTCCCTGATAGTAATGGAGCCGTCTTCTTCAATAATACAAGCCCCGTGCATTCCGCCTGTTTCAAGGTAGAAACGTGAGTTTTGGGCGAATTCACTTCTCTTTTTTAAAAGATAGCTTAATTTGAAGGTTTGACCCGAAGTCACTTTGTCGAAATTTTTCACATCTGTCATTGAAAAGAAGGTGACACCCCTGCCACATCCTGCTGTATAATGCTTCTTCTTGGAAAATACTTGTTCCTCGTCAAAATGGGAGCTTAATGAAACATGGATGCTGCCCATTTCTTCGTTGATTAGGATGGACGATATATCACTTGCGTCCTCAATAAATCCTTCAGAAAACAAATATCCGTATGTCCAGTCCTCCAGGTCGAATTTTGTCAGCTGAAATACAGCCATTTCATACCCGTTGATCAGTAACGAAATGGGATATTCATCAGGACACCCTTTGCGGTTCATTGTTTTCACTTCCCCCCAGGAAATCTTTCCGTATTTATTCATTGTAAAAATAGTAGCAACGATGCTCAGCGACATTTGTCACTTTGCTAAATAACGGTCACAACCATTATTCGGTTTTAACTACCATTAAACACATTCACTTAACAAAGAATGAACCAATAAAAACGGATATCGTAATTGTGACAAATTTTCTACAATTTCAGCAGCACACACTTGGACAGCGGTAGGTAAACGGTTTCATTATTTGAAACGGATGATCTTTTGCATCTATCGTACTTTTTCCTTTATTTTTTGAAAGTAATATTTATCACGAAAATGCTTGTAAATAGTACAAATGGTTGATTTGTCATTACTCTGTCAACATTTGTTCGAGTAAAATACTAGGTGATAGGAATGACTGTTTTCTGTTAATTTTTGAAAAATGTTTTATAATAATAAGTAGGTTTTAAAAGGAGGAATACATAATGACTATCAAAAAAGTAATGACCATCGCTGGTTCCGATACAAGTGGCGGCGCGGGGCTTCAAGCAGATTTAAAGACATTCCAGGAGCTTGGCGTTTACGGGATGAATGCTCTCACCTGTATCGTAACAATGGATCCAAAAGACAATTGGCACCACAATGTATTTCCCATTGATGTCGATATTTTAGAAAAACAATTGGAAACCATTCTTTCTGTCGGGATTGACGGCATGAAAACCGGTATGCTGGGAACAGTTGAAATTATCGAGTTAGTCGCAAGAAAAATCGATGAGCATAAATTAGAGCGCGTTGTGATTGACCCTGTCATGGTATGCAAAGGGGAAGATGAGGTCCTAAATCCGGAGACTGCCGATGCGATGCGGGAACTTCTTGTACCGCGCGCCTTCGTTGTTACCCCGAACCTCTTTGAGGCAGGACAGCTTGCCGGTATGAAGACACCGCACACATTGGAAGAGATGCGACAAGCTGCCGTGAAAATTCATGATTTAGGCGCAAAAAATGTCCTCATCAAAGGCGGCAGTAAGCTGCAAACAGAGGAAAAGTCGCTTGACCTTCTCTATGATGGAAAAGAGTTTAGGGTGTACGAATCAGAAAAAATCGAAACTTCCTTTACACATGGGGCGGGCTGCACCAATTCGGCTGCCATCGCTGCCGAATTGGCAAAGGAAATTCGGTTTACGATGCAGTAGAAGTATCCAAGGAGTTTGTTTCAGCGGCGATCCAGCAAGGCTTCCGCTTGAATGACTTTGTCGGACCGACATGGCATGGCGCCTACCGCGGCGGCAGCAGTGTCACTGAGTACTGCGAAGATTGTAACGAATAAAGAATAACAGGAGAGCCAATCACCAGATTGGCTCTTCTTTTCGTGGTGTCATTCGTGGTGCCTCGTTCGTGGTGCCTGACACCGTTTCTCACATTTCGAGCATGGATTTAGCATTTTTTTAGTGATTTTAGTATGATAGTTACATTATTAAATAAGAATAGTTTATAGATTCAATAAAAGGGTCAGACCCTTTAGGGGAAGGAGTTGTTAGGTTTGCAGATTGTTGAGTTGGAACGTGTCCAGAAAGCGATTAATGACTTTGCTAATAAGGATGTCTACATTCACCTTGAAACCACAAACGGTGCCTATGCATCGCACCATAATCAAGAATTCTTTTCCGCGGGGGCTTATATCCGCAATGCACTTGTTCGATATGAGTTGGGGAAAATCACCGGAAATGGACCACATCGCGTGGGACTTAAACTAAATCTTGGCTGGATTTACGCTGAGGGGATTACCCACTTTGAAATTGACGAAGAAAATCATCTATTAATGGCGGGTCACGACCATAGTGGCAAGCTTGCCGTTGCCTTAGAGATCAGCACCACTCCATTTGAATAACGTTCATAGAAAGGAGAATACCTAATGGAAAAAGAACGCCATGTTTTAGTCGTTTTCCCGCATCCGGATGACGAGGCCTTTGGTGTCTCCGGAACCCTTGCGACCCATGTACAGAACGGAACTCCCGTCACCTATGCTTGTTTGACCCTAGGAGAAATGGGCCGCAATATGGGGAATCCCCCGTTTACCAATCGGGAAAACCTGCCGAAGATTAGAAAAGAAGAATTAAAGGCGGCCGCTAGTGCTATAGGAATTCAGGATCTGCGCATGCTTGGTTTCCGTGATAAAACGATTGAATTTGAAGATGAGGATTATATGACGAACACCATGCTCGGAATCCTTGAGGAGGTAAACCCTTCCCTCGTGATAACCTTTTATCCGGGCTATTCAGTTCACCCTGACCATGACGCCACCGGTGCGGCAGTCGTAAGGGCTGTCGGGAAGCTTCCTGCCGCCGCACGGCCAACCTTACACTGTGTCGCTTTCTCGAATAATTGTATCGAGGAGCTTGGAGAAGCAGATATTATTAACGATATCACCCCTGTTGCTGATAAAAAGCTCGCCGCGATTCGTGCCCACCGCTCGCAGACCGAGCAAATGCTAGCAGGCATGGAAGAGAAGCTGAAAAATCAAGACCCGCAAACAATGGTGTGGATCAATAACGAACGTTTTTGGACGTATAAGTTTACAAATTAAAAGCCCTCCGCTTTCGGGTGCATACTTATTAATAAAAGACACAAGAATTGACGTATGAATTGGCATACGTCTTATTCTTTTTTTATTAAATTTTCTCAGGTTAAGCACTCGAGCTGATCAATAGACGGAAAAATTCCGCCTAATTGGTTATTTTTATTAAATAGGGCCTAAATAGGCGGAGAGATTCCGCCTATTTACTCGAAAGATGCGAAAATGGGAGATTTTACTTTGTATAGTCGGAAAACCTCCCCTTATTTACCCCGAAACGAGCGCCATTCTGCATTTAACCGAAAAATCTCCGTTTATTTTACTTCCTAATGAATCTCTAATCGCCCCTAACCTCGCTGTCCTCATGAACGGCTTCCCGTCTTAAGGGCCATTTGAACCTCTTTTTACATTAGTATTCCTTATGCAGCAGCGTGCACAAACTGCACCAGTCGCGGATGATGATCTTTCTCGACTTCATATCAATGATTCCGTCCTTTTTCAATTTCGAAAAAACGCGGCTGACACTTTCCCGGGTTGTGCCGACAACCGTGGCAAATTCCTGCACCGTCAACGGAATCTCAATTTCCCATCTGTTTTGGCCCGTATTAAATTTATTCCCCAGCCGTTCGAGCGTTTTCACCGTCTTTGCATAAACGTCCAGCAAGGCGACATCCCGAAGCTGTGAGGTCATTTCCCTTAGGGTATCACTCATATAGCTGATCAATTGCATGGCGAGTTCCGGATAATTGTATAAATCCTGTTCCAATTCATGCTTATCCAAAAAGAGAATTTCTCCGTCTTCGAGCATCGTCGCTGTTGCTGGATAGAACTCCGTCTTTCGGGTAAACAAGCATGCCTCCGCAAAGATATCTCCTTTTTGCTTGATGCAGACAATGATTTCATTCCCATTTTCATCCTGTTTGGTCAGTTTGACTGCCCCGGAAACAACGAAGTAAACCCCATTAGCTGCCTCATCCTCCGCAATCATTTGCTTCCCTTTTTTGAATGTAAATGTTTTAATGCGCTTTTCAATCACTCGCAGCGACTTATCTGATAAATCCTTGAATATAACAATCTTTCTTAGTAAATCCGCATGCTTTCCCCCTTTATAGACAGAAAAGTGCGGATCATTTAGACAATCTGCCGGATTCATATTCCCCACCTCAATCCCAAATTTTCATTCCACCGTCGAACCTTGCATGATCGTTACCATCTATTGTAAACAACCTCTTTCGTTGATGAAGTGATGAGATTCACAAAACGTTCATTTTTTAAAAATCCTCTAGTTTCCTGCCTTCGGCAACCCCCTTCACAGAACGTTCAAAAACTGAAATTAAAGTGTGCCAAACATCACATTTTTAACACTTAGGAGAGTTTAGGATGAGATTGTTCATCAGATAAAAAGGAGGGGGACAAAATTGCAAAAGATCATTATTAGCTTTGTGATCAGCGCCTTACTTGGCTTTGGTATAGGCTATCTCGTGTTTGACGTTGTAATGGGGGATTCCGGTAACGAGCCCCAAGTGGCACAAACCGAAAACACAGATACCAATCAGGCTAAGGAAGAAAGCACGGATTCTAAAGAGACAGCAGCGACAACAGCTTCTGTCAGTGATGACAATATCCTTAATAAACGCGGATGCCTTGGCTGCCATAGTGTTGAAGCGCTTAACCTAAAAGGCGGGGTAACAGGTCCTGATCTTTCCAAAGCATATGAAAATGTAGAAGGAAAGCATGGCAAACCGATTGAGGAATTCCTAAAACAACCTACATCGGCTGTTATGTCAGGCGTCATTGGCGGCAACCCATTAACAGATGACCAGCGTCAGCAAGTTCTAGACCTGTTGAAGCAAGCATCTGAAGCAAAATAAAAAGGTGGTGTAAATTGAATGAAAAAATGGATTCCGATCGCTACCGGTTTGCTTGCCGGCTTCGTTGCGGCAACAATTACATTCGCTGATTTTTCCGCAAAGACGAATACGGAAGCGGCAGCAAGCACAAAGAGCGATGCTGAAAAGGTATATGTTCCTTTTGGACAAAAAGATGACTACTATTTATTCGCATCCGGCGGCCACTCTGGTCAAATGTTTATCTATGGTGTGCCATCGATGCGTAAAATTCGAACCATTCCGGTCTTCTCACAGGATTCAGCAACAGGTTATGGTTTTGATGAGCATTCAAAAAAATTAATGGGCGGCTATACATGGGGTGATCTTCACCATCCAGCCTTCTCAGAAACAAAAGGTGATTATGACGGAAAATGGATGTTTGCGACTGATGTCGGTAACAGCCGTGCTGCCGTTGTTGATCTAAAAACCTTTACCACAAAAGACATTATCAAGGTTCCAAACACGGCAGGCCCGCACTGTGCCGCATTCGTAACCGAAAATACCGAGTATATGTTCTTGCCTACTCGTTTCGCCGTGCCGCTTGGCCAAAAATATGAATCACTTGATGACTACAGTCAAAAATACCGCGGTGTTATGTCAGCCGTTACCTTTGACGAGAAGAACGTGAAATTAAATATCGCTTACCAGGTTGCCCTTCCACCATGGTCCTATGACCTTTCTGACGCTGGGAAAAAAGGCTCAGCCGATTGGGCAGTCATGACGACCTATAATACAGAGGAAGCCACAACCACAATGGAAGTCAATGCCTCACAGGCGGACCGTGACTATATTGTTCTTTTTAACTGGAAAGAGCTTGAGAAAATGGTCAAGGAAGGCAAATACGAAGAAGTGGATGGCCAAAAGGTCATTTACCCTGAAAAACAAAAAGGCGGTATTTATTTAGTGCCTGTAGCGAAATCGCCTCATGGTGTCGACGTTACACCGGATGGTAAGTACTTTATTGCTTCTGGTAAATTGGCCCCGGCGATGACCGTATTCTCATTTGAGAAGGCATTTAAAGCTGTTGAAAACAAGGAATTTGCCGGCGAACGCAACGGGATTCCTATTCTTAAATACAAGTCCGTCATGGAAAGAGAAGTAAACCCTGAAAATGCCCTTGGACCGCTTCATACCCAATTTGACGACAAAGGCATGGCCTACACAACGATGTTCATTTCTTCGGAAATTGTGAAATGGGATCCTAAGACGGGTAAAACATTAGACCGTGTTCCTGTTCAATATTCACCAGGTCACTCTGTTGCTGCTGAAGGCGATACGGTAGCACCTGATGGAAAATGGATTATTGCGCTGAACAAAATTGCCAAAGACAGCTACTTATCTGTTGGGCCATCACACCCTGAGTCCATGCAATTAATTGATCTTAGCGGCAAAAAGATGAAGGTCGTTCAATCGGCACCAGTTGATCCGGAACCGCACTACGCACAAATGATCAAGGCCGATAAGATTAAAACAATTGAAGTATATCCTAAGGATCCAGAGAATAAAGACGCTGTTTACAAACAAGGTGATACAAAAATTGTTCGTAAAGGCAACGAGGTTCACGTTTACGGAATTGCGATGCGCTCAAGATTCATCTTTGATTCAAAAGCAAAACGTCCGGACGAGATTGAGGTTAACCAAGGCGATCATGTCTTTATCCATTTAACCAATATTGACTTCGACGAGGATATTACCCACGGTTTTGCCATCAATAGCTATGACTTAAACATGGAAGTACAGCCGGGACAAACAAATACAATGGAGTTTATCGCCGATAAAGCCGGAACCTTCCCGCTCTATTGCACAAACTTCTGCTCTGCGCTGCATCAGGAAATGAATGGCTACTTCCTAGTAAAACCGAAGAATTAATAAGAAAAGCGGAAGCGCCTTGCTCAAGGGCGACAGGCATAAGACGAGCCGGCGAGAAGGTTGCTCTTTTTAACCTTCTTGACGAATTGGCTTATGACCCTGAGCCCCTAGGCGCTGCAGCTAGACAGGATCTATCTGTGGTGGGTATCAATTAAAAATAATTGGTACCCCTCTCTATTACCCTCAGTTTGCACTATAAAAGGAGTGGTTAACTTGAATGATAATAGTAGGAAAAAGAATAAATTATCGATTACCTCTTCCGTGCTGATCGGGCTTGCGGCCATACTCATTGGCGCCTCCATCTTCTTCCCTTGGTGGAAAATGGTCTTTTATGCCCCGCAATATCCGGAAGGATTGAATATCATTGTTTATCCAAACAAGCTTGCCGGGGAAATCGATATTATTAATGGACTTAATCACTATATCGGGATGTCTAACTTCGGTGAAGAAAATTTTCCTGAATTAGCCTACCTTGTTTACCTAATCGCTGGATTAGCTGTTTTGGCACTCGTAACAGCCATCCTCCGCAATAAGAAAGTGCTTTATGGCTTAATTAGCGTGATTGCCCTTGGTGGTTTAGCAGGAATACTAGATTTACACTTTGCTTTGCAAAAATACGGCTCTAATTTAGACCCAAAGGCACCCATTAAAATTGACCCATTTGTTCCACCGATTATTGGGGAAAATACAGTGGCTAATTTTATCACTCATAGTTTACTTGGCACAGGTATCTATTTCGTGATTGCCGCCTTTATTCTCCTATTTATTCCGTTATGGAAGGATCGAAAAATAAAATGAAAAAATTAACGCTCCTATCTTTGATTTTTTCACTTCTTATACTGATAAAACCTGAAAAAATGATGGCAGCCGAAAACCTGCAAGCGATGATCGACTCCATGAAAGAGGGAGCGGTAATAAAGCTTGAGAATAAAACGTACGAGGGCAATATCGTCATTACCAAACCACTGACGATTATTGGCTCAGATAAAACCGTGATCAAAGGGGACGGCAGCGGAAACGTGATTTCTGTTAAAGCACCAAATGTGAAGTTAAACAAGTTGACCGTGACGTATAGCAGCATGAACCGGAACTCTTCTGAAGAATATGCCGCTATCAAGATTTATACCAACAACAATACAATCGAACACATCCGGATCCGCCATTCCTTTCACGGAATTTATTTAAGCCAGGCTCACAAAAATATCATTCGCTATAACGATATTAAAGGGCTTGGAAAAGGAGAAATCGCCGCACAAGGCAATGGGATTCACGTTTTTTACGCCAACGATAATTTATTGTCCCATAACACCGTTGAAGGCACACGGGACGGGATGTTCTTTGACTATGCCAATCGGAATAAAAGCTATGATAATAACATCACCAATACTAGATATGGCCTGCATTACATGTACTCCGACAAAAATATTTTCAAACGAAATGTCTTTACCATGAACACGGGCGGTGCCGCCGTCATGAACTCGAACCATCTGAAACTAGAGAACAACCAATTTATCATTAACTACGGAAATCAATCGTTTGGCTTACTGCTACTGCAGGCCAACGATAATTATATAGCGAACAACACCTTTTACATGAACCAGCGCGGTCTCTACATCGACCAGGCTACAAGAAACACGATTAAAGATAACCGCATTGTCCAAAACCAGATCGGCGTAGAGCTGTGGGCGAGCTCCAACGACCAAACATTTACATTAAATAAGATTTCTGAAAATACGATTCCGGCCGTTACCCTCGGCGGTAAGGGGGAACGTAACGCCTGGAGCCAGCATGGCATGGGCAATGACTGGGGCGCCTCGTTCCCGCTGACCGACTTAAATCAAAACGGCATCGGTGACTTCCCGGTTACCTATCATTCTTCCCTTCATCAGTTGATTGAAGATCAAGAATTAACAAGCCTTTTTTTAAAAAGCCCTGCCATCACGATCTATGAAAAAATAAATGCGACACTTACTAACGATGAAGTCATGTTTAATGATCCACACCCGCTGGCAGCGGCCAAAAAGAGACACACTGGGATTCTACTCGTGGTCCTTGGGCTCATCGCAGGCTTGATTTTACTAAAAGGGAGACATCAACTATGCATTACATTTGGAAGGAATGGAAGGAAAACATAAGAGGAAAAGGACTTTGGCTGTCGTTAAGCATCATTGTTCTGATTTCAATCAGCATTTTGTTTCGTTCCTCTGTCCTTTCATTTGATAAAGGCTTTTATGTGCTCTTAATCAATTTATTTGATACGATTATTTATTTTATCCCGATCCTGTGCCTGTTTATCGGCGCCTTCTCCATCTTTCAGGAAAAAGAACAAAAGACACTCATTATGCTGTTAACGAAAAAAGACAATTATGCCAGTTTTTTAGTGCGAAAAAGTGCTGGGCTCTATATCGTCGTTCTCGTTCCGCTGCTGATTTGGTTCTTCTTGTATCTATTATTGTTAAAATTCAATTTTGGGATAGATTTCAAAGGTTATATGATCTTTGTAGCAGCGATTGTTTGTTTGAGCATGGTCTTCCTGCAAATGGGGGCCGCGATTGGCAGCTTTAGCCGCTCACGGATGCAGATTATTGGCTACACGATTTTTGTCTGGTTTTACTTTTTCTTTTTACATGATTTTATTTTGCTATCCTTTTTACCGGACGTCACCCACGAAAATGTCAGGCTCTTTTCATCAGCCTACTTTTTAAACCCGCTCCAAGCCGTACGAATGTTTTTAGAAACCGGCATGGGCGTGTATTCCTTCGGTCATATGTCTAGACTGCTAGAAAAGTTCATGTGGACGAAGCCTGTATTCTTTTTACTGGGAAATCTGTTGATCTGGCTTGCGGTTTCCTTTGGCACAGCGATTGTCTTCAACCGTAAGGAGGGATACGAATGATTAAAGTGACGGGCTTAAACCAATCCTTTGGAAGAAAAACAGTCCTGGATGGGGTCACGGTTGAGATTGGGCGCCATGAAATTTGCGCACTTGTCGGCCGCAATGGTGCCGGTAAATCGACATTTATTAATAGTCTCTTAGGCTTATTGCCTGTGAAGCAAGGAGCAATTGCCATTAACGGCATAGAAGTTTCCAAGAAAAATAATGAATGGAAAAAGGCGATTGCCTATTTGCCCGAAAAATTTATGCTTTATCCGATGCTCACCGGCTTAGAGAATATGACCTTTTTTGCGGAGGCTGTTTCTGGTGCATCAGATTTACCGCGGATTGAACAGGTATTGCGATCAGTCAGCCTTTGGGATGACCGCGGTGTGCAGGTAAAGTCGTATTCAAAGGGGATGCTGCAGCGTTTGGGGCTTGCCATTACTCTATATCAGGATTCCAGTATTTTGATTTTGGATGAACCGACAAGCGGGATTGACCCGCTGGGAAGGAAGGAAATCCTTGAGGTATTACGGTCGCTCCATGATAAAACGATCCTGCTTTCCTCGCACCACCTCGATGAAATTCGGCAGATTTGCACACACGTCGTCTTTTTAGATGAGGGGAAAATGGAAAAATTCACAGTGAAAGACTTTTTAGAAACACATCATTTAGGGGGAATTGAGTCATGAAGAAACGACTGATGTTCGCCTTGCTGCTGGTAATCGCAATGCTTGCCGGCTGTGGGTCCGGGCCTGACTATACAGTGAAAGTGACGAAGGAACTTTTTTACCAAAAGGATGCGGCAGTGCCGTTTGAAATAAAAGTAACCGAGGGGAAAAAGGCTGTAAAAGGGCTTGAGGTTTCCGCAGCATTCTCCATGGCCAATATGGACCACGGGACAACCGAAGTGAAATTAGCCGATGAAAAGAAGGACGGAACTTACTCCGGTGAGGTGGCGCTGCCGATGAGCGGTAAATATGAGGTAGCCTTTACATTGGAGAAGGACGGGAAGAAATCCGAGGAAGTCATTGACATCAACGTCGTGAAGGCCAAGGGTGTCGCAAAATTAAACGGTGAATGGATTACGAATGAGGATGTTTCTTTTTATAAGTTGATTAATCAGCTGCAGTTTGCAATTTCTCGGGAAACAGCTCAGAAAAAATACAGCGGTGCGCAATTAGAGGAAGAACTAGCCTATTTAGAGTCCCAGGAAAAGCTCATCGATGATAAAAATCAATTAGTCACGCAGATTATCCGCCTGCGCTCGATGGCGATGCTGGCAGAGGAGAAGGGTCACAAAGCGGATGCCGGAGAAGTGGATGCAGCCTTGGGGAAAGTACGCGACCAATATAATGGGTATGCATCCGCTGGAAAGTTGATTCGAGACTATGGCGAAGAGAAGTTCTGGTCAACGGAAAAACAGCAATACGAGATGATTGTTCTCGCACAAAAGGTGCAACAGGATTTAGTTGCTCAAGTAAAAAAGGAAAATCCAACAATGGCTGAACAGGAAGTCTACTTCCAGGCGCAAAAAAAATACGAGGAACTCCTCGTCTCCCAAGTAAACTCCTTAAAGATAGAAATTCTTTAGGGAGTTTCTTGGCTTTCCAGGTACATCCGCGTTCGTGACGGACTATTCCCTTGCCTTTTCTCCCCGATTAGTCCTTCATCGACCTTATGACGGACTAATCCTTTGCCTTTTCTCCTCGATTTGTCCTTCACCGACCTTATGATGGACTAATCCCTTGCCTTTTCTCCTCGATTAGTCCTTCACCGACCTTATGAAGGACTAATCCTTTGCCTTTTCTCCTCGATTAGTCCTTCATCGACCTTATGACGGACTAATCCCTTGCCTTTTCTCCTCGATTAGTCCTTCATCGACCTTAAACAAAATCCTATAACACTTCTAAAATGGCCTTCGCCACGCCGTGTTCGTTATTCGTATCCGTAATCACATCGCATAATGCTTGAATTTCATAGTTAGCATTCCCCATCGCTACTGATCTGCCGGCACGTTCAAACATCGACACATCATTATAGTTATCGCCAATCGCCATGGTCTCTGAAATATCAATTCCGCTAACCTTCGCGAAAGTCTCAAGTGCAATCCCTTTCTGGGCCTGTTTGTTGGTAACCTCCAGATTTTCATCACCTGATGCAGAAACAGCAATTTCCGGAAATTCAGCCAGTGCATTTCCCGCGGCCGCTAGTTTACGCCCATCAAATGAAAATACCAACATCTTATAGATTTGCACGGATTCGTCGGCGAAAAGAGATTCATAATCCTCCACAACCATGACCAAACCATCGCGCAATCTTGCCCCGGCTGCATACATGATCTCGTCGCGGTCAGCCTCTGGATTGGCGCTAAGGATAATATCGGCAAGCGTCGATACGGCTTTATCCGCATCGATCGTGCAGGCAGCCTTGTCCGTGTATACCTCAAAATACATATCAAGTTCGGTAAGCTTTGCTGCCACCTCACGTGCCAATTGTTTCGGAATCGGGGTGGCTGAAAGAATCTCTCCTTCTATCGAACGAACCTCTGCGCCATTCGTACAAATCATCGGGCATTTTAGGCCGGCCTCCCCTAAGACATATGTGGCCTCCTGATACGACCTGCCCGTCGCAACGACAAATTCAACCCCTTGGGCCTGCGCCTTTAAAATGGCCTGCCTATTTTCCTCACTAATTTGTTGAACCGAATTTAATAGGGTTCCATCCATATCTGATGCTATCATTTTAATCATGCTGATCCACCTTTTATGTAATTTGATCACTGTCAAACAGAAGCGCCTGGGCGCCCCCGCCTTTCATGTTAGTGCCATTCTAACACGGAACTGGTTAACAGTATCAGTTTGACGCTTAGGCCAAGTACTTACTGCCTTCACGAATGCTTAATGGTGCTAATGACTGCCCCGCAATAAACCTCTGCACGGAAAGAGGATTTGTCTTTGAGTATTCCCTTAATGCCCAGCCAATTGCTTTTTGGATAAAAAATTCCTTACTATCAGCATTTTGCCGTATGTATTGATAGAGCTTCTTTTCATTTGTCTTTTGTTTATACTTTAATTGAAAAAGAATCGCTGCCCGCCTGAGCCACATATTGTCGTGAACGGCCCAGCCATCAATCGTTTCTTCCACCACCTCTGGGAACATTTCGGCAATTTTTCCAACAGGCTTTGGGGCAAGCGCGTCAACCGTATCCCACCACGATTTCGTCGTAATAAGCTGCTCCATAAAAGGCAAATCGTCCTTCTGAAGCTTATTCATTATTTTTTCCAAATAAGTCAAGGCTGTATATTGATATTCTCTTTCCTTTTCACGCCAAAGATCTTCTACTAATTCCTTATTAAATGGCTCCCGTAGAACCCCGGTTTCCTTAAAAAATTGCTTTTCTAATTCCTTACGTAAAGGCGATTTGATTCCTAAAAATAAAAAATGTCCTTTCATATAATTCATCATCGGTTCGGCCAATAATTCATTACGGTTTTCCGTAAACAGTCTTGTTACTATCGCCATATTTGATGTCACCATCATTCATCCTTTCAAATTGGTTCTTTATTTATTCGTTCCACTATCCTCCATTTTCTCCTTTATTTATGCCGCATAAACGAGTCCCTCGACGCCACACTAACAATAGCTTAAAAAGGAGGGATAGACATGACGAAAAAATTGAATAAAGGAAGCCGCAATCAAAATTCCCCGCAAGCTGGACATGCTGAGGCAGAATTTGCAACGGAGTTTGTCAGTGGCGATAACAGCAAGGGAAAAAAAGCCAATCATACACAGAAAAGGAAGAAATAGATTAGCGAAAAGGGTCTGACCCCTCTATGGTAATTTACTGTACATACCATTTTATCTGAGGGGTCAGGCCCTGTAAAAGGCACCCATTTTATTAGCTCTTCGTACTCGCCCATTCTTTTATTTCCTCGGCTATCCGCCCTTGAATTTTTTCCACTACAGTAAAGTCCATTGCAGCCACATAAATCTCTTCCAACTCATCATGCAGATCCTTTGCCTTTGCAAGATAGCTAGTCGCCTCTGTCATTTTGCTTTTATATTTTGCGGCAATTTTACTAATGATCTCAGCAAACAGATCATCTGTGCCGGGCTCAATCAAAATCTCATACATATCAATGATCTCATCGCCATCACGGCTCGGGAAATACTCATGCGGTGCTGTACTGTCAAAAATAGCAATCCCGAGCTCCCGTAAGATCAACATATCAAGGCTATGCGGGTCAAAGCCGCAATGATAGATTTCAATATCGACGCCGCGCTCTTCAGCAGCAGCAGCCAGTTTTTTCAACATGGTCGATTTCCCAGACCCTGGACGCCCTTTTACGAAATAGCGTTTCGGAATCTCCTCGGTCAAATTCGGAACGAAGTCAACGGCTCCCATCGGCGTCGCCGCTCCTAAGAAGCGATGCCGCACATCTGAAGTCTTATGCAATTTCATTTTTCCAAAAAAGGTTTCAATTAACTTGTTCGTCAATTGGTCCGCCTTTTTAAAGTCCATGCTATTAATATAAATTTTTTCCCAATCATCATGGATTTCTAGCGCTTCCTTAAACGTGGCATACGCCTTTTGAAATGAGGCGCCAATCTGTTCAGTCAGCTTCTGAATTACCTTTTTCTGAACACTCAGGGCACGGGCATTCCAGGCCTCCCCAAGGTTTATATATTCCTCAACCGCTCCGGGTGCCTTCGGTTCAATCACATGCGGTGCCGTCCCATCAACAATACCCACCTTCAAGCTTGGGATTAGAACACCATCTATTGAATTATTATCTGAGGCACAATGAAGAAACTCAACATCGTATCCTTGTTCAATCCACTCATGGCCAATTTTCTTCATCAGTGATGATTTGCCTGTTCCAGGGCCGCCCTTTAGAATAAATAACCGGTCTAACCCTTGAAGATTGGAGTCATAAAGACTATGGAAGCCCCTAGCTGTATTCCCGCCGGCAAAATAATTTTTCACTTTCCCTGCCACTTATCAACACTCCCTTTAAGCTTTTTGCATATTACTTTGATTACTGTCTAGCTCCAGCACCTAGGGGCTCGGGGTCATAAGCCTATCCGTCAAGAAGGTTAAAAAACAACCTTCTCGCCGGCTAGTCTTATGCCTGTCACCCCTTAGCAAGGCGCTTCCGCTTTTCTAACTTATAGTATGCTTTTGCTGTTTATGGGTGAGTGCCTATTGAAATTTCTTACTTCACCAAATCGATCAGTTCCGCTTTGGTTAGTTCCTTTAAATTCTCAGGGGTGAGCACGATTTGTACACCAATTTTACCGGCACTGACAATGATCGAATCAATTTGCCGACAGCTTTCATCGAGGAAGGTCTTATATTCCTTTTTCATGCCAATCGGCGAGCAACCACCGCGTATGTATCCCGTCCATTTTTGAATATCCTTCACCGGAATCATTTCCACATTCTTTTCAGCCGCTGCCTTAGCTGCCTTTTTCAAATCCAATTCTTTAGCCACAGGAATAACGAAGACATAAATCGCCTTACTGTGTCCCTGCGCAACAAGCGTTTTATAAACCACTTTCGGATCCCGGCCAATTTTCTCCGCAACGGAAACTCCATCAATTTTCCCATCTTTATTATCGTATGTAAGCATGTCATAGCTGACTTTTTTTGCATCAAGAATGCGCATTGCATTTGTTTTCGCCTGTGCCACTTTTCCAAACCCTCCATCTTCAACATGATCCTTCGATAGTACTATCATAGCAGATGATCCAAGGTCATACACAAAATCACCCAAAATTTGTCACCCGTTTGTCACTCTCTTAGTCCATGATTATAGTAAACTAAAATTATCTTAAACTACTTACAAACATAAAGGCTGTACTTTTATCAAACTATCCTACAATGTGAAAAGAATCACAAAGTCCATAATCCAATTTCCTGAGGTGATTGTTAATGAAATACGACCTAGTACTGTTGCATGCACCAAGTGTATATGACTTTCGACAAAATTCCTTGCTCGCCGGGCCGATAAGCGATGTTGTCCCGTCATCGCCCGTGTTTGAAATGTATCCGATTGGGCTGACAAGTATCGCCGACTATTTAGAGCGATATGGGCTGCGGGTGAAAATTATTAATATTGCCAACCGCATGCTGATGAGTGAGAAATTTGATGTTGAAAAAAAATTAAAGAAAATCAAAACGAAGGCCTTTGGGATTGATCTTCATTGGCTGCCGCATGCCCATGGCAGTATTGAGCTTGCCAAAATCGTGAAAAGACTCCATTCGGAAACACCGATCATCTTCGGTGGGCTGTCCGCCACCTATTATCATAAAGAACTCATTGAATACCCATTTATTGATTTCGTCATGCGCGGCGACTCCACAGAAAAATTGATGCTCCTGCTGATGAACAAAATCGAGGCAGGCAACACCCATTATGCCGATATTCCCAACCTTACTTGGAAAAAGGGCAGTGAAGTAGGATACAATCCGCTTACGTATGTACCAAAGGATTTGGATGATATTGATGTGCCGGGGTATCGGTACACCATCCGCTCCGTGTTTAAATATCGTAACTT
Organism: Neobacillus sp. OS1-2; assembly: GCF_030915505.1. Lineage (GTDB taxonomy): Bacteria > Bacillota > Bacilli > Bacillales > Cytobacillaceae > Neobacillus. Next base: position 1,788,247 of record NZ_CP133265.1, read on the forward strand.
CCTTGACCCGCTGCCATATAACGGCTGGTTGCACTATCCGAACACGGCCCTTTTAACCGCACGCGGCTGTACACAAAACTGCCTGATCTGCGGCGGTTCAAGAGAGGCCTATGACCAGAACTGCAACCGTCATTCACTGGCATTGCGGTCACCCAAAAAACTTGTCGAGGACATTCAATTCATATCCCGCTTCAGCCGGGCGCCGATTTTCATTCTCCATGACCTTCGCCAGGGCGGGCGTGAATATGTGAGTGAATTTTTCAGCCGGCTTAAAAAATTGAATCTTAAGAATGAAATAGTCTTTGAATTATTTCAATATGCAGACGAGGAATTTTTCAAACAAATGAATGACAGTGTCCCTAAATACAGCATTGAAATTACCCTTGAAACCCATGACGAGAATATTAGACGTTACAACGGAAAATTTAGCTGTACAAACCAAAAGGTAATCCAAACACTCAACTACGCCTTGAAAAATGGCTGCAAAAAGATTGACCTGTTCTTCATGGTCGGGATTCCGGGGCAGACGTATAAAAGCGCTGTTGAAAACATAGATTTTTGCGAAACGATCCATCTTGCCTGTAACAAGGACCCAAGAATCTTTTACTTCGTTGCACCGCTGGCACCGTTCCTTGACCCGGCAAGTCCAGCCTTTGAACATCCGGAGATCCATGGCTATAAAAAATACTGCCATACCCTTGAGGATCACCGCATAGCGATTACCCAGCCGTCTTGGAAGCATATGCTCAGCTATGAAACGAAGGATATGACCCGCGATGATATTGTCAATTCTACCTATGAAGCGGCTAAAAAACTGAATGATTTTAAACTAAAATACAAGCTGATTGACCTAGAGGGATATCAAGAAATTAATGAAAAGATCGTGAAGTCGCGGGACTATATTGAAAAAATTGATCAGGTCCTTGCTTTACCTAAGGATGAACAAGTGGTCGAACTCGTAAAGATCCAAAAGGAAATAAGGGAAGTAAATGAATATAGTATTTGCGGTAAAAATGAATTAAAGTGGGAGGTCCAAAAGAATTATGCCAACTTCTTTTCGCTTGCCTTAGTTGGCATCGAGCAGCTTTATGAGGATTATATGATTACAATCAAGCATCGCCTAAGCCCGCAAAAACGGCAGCAATTCCAGCTTGACCCTGAACGAAGGAAATTGAAGATATAATAGGAAAGGTGTTGGGGGCTCCCCAACACCTTTTTAGTGCCCACCTAAGTAGGCTGCTCGTATTTGATCACTTTGGCTCAATTCTTCTGCTGTACCGGCAGCGACGATTTTGCCGGTCTCAATAACATAGGCACGGTCGGCAATGGAAAGGGCCATATTCGCATTTTGCTCGACTAACAGAATGGTCGTCCCCGTTTTATTAATTTCTACAATAATATTAAAGATGGTTTTGACTAATAACGGAGCAAGACCCATCGAAGGCTCGTCTAGCAGCAATAACCGTGGTCTCGCCATCAATGCCCGGCCCATTGCCAGCATCTGCTGTTCACCGCCCGATAGCGTTCCTGACAACTGCTTGCGCCGCTCATAAAGGCGTGGGAAGAGCTGATATACCTTTTCAAAGTCTTCCTTAATCCCTTTTTTATCCTTCCTTAGGTACGCACCTAACTCGAGATTTTCCTCCACCGACATGTTTGAAAATACCCGGCGGCCTTCAGGAACCTGGGAAATTCCCCTTTTTACAATTGCCTGCGCCACCTTACCGGCAACATGTTCATTTTCGAAGACAATTTCCCCATTCTTCGGCTTTAGCAACCCGGAGATCGTTTTTAATAGCGTACTTTTTCCGGCACCGTTCGCGCCAATCAGGGTCACAATTTCCCCTTGATGAATGTCGAGGGAAACGCCCTTCAAAGCATGAATGTTTCCATAGTAGACGTTGATATCATTTATTTTTAGCATTACGAGACCTCCTCGCCTAAGTACGCTTCGATGACTTTCGGGTTATTTCTGATTTGCTCCGGAGTGCCTTCGGCAATTAATTGACCATGGTCAAGCACATAAATACGTTCACACACACCCATAACGAGGAGCATGTCATGTTCAATCAGAAGAATCGTCAAATCAAATTTTTCGCGAATTAAAGAAATTAAATTCATTAATTCTTCCGTTTCCTGCGGATTCATCCCTGCTGCCGGTTCATCGAGCAAGAGCAGTTTTGGACCCGCCGCTAATGCCCGGGCAATTTCGAGGCGGCGTTGCTGACCATACGGCAGATTCTTCGCCATCTCGTGCATGACATCATCAAGCTTAAAGATTTTTAAAAACTCAATTGCCTTTTCTTCCATTTCCTTCTCGCCAGAAAAGTGGGAAGGGAGACGAAAAATTGAGCTTAGGATCGAATGCTTGGAAAGGGAATGATAGGCAACCTTTACATTATCCAGCACCGATAAATCGCTGAACAAGCGAATGTTTTGAAACGTTCGGCTAATTCCTTTTTTGGTAATTTTATAAGGGGCCTGACCATTTAATTTTTCACCGGCTAAGGAAATACTGCCCTCAGTAGGAACATATACACCCGTTAACAGATTAAAAAAGGTCGTCTTTCCCGCGCCGTTTGGACCGATTAAACCGACAAGTTCACCTTGTTTTAGTTCGACATTCACATCTGAAACGGCTTTTAATCCCCCGAAACGGATACCGGTATTTTCAACTTTAAGCAGTGGTGTTTTTGCCGTCATGGTGCACTCCTCCTTTAGCGGATTTGCCAAGTTTTAAGAAAGAGGTGATTTCCTTTGTTCCCATTAATCCTTGCGGACGGAACAGCATCATCACAATCAGTACAAGGCTGTAAATCACCATCCGCACCTCCGGATAATTGGAGAGGAAGGTTGAAATAATCGTCAACAGAATGGCCGCAATAACGGAACCCGACATACTTCCCAAGCCGCCAATTACGACTAAAATCAAAATGTCAAAGGATTTTAAGAAACCGAAGTTCGTCGGCTGGATGATATAAAAGTTATGAGCATGCAAGGCACCGGCTACACCGGCAAAGAAGGCGCCAATGACAAAGGCCATTACCTTGTAAAAAGTGGTATTGATCCCCATCGCATCTGCCGCAATTTCATTTTCACGAATGGAGATACAAGCACGGCCGTGCGTCGAGTTCGTAAAGTTAACAATCACCACAATCGTGATGGCCACACAGGCAACCAGCCAAGGCCATGTCGTTAAATGGGAGACGGTCATCCCGCTTGCGCCGCCAACATAATCAATATTTAATAAGATGATCCTGACAATCTCACCAAAGCCGAGAGTTGCTATCGCAAGATAATCGCCTCGTAATCGTAGTGTCGGGATCCCAATAATTAATCCAGAAATGGCTGCAGTCAAGCCTGCGACAACGATGGCAACCGGAAAAGGCAGACCCAATTTCATGGTCACAATGGCTGAGGCATAGGCACCAACGGCAAGGAAGCCGGCATGTCCAATCGAAAACTGGCCGGTAATTCCAATAATTAAATGGAGCGAAGCGGCAAGAATAATATTAATCCCAATGGAAAATAAGGCGTTTACATAAAAGGAATTTAATGTCCCGCCGTTAATCAGAAATTGAGTGACCACTGAAAAAATAACAACCACTGCCATTGTGCTCCAAAAACCTTTTGCTTTTTTTACACGATTCATTCTCTCTGCACCCCCCTAGACCTTTTCCCTGACATTTTTACCAAAAAGGCCAGCAGGACGGAAAATTAAGATTAAAATCAGGACAATAAAGGCCACGGCGTCTCGCCATAGTGAGCCTCCCATTGCACTTACAAGGGATTCAATAACACCCAACAATAATCCGCCGGCCATTGCCCCCGGGATAATCCCAATTCCGCCCAGAACAGCCGCCACGAAGGCTTTCAGTCCTGGAATAATTCCCATTAATGGCTCAATCTTTGTATAGTACATCCCGAAAACTACACCTGCGGCACCAGCAAGAGCTGAACCAATCGCAAAGGTGGCGGAAATGGTATTATTGACATTAATGCCCATCAATTTCGCAGCATCCATATCATGAGAAACCGCACGCATGGCTTTACCAATCTTGGTTTTATGCACAATAAACTGGAGGACAATCATTAAGAAGACCGAGACGGCTAAAATCAGGATAGACTGGCCGCTAATTTTAACACCGAAAATCTCTAAACTTTTTAAAGGAACGATCCCATTTGGATAAGCTTCAGGCTGGGCACCGCGAATATAAATGGTCCCGTATTCGATAAAGAGCGAGACACCTATTGCCGTAATTAAAGCGGCAATTCTAGTGGCATTTCGTAAGGGCTTGTACGCAATCCGCTCAATTAAAACGCCAAAGATGGCACAGGCCGCCATGGAAATAAGTAAGGCGGTGAAAAAACCTAAATCTAGTATAGTAATAGAATAAAAACCGATGAAGGCACCGACCATGAAGACGTCCCCATGGGCGAAGTTAATTAATTTTACAATCCCATAAACCATTGTGTACCCAAGGGCAATCAACGCATAAATGCTCCCCAGAGAAATTCCGTTAACCAGTTGCTGGATAAATTGTTCCATGTTTAGACACTCCTTAGAAAGGACTTCAACTTACTTCAAAAAAACAGAATAGGGAGACTAGCTCTCCCTATTCAATTACTATTTTATTCAGGACTAACCTTCGTTTTAAATGTTTGCTCTCCGCCCTTGTACTCTAAAATAACAGCGGATTTAATTGGGTTGTGGTTCTTATCAAGCTTCATTTTTCCCGTTACAAGCTCTAGACCATCTGTTTCAGCAAGAGCCTTTTGGATTTTCTTCGCATCACCGCTGCCAGCACGCTTAATAGCATCAGCAAGGAAATAAGCAGAATCATAACCTAAAGCGTTGAAGGCATCAGGAGACTTGTCTTTATATTTTGCTTTAAACGCTTTAACGAAATCTTGTACCTTTGGATCCGAGTCACCGGAAGAATAGTGGTTCGTGATGAACGTATTGTCTAAGGCATCCTTGCCTGCAAGTTCAACTAGTTTAGGAGAATCCCAGCCGTCAGCACCCATCATTGGTACATCAATCCCTAATTCGCGAGCCTGCTTAACAATTAGACCAACTTCTTCATAATAGCCAGGAACAAAGATGAAGTCAGGAGTTTTCCCTTTAATGTTTGTTAATTGGGCATGGAAGTCAGTATCCTTCGCAACGTATGCTTCTTCCTTAACGATCTTTCCGCCTTTCTTCTCAAACAACTCTTTGAAGGAAGCCGCTAGGCCTTTTGAATAATCACTTGCACTATCGATGAAGATCGCAGCTGTTTTGGCCTTTAGATCATTAGAGGCAAAGTTTGCTGCTACTGTCCCTTGGAATGGGTCAATGAAACAAGTACGGAAGACGAAGTCACTTAATTTGCCGTCCTTAACTGTCACGTCTTCGGCAGTTCCTGTTGGTGTCAAAAGTGGGACATTATTGCTTTGAGCAATTTCAATTTGTGCTTTTGTATTTCCACTTGTGGCAGCACCAATAATGGCCACAACCTTATCTTGACTGATTAATTTTGTTGCACCACTAATGGCCTCTGGCGCCTCTGATTTATTATCATACGAAACAAGCTGAAGCTTTTTACCATCAATACCGTCTTTGTTAATTTCCTCAAGGGCCAGGTCAATCCCTTCTTTAATCGATTGACCGTAGGATGCTACACCGCCGGAAAGCTCAAGATTGGCACCAATCTTAATTGTTCCACCTTTTTCCTCATCTCCGCCTGAACTTGAAGAAGAAGAAGAATTACATCCTGCCATTACACCTGCCGCTAACAAGAGCGACATAACAATACCAGCTGTTTTTTTCTTTCTCATCGCAATACCCCCTGTTTTCTTGGAAAATTTTTCTGAACCAATTGTCCTATTCTTGCCAAAAAAGATAATATTCTGAAAACATTGTACCCAATATTTCTGAGTTCGTCTAGTCTATTTGTGAGTTATTTTAAAATAATTTAGAAAATAACAAAAATACGGATTAAACTTGAGTAAAACGCTTTACGTTAGTAAAGAATAGAAGGATTTCCCTCTAAATCGAAAGAGAATTACTTTTTTAAATATTTTGCCTCCATATGATTTCCTTCTTTTCTGCAAAAAAAAAGACCCCTTGAATCAGGAATCTCTACAGTCAAATTATTATACTAATTCTTTACTTTTCGTTTCCTTCCCTAAAAAGAAGACGGCTAAAGCCCCAATGAGGACAGAAATACAGAAGATCATAAAAATGGTCGAAATGGATACCTTTCCAGTCACGAGGTAACCGACTAATAACGGCCCTAAAACACCGCCGATCCGGCCAAATGAGGCAGCCATACCGGTGCCTGTCCCGCGAATAATGGTAGGATATTGTTCAGGGGTATAGGCATAAAGTCCTCCCCATGCACCCAAATTAAAGAACGATAACAGAATACCTGCCGTCATCAACATGGCGGTTGATTCTGCAGCACCAAACAAATAAGCACTTGCAGCTGTTCCAATTAAATAGACAACTAAAACAAATTTCCGGCCAAATTTCTCAATAAACCACGCAGCCGTAAAATAACCCGGCAGCTGCGCAAGTGTCATGATGAGGACATATTCAAAGCTTTTAATTAAACTAAAGCCTTTCATGACCATTACACTTGGCAGCCATAAAAACATCCCATAATAGGAGAAGACAACACAGAACCAGACAATCCATAGCATGGCGGTTGGCCGGGCGTACTCCTTTGACCATAATTTCTTTATACTTCCGAAAGCGGAGATCTTCTCCTTGTTCTTCACAGCAGTAAAACGCGGCGAGTCTGGCAGACCCATCCGTAAATACAACGCATATATAGCCGGAACGGCACTAATCAACAAGGCCACCTGCCAGCCAAACCTTGGAATGATAAAATAAGAAATAACTGCCGCAACTAACCAGCCACCTGCCCAAAAGCTTTCCAGTAAGACAACAATTCTCCCGCGCTTGTCGGCAGAAACACTTTCTGACACAAGCGTGGAGGCAACAGGAAGCTCTCCCCCTAAGCCCGCCCCAATGAAAAACCGTAACACTAAAAAGGCGGCTAGAGTGGTAGTAAAGGCTGAAGCACCACTGCCAATTGAAAACAATAATAACGTAATGATAAAAACATTTTTCCGGCCGACTCTATCTGCCATGAGACCAAATACAAGTGCACCCGCGGCCATTCCAATTGAATTGATACTGCCAATCCAGCCCATTTGATCTGGCGTTAACTCCCACTCCACCTTTAAGGCCGCAATAATGAAGCTAAGCATGCCAACATCCATGGCATCAAACATCCAGCCCATACCCGCAATGCTCAGCAATCTTCGACTTGATATATCCCTTTTCTTGTTCATCTGATCCTCCTATATGCTCTCACTATTTACATTATTCCCCAACATTCATGTTTTTTAGAGAAAAAACAGCAAAACGATTAACATAAGAGTATTCTAACAAGTGTCTTTACAGTTGTCACTACAAAAATAGAAAAGAGGAACAAAAAAAGAGAGAAAGCTAGCGCGCATCCTCTCAATCTCCAAAATTATCTTTCCTCATGTTCGGCTTCGACATTTTTAAATTGGTTGAAAAACATTTGATAATAGCGGCCTTGTGCTTCCATTAACACATCATGACTGCCTTTTTCAATAATTTGCCCATTGTCAATCACCATGATGGTATCGGCGTCGCGAATGGTATTTAACCGATGGGCAATGATAAAGCTCGTCCGCTCGGCCATTAGTTTTAACAAGGCCTCTTGAATATGAAGCTCTGTTCTGGTGTCAATGCTGCTGGTGGCCTCATCTAAAATAAGCAAGGATGGTTTTGCTAGGATGACCCTGGCAATCGCTAACAGCTGCCGCTGACCTTGACTTAAATTGCCGCCATTTTCCGATAGTACTGTTTCATACTGATTCGGCAGCCGTTTAATAAACACATCCGCATTCGCCATTTTAGCAGCTTGTTCCACCTCGTCATCGCCGGCATCAGGTTTCCCGTATTTAATGTTCTCCTTGATGGTTCCAGAAAATAAATACGTGTCCTGCAGCACAAAGCCAAAACATTTCCGTAAGCTGTCCCGCGTGTAATCGCGAATATCCCGGCCATCGAGCAGGATTCTGCCTTCTGTTACATCGTAGAATCTCGTCAACAGGTTAACAATCGTCGTCTTTCCGGCACCGGTTGGCCCGACAAGGGCGATACTGCTGCCGATATTCGCTTCGAAACTGACATTTTTTAATATAAGGACATCCGGCCGATAACCAAAGCTGACATTTTCAAAGACGACATGGCCTTTAGGCTGTTCCAGGGAAACGGCCTTTGGTACATCTGCCGGCTCCTCCTGTTCATCCATCACCTCAAATACGCGCTCAGCTCCAGCCACACCTGACTGCAGGATATTAAAAATATTGGCAAGATCATTAAGCGGTCTGCCAAACTGCCTTGAATAGGTAAGAAAGCTGGCAATCGTCCCAACAGTGATTAGACTTTTGACGGCGAGAATGCCGCCGATGACCGCCACAATCGCGAAGCCGAGATTATTAATTACGTTCATAATTGGCATCAAGAAGCCTGACCAAATTTGCGCCTTGAGGCCGACATCGCGAAGCTTGCTATTTACTGCTTCGAACTCTTCAATCACCTTGTCCTCATGATTGAAGGCCTTGACAACCTCAATTCCGGAAATCGTTTCCTCAATATGACCATTCAATTTGCCAAGCTCCACTTGTTGATTTTTAAATAAAACACTTGTCCGTTTCGCAATCGTCCGTGTCAGTAAAAAAACAAGCGGAACTGTTAGCAAACTTGCTACTGTGAGGATAGGACTTAGAACCAGCATCATCATTAACGATCCCGTGAGGACCATCAATCCGGACATTAATTGCGTGGTGGACTGGGAGATGGTGTTACTGACATTATCTACGTCATTTGATAACCGGCTCATCAGTTCCCCGTGTGTTCGTGAATCAAAAAAGGAAACGGACAGCTTTTGCAGCTTTGCAAATAGGGCATCCCTTAGACGCTTGACAACTCTCCCGGCCACACCTGCCATCAGCCAGCCTTGCAAAAAGGTAAGAATGGCATCCGCTACATAAGCAGTGGCCAGAACAATGACCATTATCTCAAGAAAGTGGAAATCTACCTTTCCATTTTTAAGGCTCATCGCATCAACAGCTTTCCCGATTAAGAACGGGGCGATCAGCATAAGTACTGAATCAATGATAATAAAGAAAAAGATCATGGTAAGCATTTTTCGCTCATTCCCAAAATACTGCCAGAGACGTCTTAAGGTAGCTTTGAAGTCTTTTGGCTTGACCACCGGTCCTCGAAAGCGGTGGGCACCACCGGGCCGTAATGGCGGTGGGGTACGGTCGGTATTGCCAGCCTGCACAGTTTGCTTTGCCATGTTACACGACCTCCTTACCAATCTGTGAGTGGTAAATTTCTTGATAAACCGTACATTCCGCCAGTAATTGTCTATGGGTACCGACCCCAACAAGTTCGCCTTGGTCGAGGACAACAATCTTATCGGCATCCATAATCGAGGTAATCCGCTGGGCAATCAGCAAACACGTAAGCCCTTTTGCATACGTCTTTAAACCTTCTTTAATCTTTGCCTCTGTTGCCACATCAACCGCGCTAGTACTGTCATCCAGGATTAATATATCCGGCTTTTTAATCAAGGCCCTGGCAATCGAGATCCGCTGCTTTTGTCCACCGGAAAAGTTAACGCCTCCCTGGCCAATTTGCGTTTGATAGCCTTCCGGTGCGGCCGAGATAAAATCATGGGCACCGGCAATGGCCGCCGCGGCGAAGACTTCTTCCTCTGTGGCCGCTTCTTTCCCCCAGCGGATATTCTCGGCCACACTTCCGGTAAACAAAATATTCTTTTGCGGCACCATGGCGATTCTTTCACGCAGCTTTTTTGGATTAACTAGTTTACTATCTTGCCCATCTACTTTAATCGTCCCGCTCGTGACATCATAAAAGCGGGGGATCAGCCCGACTAATGTGCTTTTTCCTGAGCCGGTTGAGCCAATGACGCCGACGGTTTCCCCGGGTAGGATGGTAAGATTAATATTTTTTAAGATGGGCTCACCGCTTGTCCCTTCGTAGGAAAAAGTAACATTTTCAAAATCAATTCTTCCCTTTTCCGTGTGAGGTCGCGGCGAGGTCTCATTTTTCCAGGTAATGTCGTCCTCTTGCCTAAATACTTCATCAATTCTCCCAGCTGACGCCTTTGCCCTGACAAACATATTGAAGACCATCGAAATCATCATCAAGGAAAATAAGATTTGTGTCATATAGTTGGTAAAGGCAATGATATGCCCCACTTGAATGTGGCCGTTATCGACACCTATACCGCCGATCCATAAGACGACAACGATACCAAGATTAACTGTAAGCATAATTGCCGGGCTGAAAACAGACATAAGGCGCCCTGCGGCGATGGATTGATTTTTAAAATGATCATTTGCCATGGTGAATTTGCCCATCTCAACATCGAAGCGATTGAACGCCTTGACCACACGGACACCCGATAAGTATTCACGCATTACCCTGTTCACTCGGTCCAATGCCTGTTGCACCTTCGAGAAAAGTGGGAACCCTAAACGTAAATTCAGGATGATAAACAGCGCCACGATTGGTACTACCACCGCTAGTACTATGGATAAATGCAGATTCAACCGCATCGCCATCACCAGTCCGCCGATGGCCAAGAGCGGGGCCTTGACGAAGATGCGCATTGTGCCGTTGACAAAGACTTGCACCTGGGTCACATCGTTTGTCAGACGGGTGATTAACGATGCGCGGTCAAATTGGTCTAGGTTTTTAAACGAAAGTGTTTGCACCTTGTTAAATAAATCGGACCTGAGTTCGGTGCCAAAGTTTTGTGAGACAATACTGGCCATAATGCTTCTAGTTGATGCGCTCACGGCACCGAAGGCGGTAATCGCAAGCATCACTCCGCCCATTTGTAACACATAGCGGATGTCTCGATCAGCAACCCCATTATCGATAATTTTCGCCATAATTGTCGGCTGCATTAAATCACAAATCGCCTCAAAAGTGAGGAATAAAACGGCAATGCTAAATGACTTCCAATACTTCTTTGTGTATTTTGAGAGAAATTTCATAGGCACACCTTTTCCTGTCAACCAATTATAATAAGGATATTATAGTTTGGTTTCCTATGATTGACCAATTATTTCGACTTTGGAAATAAAAAAAATGGACCATTAATAATAAATGGACCATTTGCATTACTTTTTCGTTATGCTTCAACAGGACGGAATTCATGAACCCAGACACGCATTTGCGGCAGCCATGGCATTCCCGGGTGATGGGAAAGAATCGATTGTTTATACTCTTCCACCGTTTCGAAGCCCTCGCGGCGGGCATCTTCATCAGTCAACTCACCAAGGCTCTGAGAATAAACCTTTTCAACCACGAACTGACGGCCTTCCAGTGTCATAATCTCACCTGGGTCGGCATATCTGCTATTTCTGCGGGTTGCGGTCTTTTCGCCTGAAAGAACTTTTTGAACATCTGCTTCCACTGTCACCAATTGTTCAATTGTGCCTTTTTTAGGTGGCAACGTATTATTTTCATTTTGTGTTGTCATTTATTTCTCCTCCTTATGCAGTTTATTTTTCCATATTAACATTGTCTGTATAGTAAAATCCAATTCAAAGAACTTCCCTTTAGCTCATTACCTTACATGACCTGACCGCCCTTTTCACGGTACTTCAATATTCCTTCCGCCGCACGGTAGGCTAAAGCACCAACTGTATCTGTCGGATTATAGCCAGAGTTGTGCGGAAACGCGGATGCTCCAATCACAAACAGATTATCGTAGTCCCACATTTGCAAATAATTATTGACTGCAGATGTGGCCGGATCCGCACCCATGATGACACCGCCGGTATTGTGGGTCGATTGGTAGGTGGTGATATCATATGGCCCTAAGTCTTTCATCGAATCAATATGATCAGCCCCCATTTCCTTTAGGACATCCGTGCATTTACCGGCAAGAAACTTAGCCATCTGGCGGTCTTGCTCTTCAAAATCAAAGGTAATCCGAATCAACGGATCGCCATACGCATCCTTATAACTTGGATCAAGATCGAGAAAGTGTCGTTTAAATGGCATCGACGATCCTTGGGAAGAGACTGATAAGAAGCGATTGGCATATTTAACTGACTTTTCCTTGAACTCTTTGCCCCAGTTTGGCTTCCCACCTGGAACCGGATTGTTTTGAATCGGCCGCAGCCCGGTTTGCGTTAGAGAAATCATGCCGCCATGAATGAAATTGAGATTAGTGTGATCAAAATTATCTCCGTTGTAATCATCGACAACCATCCCAAGCGCACCCGCCCCGGCAAAGGTATTAAATTCTTTATCCTCAAAGAAGCCCACGGCATTGCCCTTAATCACCTGATAGGCATAATTCTTCCCAATCACACCTTTTCCCGTGTTAGGGTCATAAGGCCTGCCCACCTCTGACATTAACAGCAGGCGAATATTATTGAAGACATAGCTAGTCATCACGACAATATCAGCAGGCTGCTCAATCTCTTCACCTGTAGTAACATCCGTATACATGACACCCGTTACTTTGTCACCTGTTTTTACTATTCTTCTCACATTTGAATGGGTCCTAATTTCAAAATTGCCTGTTTTGTTTGCAACAGGAATAACCGTGACAACCGGATCGGCTTTTGCTCCATATTCACAGCCAAACCGTTCACAATACCCGCAATATTGACAGGCCGCCCGTTTGATTCCGTCCGGATTCGTATAAGACTCGGATAGATTGGCAGACGGCATCATGTAGGGATGAAGCTTCATTTTTTTCGTTGCCTTCTCGAACATGGTAATCGCAGGCGATTTTTTCATGGGCGGTGTTGGATATTTACTTGACCGTTTTCCGGCAAGCGGATTTTCTTCACCTGAAATGCCGGCAACCTTCTCAAACTTGTCGTAATACGGTTCTAGCTGATCATAGGTAATCCCCCAATCCTGCAGGGCCATGTCCGCCGGGATTTTATCTTTCCCATATCGTTCAACGGTTTTACTATAGATTTCAAAGTCGTAAGGTAAAAAGCGGAACGTCTGCCCATTCCAATGAACACCAGCACCGCCTAAGCCATCCCCAATCAAAAAGGAACCATATTGCCGCATCGGCAGGGCCCGAATTTTTTCATTGCCTCTAAACGTAATCGTTTCCTTCGAAAGGTCTTGCATAAGATCATAGCGGAGGGCATAGCGCAGTTCATCATGCACCATAAAATAATCCTCGGTCTTACGTTCTTTCCCTCTTTCCAATCCCACTACTTTTAATCCCTGTTTGGTCAGCTCTGAGGCAATAATTCCTCCTGCCCAACCTACACCAACGATCACAACATCTACTTTTGGTAACTTCTTCGCCATACGTCCACCTTCTTTTTAAAAATAAAAATATACGCTTTTCTTAATGGTTCATATGATTTTGGAGACTTTGCGGTTTCACTTTCTTGAAGCCCTTTTCAATAATATCGGCATAGGCCATTTGGCTGCCTGGATAGTTCTTCATCTTCCAGCCATCCATATTTTTATTTCCTCCATATAGTGGGTCGCTATAGGCACCCTCTAACGTCACACTTCTAAGCAATTGGAAGAAGCCACTTGGTGAAATCGTCGTTATATTTACTTTGTCTTCCTCAAAGTCACGAAGGATGGCATCCTTTTCTTTTCCTTTCAGCTCAGTGAAATCCTTCTTATAAACTGCTTTACTGTGATTTTGAATTTCTCGGATAGCAATGTCGAAAATATCTCTCCGTTTTAACCGGCCTTGGTAGCCTTGTACTTTTTCCCCGGAAAAAGGGTGCTTGCATATAATCCCTGCCATTGAACCCCCAATCACCTGCTAATTGGTGGTCAATAAAAAAGGCTACACCTAAATCCTTTGCACCTGGGCCATGATCGTCTTTCGGAAAAATTCTCTCAGTGGCCTCATCAATCACACGAAATTGTTCAGGCGTAAAATACATGAGTGCTTGATTAAAATTCTTTGCCTGCTCTGCTTTCTTTGCGGTTCCCAATGGAAGAACACTGCCTAAAATACCGCCAATGGCAAGCCCGCCCACTGTATAACTGGTGTTTCGAATAAATTTCCTTCTTGATACCGATTCTGGATTACCTTTGTTTTCTTCAACCATCATCTGCACCTCCAGATTTTTCAACAATCAACTTTCTTCGCCTTATTATGTTCCCAATATAATCCATTCATACTTATAAAAGGAAAAGGAGAGAATGATAAAAAAAGGAGGAAATAATAATGAAAAAAACATGGCAACTCAGTTGTGTACCCATTTTCATGTCATTGCTCGTTCTTACCGCATGCTCGGGGCAGCAAGGGGAAAATACTGTAGGCGCTGCCGAAAACCTTCATGAAAAGGCGCTAAACACGAAGGGGAATGGACATATTCATGGAACAAACACAAGCTCACCAGACGTCATTCCAAGTGTTGATCGCACGAAGAAACAAACCACGAATGGAAAGAATCAAACGACTAACGGTATGGGAACGAATGTATACAGCCTAATCGGGAGTTCAAGCCTGCATGATGGGGGAATCTCATCACATTTAGAATCAAGGCTTTCCGGAGAGGGAATACCAGGGGTCAAAGTCTTTGTGCTTGATGATACAATTATCTTGGCACGCGCGCAGCAAGAAGCAACCTCCACTCGGTATGACGAAATGCAAAACAAGGTACTAAAAAATACCTCGGGACTTTCCGGAAAGGGGAACCTTGATGGAGTAGACCCTTCAAAATTAAATACGGATGATAATTTAGATCGCGCAAAAGAGGTGATGGGAAAGGCTTTTAATGGACAGGTCCAAATCCTGACCATTACCAACCCAAAGGCATTGCCGCTCATTGATGGCATTAAAGCGAATATTAAATCGGATGCGCCGAACTATTCCACTTTATCTAGCGATATCCTCACATTAATTAAAATGTCGCGAGAAAAATAAAGTAGGGACCGAGCTTAGCTCGGTCCTTTTACACGTTTAAATCTCTTTTTTGATAAAAAACATAGGTCCCAAGCGTTAGTGCAGCAATTAGGATAACGGAGATCATCACAAAAGCGACATCCAAACCACTGCCGAACATCACATTCTTTGCTTCAAAATATTTGAACGGGGTCAAGTATTTCAATCCCTCTATATGTTCATTTATATCAATCGCAATGGATAACATATATGTCAGTAACAGGATACCTGTTGCTACTGACGCCGCTGTTTTTGGTTTCTTTTTCACTGCAGCAAGTGCACTTCCGATCACCATGAACAAAAGCTGCAATATGAACATTCCTACCATCAGCAGGCCAATGTCCCCATTCACCGCTTCACCGCTGTTATATTTTGCGATAAGACTAATGGATGAAACATAGGTGACGAGATTAAAAACCACAATATTGACGAATGCCGCTGAAAGCTTTGCCGTAATAATTGTCGTCCTTGAAACAGGCTTTACAAAGAGAAACTCAAATGTCTTATCCCGCTCTTCTTTGGCGATAATCGTGGCACCCAACATTGCTGCGTGGATGGTCGCCATCAATAACAAATAAAGAAACAGTAAGGAATAATAGCCGCTAACCTTCGATAAATCAACGGCGCCAAACCCTAAAACGGCTCTTAGTGTTTGCGGCATATCCGCCACCAAATCGTTGATCGATTGGCCAGCAGACGAATAGGCATCATATTTCGCCATCCCCGATACTACCATAAGGAAAACGCCAATGCTCCAAAAGATGAGCGATTTTCGGTGGGACTTCAATTCCTTTAAAAATATATTCATGGTTGAATCACCTCCATTATTAAACTGCATGAATGTCCTTTTTGGTATAAACGAAATAACTTGCCGCAATCGCTAGTATGATCACAATCGCTCCTGCTATCAAAAAGGATGCTTCAAAGCTGGAGTGTTTGATAATATAGGCCGTGTCAAAATATTTAAATGGCGAAAAATAACGTTTCACATCCTCGCCTGACGTATCGCTGAGCATTCCAATAAAGTAAAACGCAAAAACAGTTGCAAGCGACACCGTCAAAACCAATTTAATCTTTGGCACAATGACGGAAATAATGATCCCTAAAGCCAGAAAAATCAACTGAATAATAAACATTGTCAGTGACAGCATGATAAATACCTTGATGCTAAAATCATCCGTTTTCACTTGATTCGCCATGATGCTCGCTCCCGCAATATAAACAGCATTCGTGATGACGATCGAGATGAAGGCCGCTAGCAGCTTTGCGGTCAAAACCGTTGATCTGGTAACCGGTTTTGTTAACAGGAAATCTGCTGTTTTTTCCCGAACTTCCTTGCTGACGATGCCGGTTCCCAGATTCATCGCCTGAATCGCACTGCAAAGGGTAATAAAAGATAAGGGGAAGCAATAAAAACCAACAAGTGTAGCTAAGCTCCCAAGGTTAAAGGCGTTCCTTATTGCTTCTGGATACCCCTCCATGATTTTTTCAAATTCGCCCGCATCCTTTGCAAACGACGGATAGAATGACATAAACAAGACCACGATTAGCACTAATGAGAGAGACCAGATGATCGTCGACTTCCGATACGCTCTTAATTCATGTAAAAAGATATTCATAGCTTACTAGTCCTCCTTCTCATAGTAATGCATAAAAATCTCCTCAAGGTCCGGTTCCTCAATCCACAGATTGGCGATTTCAATCTCGGCAATCCGTTTCATGACATCGTTAATATTCCCCTTAAAAATAAAGCTGATGACATTGTTACTTACCGCTACATTATTGACCCCATTGAGATGAAAATGGTTCGGCTCTAGCGGCGACTTCGTTTCAATCTTGAACTTTTTATAGTTGCTTTCTTGTAAGGTACTAATCTTTTCTACAGTAACAATCTTGCCTTCTTTA
Organism: Neobacillus sp. OS1-2; assembly: GCF_030915505.1. Lineage (GTDB taxonomy): Bacteria > Bacillota > Bacilli > Bacillales > Cytobacillaceae > Neobacillus. Next base: position 1,805,178 of record NZ_CP133265.1, read on the forward strand.
ATAATGGCAACACGGTTACATAAGCGCTGGACCTCGCTTAGGATGTGTGATGAAAAGAGAATGGTCGCACCTTTCTTATTCTCTGACTCTAGTAATTCAAAGAATTTTTGCTGCATCAGCGGGTCAAGTCCGCTCGTTGGTTCATCTAGAATGATTAACTTCGGTTCATGAAGCAGCCCCTGAACAATGCCAACCTTCTTTTTATTTCCCAGTGAAAGGTCATCAATTTTTTTATTCAGGTCGAGATCCATGATCTCCGCCAATTCCTTGATTCGCTTGCTGCAATCCTTTTTATAAAAACTTGCAGAGTAGTTTAATAGATCCTTCACCTTCATATTGTCATAGTAAAATACTTCCGACGGCAGATAACCGATTTCCCTTTTTATTTCCGGGGCAAATTGGATACAGTCCTTGCCAAAGATGGTAGCACTGCCGCTCGTTGGATGGATGAGCGACAGTAACGTTCTGATGGTGGTGGATTTACCCGCACCATTTGGCCCGATGAATCCGAAAATCTCACCTTCCTCGACATGAAAGCTGATGTTAGAGATTCCTCTTGATTTCCCATACGTTTTTGTCAGGTTTTTAATGTCAATCACATTCATCGTGGAGTGCCTCCCTTATTTATAAAAACATGTAGTAAAAATCTCAAAATAGACTTCTGCCTCTTGAAATCCCTTTTCATAATCAATATGATGCGTCGGTGACAGTTTGGCTTGCGAAAGCATTTCTTCGCTCAACTTTTCAAAGGTATAGGTAATAATCTTTAGCACCTTTTTGATATCCATATCATCACGGAATTTTGAAAAATCAATGCCCTCGTATACTTTTCCAAAATTAGCATCACTCAATACCTTTACCTTTTTATCAACCTCGACTTTTACTTCGGCTGAGTCCTCTAAATAAGCTTCTTCAATGAATGTAAAGAGGTCTGGATAGGTGGTAAGCAGCTCCATTTTAATCATGACTGCCTGCCGAATTCTTGTGAAAAAATCCCTTTCTGCTAGGTTGATCTTTTGATAAAACTGTTCAGCTAGAATCCGGCAACAATAATCAAATAAAAATAAAAATAACTGCTTTTTATTACCGAAGTAATGAAACAACAGCCCCTTTGAAATACCCGCCGCTTTTACCATTTCATTGGTCGAAGCCCGTTCATACCCTTTTTGGGCAAATTCCTTGATCGCAGCATTGATAATTCGGTCTTGCTTTTCTTGTTCTAAGTTGAGAAATTTCGAATACACTCCAGTTGGCCCTCCTTTTTTCCACCATTGACCACTTGAGTCAATTGGGTATTAGTGGCATCATTATATTCCCATTGACCCCATCGGTCAATAGTGGTCAACTTATTTTTTTTACAAAAAAGTGAACTTTATCGTTTGTGTTTTTGGAATGTGCTACGTATGATTCCCTCATATATTAACTATCCGCTGATTGACCCCAGCATCTCGTTAAAACGTGTAACCGTTCACACATAGTGATAAAATAATCATGTACAAAACTTAAAATAGGGGAGGGCACATAAAGTGAAAAATGAACTTATTGAAAGATTTACTTCCTATGTAAAGGTGGACACGCAGTCGGATGAAAGCAGCGAGACCTGTCCGTCGACAGAAGGGCAGTGGACGCTGCTTCACATGCTGGAAAAGGAATTAAAACAAATTGGCATGGAAGAGGTAACCCTTGACGAAAATGGCTACTTGATGGCAACACTGCCGGCCTCCACAGAAAAGGACACACAAACTATAGGCTTCCTTGCTCATGTCGACACAGCCACCGACTTCACGGGCAAAAACGTCAATCCGCAAATCGTTGAAAACTATGATGGCGGGGAAATCATCCTGAACGAGGCACTTAAGGTCATCATGACACCGAAGGACTTTCCAAGCCTGCCTGGCTACAAAGGGCACACCTTAATTACAACGGACGGAACAACATTGCTGGGAGCGGACAACAAAGCAGGGGTCACTGAAATTATGACTGCAATGGCCTACCTCATTAACCATCCGGAAATCAAGCACGGTAAGGTTCGCGTTGCGTTCACACCGGATGAGGAGATTGGCAGAGGACCACATAAGTTCGACGTTGCGGCCTTCAATGCCCACCATGCTTACACGGTTGACGGCGGTCCACTGGGGGAACTGGAATACGAAAGTTTTAACGCAGCAGCAGCCAAAATTACCATTAAAGGGAACAACATTCACCCTGGTTCAGCAAAAGACAAAATGGTCAATTCAATGAACATTGCCATGGAATTACATAGCCAGCTGCCAACACAAGAGGTACCGGAGCATACCGAGGGATACGAGGGCTTCTACCATCTGCTTTCCTTCAATGGCGACGTTGAACAAACGAATCTTTACTATATTATCCGTGACCATGACAAAAACAAATTCAATGACCGCAAGGCCAACCTCGAAGCCATCGTAAATAACTTAAAAGAGAAGTATGGCCACGACAAGGTCCTGCTGGAATTAAATGACCAGTATTACAATATGGGAGAGAAAATTGAGCCGGTGAAGGAAATTGTCGACATCGCCCACCAAGCAATGGTAAACCTCGACATCACGCCAATCACCAAACCAATTCGTGGCGGTACTGACGGCTCGCAGCTGTCTTATATGGGTCTGCCGACACCAAATATTTTTACCGGCGGCGAAAACTTCCATGGGAAATTTGAATTTATCTCCGTTGATAATATGATTAAAGCAACACACACAATCATTGAAATCATCAAACTCACAGAACAAAAAGCGTAACACACAAAAAGCTAACCCCACCGCAAAGGGGTTAGCTTTTTACATTCCCATTCCACAAGGCCTCGGCACACTGGCGTAGGCTTGAAACCGTCTCCTCCAGCTGCGCATGCAATTGAACAGCAGACCATTTGCCGCCGTTCCCTTGTAAATCTTTTTGAATCAGCAGGATCATCCAAATTGAGAACACCGCCGCAAGCAAGTAATACTCCTTAAAGAACGCCTCGCGGTCCACCTCGAATTCAACCTGATCCAAATAGGCAGACAAAATCACTTCACGAAGGGGAGCCGTCATTTTTTTGGAATAAAGCGGATGCGACATATCAAGAAGATGGTACAAATCCCAGTAAGGCAAATTGATATGGGTATGCTCCCAGTCCAAAATCATGATCCTACCCTTCACAACGGCAAAATTACCCGCATGTAAGTCGCCGTGGGACAGGACTCGTTTCTCTGAAAATATAACTCTATCAAGCAATGAATAAATATACTCTATACGGTCACTTTCAATACCTGGACCCAGCTGAAGAAATTCATCCTTCCGCCTCCGAATTTCCATAATGAGCTCCTGAAACTGTGGTTTCAAACCTGCACGCGGCATATCACCAACGTTCTCAAGCGGCAGGGAATGCCACCAGGCCACCCATTTCACCACACCTAAAGCAGTATCCTCACGAAAATCGTGGACCAATGGGCCAAGATCCTCAAGAATCATCCAATTACGCTCAGGGGCATCGCTAATTGAATACGAAAGTATTTTTGGAAAAATGGCTGGGAAATGAGTAAGAACATGCTCATGGATCCAGACTTCTTTGCCCAATTGACCATCATTCGTTAATGGTTTAAAAATATAACTTTCATTCGCTCGGAGATAGAAGCGTTCCACCATTCTCCCATTCATTCCCTTATAGATCGGCTCTTTATCCAGGATTAACTCCTCATTTAATGTGCCATCGAGGTTAACAATTTTAGCAGGCAGCTCCATAGCCCACCACCTATTTTAGAGTAATAGTTTCATAACATTTTCATCATGACTATAATGTTTACTCACATTGATGGCAAGAAATTCAACTTTTTTCAATCCCCTTCAGAATATTTAGGCAGCGGAAATAGTTCGGAGAGTCTCTGCACTTGGCCCGATTCCGTTTTAAAGACAATATGCTCGCGGGTGAATTTACGTGGTGTATCGATACCGCAAGCGGCCGCCAGGGCAAAAAGGCCTTGCCGGACATTGATAATATAGTTCATTGCCCGCCATTTTTTCTCCTCAGGCACCAGCGCCTCTTGATGTTTCGGGTCAGTCGTTGTCACTCCTGCTGGACACTTGCCGGTATGGCACTGCATCGCCATAATGCAGCCGCCGGCAATCATAAAGCCGCGTGCCGAATTGACCGCATCGGCCCCAATAGCCAGTGCTATCGCAATTTTATCAGCAGAAATCAATTTCCCGGAAGCAAAGATCTTCACATGATCGCGAATCCCAAACTGATGGACTTTATCCACCACTGCGATTAAAGCAGAGTAAAGGGGAAGCCCCATGCTATCTGCCATCGATTTATACGTGGCCCCTGTACCACCTTCTCCGCCATCTACCGTAATAAAGTCAGGATAAATGTGCAACCGTTTCATGGCAGAAAAGAAAGCATCCAAATTTGTTCCATACCCGACAACGATTTTCATCCCAACTGGTTTCCCGCCCGCATCCTGCAGCTTCTTGATAAACTGCAGTGCTTCCGTTTCATTATGTAAGAACGAAAACCGATTGGGCGAATTGATGGTCTGACCCGCCTTCACCTTCCGAATTTGGGCCACCTTTGCGGTTACCTTCGAACCCTCCAAATGACCGCCACGGATTTTGGCCCCTTGACCAAATTTGAGCTCAAAAGCTTTGATTAGCGGCTGCTGGGCATGCTTTATAAATTCCTCCATTGAAAAATGGCCATCTACATCTCGATAGCCAAATAAACCCGGTCCAATTTGGGCAACCACATCGGCACCGCTTGCTAAATGCTCCGGGGCAATGCCGCCTTCACCTGTATTAATCCAGGACCCGCCAGCCATCCTGCTGCCATAGCCGGTGGCAAGAATATAGTTTTCACCGACAGAACCATAGGATGTAGCTGAAGCACCAAATGGCCCGCGCAGTTTCCACGGATTCCCCCGCCTGGCACCCACGACAATCGCATCCTCTTCATGATATTGCCAACGGGTAATTTGCTCTTCCTCAAAGCTCTCACTGCGAGTGAACATGCCCTCATGTTCAATTTTGTATTTCATCGCATGCACTTTTTCTTGGTTATCGACACGCAATTCTTCATTCAACAGTGGAAACAAACCATTTGCGATATAGTACCCTTGCTTTTCAAAGTCCCGCTTTGAGCCAAAACTGATCAAATCCGTCCGATATTTTGCCGAAAAAATAATGCCCAAATAGTCGGCACGAGAAAAGGGCCCTGTTCCGTTATCACTGTCAAACCAATACTGCCTAAGTTTTGGCCCCATCATTTCCAACACATAGCGGATCCAGCCTAAATAAGGATAGGCCCGAATAATCGAATGCTGCGGCTTGTTTGCTAAATTACGAAGCCACAAAAAGAAACAAAGCGGGCCGATAATAAAAACAATTAGCAAAAAGACAAATATTGATACTACCACTGCAAAATCCCCCTCAAGTACGACCTTTTTTTCAAAGTCCCTATTTCATACTTATGTAAGGTGGTACTGTTTCATGAGGGCGGCTAATTTTGATAACGGTCAAGGATACTGAAGAACTCTCCGAGGAACTCATAAAAAAGCTTCTCCGTTGGCAACAGCTCCCGTTCACTTGGGATAATGACACCGACTGTTCTTGAAACATTCGGTTCCGTAATCGGAATTTTGACCGTTGACCGCGGGAGGCTGTCAATTAGAGTGATTTCCGGAATAAGTGTCACACCAAGACCTGCTGAAACCAAGCCTTTAATGGCATCAATATCCTCCCCTTCAAATGACACCTGCGGTTCAAAGCCAAGCTGGACACAGGCATTGACAATGATTTCATGCAAAATAAAACCCTTTGGAAAAAGAACAAAGGAATCGTCCCGTAATTCGTTTAGTGTTAGTAATCGCTTCGTGGCAAGGGGATGGGACTGCGGCAGTAGGGCAACAATATTTTCAGTAAACAACGTTTTCCCTTTAATTTTCTTCTCCTTTTTAGGCACGGGCCCAATAAGAGCGAGATTAAATTCCCCTTTTATCACTCCATCAATTAAATGTGTATAGGAACCTTGATTAAGCTGGAATTTTACATGCGGATAGCGCTCGCGAAAGGCGGAAATGGCCGTTGGCAGGGTGTAAGCGGCTAGGCTGCTGGGAAAACCAATTCGAATCGTCCCCTTCTCTGGATCTAAATATTCTTCGACCTCCCGCTTGGCATTGTCAATTAGCTTCATTGCCTGTTGCATCTGTTCCAAAAACATGGTGCCAATTGGGGTCAGTTTAACATTCCGCCCTTCACGGATAAACAAATTTACCCCTAACTCTGCTTCTAAATTAACCAACTGCCTGCTAACCGCCGATTGAGCGACATGGAGAGCATGGGCGGCCTCTGTCACATGCTCTCTTTTCGCAACCTCAATAAAATAGTGAATCTGTCGTAACTCCATTTCATTCCACCACCTTTTTTAAAGGTAATTTCTTATGCTTTTCCAACCAATCTAATATCGATATGATTCTTATCTATTCTTTATATTGCTTAGATGATTTATCAATTATAAAATAAAACGATACTAATATGAAGAATTTTCAGTTAACCGCACCACTTTTAAGGGAGGAATTCCGATGCAAACAATAGAGGATGTAAAACAATCAGGTTCGAAAGCAGCAAGAGAATACGTCAATAACGTGTTTGAAACAGTAAAAAACCGCAACGCATTTGAGAGTGAATTTCATCAGGCAGCGAAGGAAATTTTCGACTCCCTCGTGCCTGTTTTTGCGAAACACCCAAAATATATGGAGCAAGGGATTCTTGAGAGGGTCGTCGAACCAGAACGTGTCATTACCTTCCGCGTACCATGGGTCGATGATAGCGGAAAGGTCCATGTAAACCGCGGATTCCGCGTACAATTCAATAGTGCCATTGGTCCCTATAAAGGGGGATTGCGTTTCCATCCGTCTGTAAATGCCAGCATTATCAAGTTTTTGGGCTTTGAGCAAATTTTTAAAAACTCCTTAACCGGTCAGCCAATTGGCGGCGGAAAAGGCGGTTCTGATTTCGATCCTAAGGAGAAATCTGACAATGAAATCATGCGCTTTTGCCAAAGCTTCATGACTGAGCTTTACCGCCATATCGGGCCAGATGCGGATGTACCGGCAGGGGACATTGGCGTTGGCGCACGAGAAATCGGCTTTATGTTCGGCCAATATAAAAAGATCCGCGGCAGCTTCGAGGCTGGAGTTTTAACGGGTAAAGGCTTAGGGTATGGCGGCAGCCTGGCACGTACAGAAGCAACCGGCTATGGCACCGTTTATTTTGTCCAAGAAATGTTAAAAGATCAAGGTCTGAGTTTTTGCGGTAGTAGGGTCGTTGTTTCCGGCTCAGGCAATGTCTCTATTTATGCCATCGAAAAGGCAACCCAGTTTGGTGCCAAAGTCGTGGCCTGCAGTGATTCCAACGGTTATATCTACGATGAAAATGGGATCAATTTAGATACTGTCAAACAAATTAAAGAGGTTGAGCGAAAACGAATCAGCGAATACGTGAATCACCACCCACATGCCCAATATTTCGAAGGGTGTTCAGGGATTTGGTCTATTCCGTGTGACATTGCTCTACCATGTGCAACCCAGAATGAAATTGATGAAACAGCAGCTAAAATCCTGGTAGCAAACGGGGTGAAAGCAATTGGCGAGGGCGCTAACATGCCGTCCACACTCGAAGCGATTGACGTATTCCTAAACAGTGAAGTGCTGTTTGGACCTGGAAAAGCAGCAAATGCCGGCGGCGTAGCCGTGTCAGCCTTAGAAATGGCGCAAAACAGTGCCCGATTGGCGTGGTCGTTTGAGGAAGTCGATGCCAAGCTCCATCAAATCATGATTAATATTTACCAAAACAGTACAAAGGCCGCTGAAGAATACGGCTTCCCTGGTAACTTAGTCGTCGGTGCCAACATCGCTGGATTCATAAAAGTGGCTGACGCGATGATTGCACAGGGTGTTATTTAAAAATCTCCTATTAAGGAGATTTTTTTTGCCTGCATGTTTTTATGGTTAACAGGTTACATTAACATTGGTTCAATTTTCTAGGAGGTTTTGCGACATGGATAACAAAGACACCCATGAATTTGTTGAGAAGCTACATGAAAACCAGGAAAAGGACAAGAAAAATCGGGAACACCAAGGAGACAATCATCCTGGTAAAAAGTTGCCGAATCATAAACATTAATAACGAAACAAGGCCCCGAGCAAAAATGCTTGGGGCTTTGTTACATCACTTATTCATATTTGCCAAAAAATCTCCCAGCAAATCGTCTAAATCTTCTTCGATCTCTTCTTTCTCGTCTAGTAACGGTTTCGCACTGTCCCAATCAAATGAGGATAAATCATCATCCACATCGGAAGGGGAGGGGCCTTCCTCACTAGCAGCAGCCGTTTCGCTATGACTAGACTCTACATCCATGTACCGTAATGGTTCCTCGGGAAATACTTCTTCTTGAAGATACAAAGCCTCTTCAATATCTACCGATTTACTGTTCAAGGAAGCCAATAAAGAGGTAGACCGAACAGGATCAGATATCAATTGATAGACAATACTTCCCAACAACGCCTCAGAGTGCTCATGCTTCAACCAATCCCGCTGTGCTTTCGTTAAATTCCTTGGAAGTGGAATGGTGACCGTTTCCTTTTCTCTAGAAAAGGAATGATTCACTCCATCCATGACAAACTCTGCGAGTTTGCTTGAAAAATTCCTTCGCTCTGTTTCTTTTACTTTTTGCAGCTGTTTTAAAGTATGGTCAGGTGTATCGGAAGGAACGCGGAACGATAGCGCTTGACCCCGCTTAATTTCATTGGCATTGGGCTTTTTCATAGTGTCACCTTACTTAATTCTTTACCGGAACAGCTTTTTGTTTCTCCACTTTTCTGGCATAATCTGTGATCAATTTATAATATGCATTGGCCATCATCCAAATACTTTCCTTATCATCCTCAAAAAATTCGATATTATAGCCATCTAAGTTGTTATTTAATGTTTTCAGATAATCCTTCAAGACGTGCGCTCCGCCGCCGACAAAGTAGCAGATTTCTGTTTGCGAATTCTTCTGCCATACATTTCGCAACAACCTATATTGCTTTTTCGCTAATTCGAGCAGAATCCGGTCGGTAATATCGTGCACGCTTGTCCGGCTTCCCTTCACCATTATATGGTTGCGGTCATTTTTTCGTGTAATAATTTCAACGACATCACGGCGGCTATCCAACTCAATACCGTGCTTTGTTCTAATTTCTTCACGAATGGCCTCTAGCGATTCAGAAACCCCGAGGTTAAACCCTTGTGCTTTATCATCATCAACATTGCGATTTTTAATGACCGCGATATCCGTTGATAGTCCGCCGATATCTTGAATTAATATACGCTTATCGATTAAATCCTTATTGATGATTTTCAGATTGTTGTCCATTACAAGGTTAATGTAGGCGGCAAAGCCTTCCGGATACACCTTTACTTCATTAAATTTGATATTTACCTTTAATCCCTGGTATTTAGGCGTTACTAGGAATTCAACCTGATGAACGGATCCGACTAATTTGGATCTGTACCCGGCATCCTTCCCTTCCTTCACTTCTCGAAGAGGGAGGCCTGTACCCAATGTGTAGGTAGCATCAATCACATTCTTTGCCCGTGGGAAACTCTCTTGTCGGACGGCATCCAGGGCTAATGTTGTAAAAAGCATAATTAATGTTTGGTCTTCTTCAGATTTGCTGCTGCCGGGATCTAATTCGGTGGCATTATTGCTTTTCGTTGCTAAATTGCCGACACGATAAATCATATTATTTTCTTTCAAAGCAGGGGAGTGGACTCTCACATGAATTCCGTCTAAAGGATTCTTGTCATCCAGTTCCTCAATCCCAATAACAGGGCGGTCCTCTGTGTCCCGTGCAACAATGTTTGGAATATTTAATTCATATTCTAATTCTCCGAAAATGGCTTTAATAGAATCATTTCCTACATCAACAGCGGCAACTCTCGATTTAGTCATAAACACCGTTCCTTTCCATTTACTAGATTTATTTTTTAAAATTGATATGTATCTTTGATTTGGTTCTCTTTAAGACTAAAGGAGATTAGTTGATTGTTCAATAGTTTCGACAAAAACGATATGAAAGTGTAAAACAGTAAACAATTCGTAAACATCGATGTCTATGTTTACATTTATGTATACAATAACAACAAAGTTGTATACATCCCGGCACTAAAGCATGTATACAACTTTGTGTACATGTAAACATCAATGTATACAAAATGTCTACATGTATACAAGATTGTATACATGTCTACAATCTTGTATACATTAAAGGAGTTTGTGGCTGCCAATACTGCTTATCTATCAATCTATCAATAAAACATAAATACCTATTTTTAGATAGTTATGAAAAAGCCAGCCTATATCTAACTAAAGGCTGGCTTTTTGTATGAAAGATTTTAATGACTTCCTATCAATGAACTCTTAGCCATTTCTTTATTTATATAAAGATAGTACCAATTATTTTCGTATTTAATCCAGCTTGTAACAAGGGCACCCGAGTTGTTTTGGAAGTATTTTTCAAAAGAATCATCTACCCAATCTGGTTTGTTATCATTCGGAAAATGTACGGCTGCCAAAGGGGGATCCATGAAACCACTCGCATTTAGATAGAACCATTTACCCTGATCGTTAATCCAGCCTGTGTTCATCACCCCTGTCTGGTCAAAATAATACCACTTGCCGCTGTCTTCAACCCAATTGGTTTTCATTGCCCCCGTGGTATCGAAATAATACCTCTGGCCCGTAACCTCTAACCAGCCAATATTCATGGCTCCAGTCTCATCAAAGAAGTACCGCTTTCCACCATCATCGAGCCAACCTGTTTTCAAAACGCCAGCTGAATCCAGATAATACTTGTTTCCACCCTCGTCCAGCCAACCACTTTTCATCACTCCATTAGCATCAAAGAAATACTTGTTCTCTCCATCCTCCAACCAGCCTGTGTTCATCGCCCCATCAGAATTGAAAAAATATTTGTTTCCACCCTCTTCGAACCAGCCTGTGTTCATGGCACCCCCGGCATCAAAATAATACTTTTTCCCACCTGCTGTTACCCATCCCGTTGTCATCACACCTTTGTTATTAAGGTAATACTTTTTCCCCTCAATGGACAGCCAACCTGTCTTCATTACACCGGACCCATCAAAGAAATATTTTTTTCCACTTATAGTTTGCCAGCCTTTCTTCACGGCTCCATTCTCGTAATAGTACTTTTTGTTGCCATTTTGGACCCAGCCGTTTTGCACAGTTATGATACCGTTTGTACTTCCGGCACTTGCAGGTACTGTAACTATATATCCACTAGCCTGGGCGATCGCATCAAAGCTTTTGTCAGAGCGGGTAATGACGACCTTTGTGTAAACCTGTACCTGATCGAAAAGCCAATGTATTTCTTGATTATGCATTCTCACACAACCAGCACTAACATATCCGCCAATCGAACCTTCATTACTATTGCCATGAATCCCGTACGTAGTACCATAAGTCCCTCTTGCCTCAAGTCCCATCCAGCGGTCGCCAAGGGGATTACGGGGGTCTCCGCCGGGAATATTCTTCGTATAATAAGGCCGATTCTTTATCTTATTCACAATTTTAAATGTCCCTTCCGGGGTAAATGAGGCTTGCCTTCCGGTCGCTACTCTAAATGTTTTAACCAAGGTCCCTCCATCATAAAAAGCTAGGGTATTCGTTTTTTTGTTAATAATAATCAATTGGCTGCCGCTTGCATCGGTCTGGCTTGAAAAGAAAAAGAAACTCATGAATACGATAATAACAGCGGTTACTTTTTTCATCGCCATCTCTCCAATTATGGTATTACACCTAAAGTAACATTTTACTCCAGAAAATTCAGTCATATTCGGGCGAGATTATTGTGATATTTTGGAATCCCTTAAAACAATGTAAGTTTAAGGTCCTTAGTTTTCGACATGAGGGTAGTAGAAAGGGTGTCAGGCACCACCACTTGATATTCAGGAGGCGGTTGCGTTATTCTTAATCATACGATTATGCACTTTAAGGTTGTGGTTATGATACGAATTAATAAGTTTATTAGCGAGTCTGGGAAGTCTTCAAGACGGGGAGCGGATAAATTAATTACTGAAGGAAGAGTCACGATTAATGGGAAAGTGGCGCAAATTGGCAGTCAGGTGGAGCCTGGGGATATGGTCCGCATTGATGGTAGCCTCGTCAACGTCTCTAACAATTATGTTTACATTGCTTTAAATAAACCCGTAGGTATTACGAGCACAACGGAACGGCATGTAAAAGGTAATATTGTTGATTTCATTAACCATCCATTGCGAATTTTCCATATTGGACGCTTGGATAAGGACTCAGATGGCCTCATTCTGTTGACGAATGACGGGGATATTGTTAATGAAATTCTCCGGGCGGAAAACAAGCATGAAAAGGAATATATTGTTACAGTGGACAAGCCGATTACGACTGATTTTCTAAAACAAATGGCGGCAGGAGTGGAAATATTAAATACGAAAACACTCCCCTGCAAAGTAACACAGCTGTCGAAAAATATTTTCCAAATCATCTTAACCCAGGGGTTGAACCGGCAAATCCGCCGAATGTGTTCTGCACTAGGGTATGAGGTAGTCCGGCTGCAGCGAACTCGGATTATGAATATCCATTTAGGCAACCTACCTATAGGACAATGGCGGGACTTATCAAAGAAAGAAAAACAGCAGCTATTTACAGAATTACACTACCAACCAAAAGAATGGTAATAGGCGAGAGAGGCTGAGCCGAGACAAACAACTGTTTCGGCTCAGCCTCTCTTTCATTTAAGCAGAAAAAACAGTATCACGAACGGTAAGAATATTGGTAAAATTAAATTAAGTTATGGATATGGTTGTAGTAATAATGGTGACAGGCACCATTGGAGGGATTTCCATGTTGGAATTGTTGGTAACGATGGTGGAGCGGTTGGGGATCCTCGTGACGATTGCGTTTGTGTTAACAAGGCTTCAATTCTTCCGGGGTATGATTTATCAGGACGAACTAAATGGCAGGCAGCAGTTGATTGCGATTATTTTCTTTGGCTTCTTTGGGATTATTGGTACCTATTCAGGACTGACTCTTAGTACCGACAGTCTTCAGTTTAACCGCTGGACCTCTACACTTCATTCCGATGAGGCCATTGCCAACTCCCGTGTCATTGGTGTCGTATTAGCCGGCCTCCTTGGCGGCTATAGGGTTGGGCTTGGCGCAGGTTTAATTGCCGGCATCCACCGCTTCACACTTGGAGGATTCACAGCCATTTCCTGCGGACTGGCAACCATCCTTACGGGCTTGCTATCAGGCCTGTTCCATCGAAAGGGCAAGCATGTCAAGCTTCGCTCTGCCTTTCTGATTGGTGCGCTTGCTGAATCCATTCAAATGCTCTTGATTCTATTAATCTCAAAGCCATTTGAAAAGGCATGGGGTTTAGTTGAAATCATTGGTATGCCGATGATTTCCGCAAACGGCCTTGGCTGTGCCCTATTCCTGTTAATTATTAAGAGCGTGATTAATGAGGAGGAAAAAGCCGGTGCCCTGCAAGCCCAAAAAACCTTAAGAATTGCCGACAAAACCCTTGCCTATCTCAGAAATGGACTTAATACCGCATCAGCAAAGGTAGTTTGCCATATTCTCCACAATGAGCTCAACACCAGTGCTGTGGCGATGACAAATTTATCGGAAATATTGGCTCATGTTGGGCTCGGATACGAGCATCACCGTTCAGAAAGTCCCATCCAGACACAAATAACCAGGGATGCAATCAGAAAAGGGGAAATGATTGTCGCTGCACAGCAATCGATTCATTGCCGTGTAAAGGACTGCCCACTCGATGCCGTCGTTATTGCCCCGTTGAAACTACGCGGGAATACGATTGGGACGTTGAAATTCTATTTCCGTTCCGAAAAGGAAATAAACCCGGTTATTATGGAACTCATTTCAGGCTTATGCTCACTGTTAAGCAACCAGCTTGAAATTGCCGAGGCGGACAAGGCCTATCAACTTGCAAAGGAAGCAGAAATAAAGGCACTCCAAGCACAAATTAGCCCGCACTTTCTCTTTAATTCACTTAATACCATCCTTTCGCTTGTCCGAATCGATCCCGAGAAGGCCAGGAAACTACTTGTCTCCCTGTCACACTTTTTACGACAGAATCTATCCGTCACCACCCAGAGGATGACGACACTTGAACAGGAATTACAGCAGGTAAAAGCCTATTTGGCCATTGAGGAAGTTCGCTTTGTTCATAAATTAAAAGTGATTTATGAGGTGGAGGAAAGTATCCTTTCACAGAACATTCCCCCACTCACCTTGCAGCCCATTGTTGAAAATGCCATTAAACATGGGATCAAGGATATGGAGAGCAACTGCCTTGTTAAAATAAGCATTCATAAAGAAAATCAAGCAACCATTGTAACTGTTGAAGATAACGGAAGTGGGATGAGTAAAGAAAGAGTAGGCCAAATCTGCCAAACTCCGATAGATTCTATCTCTGGAAGCGGGCTGGCACTTTACAACGTGAACCGAAGGCTAGCCTTTATGTTCGGTGAGGGTGCCGCACTGATGATAAAAAGTGAACTCAATCAGGGGACACGAATTTCCTTTTCAATTCCATATATGGAGGTGGAACAAAGTGGTACAACCAATCAAAACGCTTATTGTTGATGATGAACTATATAGCAGGGATGAACTAAAGCATTTATTATCGGCATTTCCATCCATTCAGATCGTTGGCGAAGCTGAATCCGGGGAAGACGCCATTATGAAGGCCCTCCAATTGCAACCAGATGTGGTCTTCCTGGACGTGGAAATGCCAAGGATGAACGGGATGAACACTGCAAAAGCTTTTCAGGAACTCAAACATGCTCCATTAGTCGTCTTTGCCACAGCCTATCCGCAATTTGCTGTCGAGGCATTTCGCTATGATGTCGTTGACTACTTACTAAAGCCCTATGACCAAGATCAATTACACGAAACCATCAATCGGATTCTAAAACATCTCAGCGCTTCTAAGGAATCCGAGCCGGAAAAACAGACTGGAAAGCTTGCGGTTGAAGCGGCTGGGGAAATCCTTTACCTCGACCCAATAGAGATTCTTTATATTGTTCGGGATGATAAATGGACAAGGCTGATAACAAAACACAGCGAATATGATACAAAGATGCCGCTCAAGGATTTGGAAAACCGGCTCCAAGGCTTTGGTTTTTTTCGCATCCATAAAAGCTTTCTTGTTAACCTGGAATATGTGACCAGACTGACCCCGTGGTTCAATGGCGCCTATCAGCTGCATATTGAGGGAAGGCAGGAAATGTTGTCGGTCAGCAGAAATTATGTAAAGGCATTAAGAGTGAGGTTGGAAATATAACCCTCCAGACTATTATTAATCTTCTGCATTTTAAACCACTCTAGTAACATGTTAATTCCATATTTCTACCTTTCACACCTAAGTCCGCCCTGCTGCTCCTTTTCTTTTATATACTTGATTTATGTAACCGCATTCATTTATAAAAAAGGGGGAGAAAGTGTGTATACTTTTCTAGCAGGAATTGCTCTTTTAATTATTGGTTATTTCACGTACGGCAAATTTGTAGAAAAATTATTTGGTGTAAAGGAAGACAGGGCGACGCCCGCCTATGTCAATAATGATGGTGTTGACTATCTTCCAATGAGCACGAAAAAGAATTCTTTGATTCAGCTCCTCAATATTGCTGGAACAGGACCTGTTTTCGGCCCTATTTTAGGTGCACTATACGGGCCTGTTGCTTTTATCTGGATTGTCATCGGCTGTATTTTCGCCGGAGCGGTTCATGATTATTTAACAGGGATGATTTCTATTCGGAACCGCGGTGCCCATTTACCGGAGCTAGCCAGCAGGTTTTTGGGGAAAATTATGAAGCATGTCGTCAATGGTTTCGCTGTTTTACTTCTTTTATTAGTAGGAACCGTATTTGTGACCACACCTGCTGCCTTGCTTAACGTGTTAATGGACGGAAAGGTTGCCCTTTTCGTAATTATTGCTGCCATTTTTGTTTATTATATTTTAGCTACACTTATGCCCGTTGACAAAATTATTGGCCGCCTTTATCCATACTTTGGCGCATTACTGTTGATCAGCGCCCTTGGAGTAGGAATCGGTTTAGTTGTTACCGGTGCACCCATTCCGGAACTTTCATTAAAAAACTTCCACCCTGCTAACGCACCAGTTTTCCCATTACTATTTTTCACAATTTCTTGTGGCGCGCTTTCCGGATTCCATGCGACCCAAACACCAATCATTTCCCGTACCACTCAGAATGAAAAACAAGGTCGGAAAATTTTCTATGGCATGATGATTGCAGAAGGCGTCATTGCCATGATTTGGGCTGCTGCAGGAATGAGCCTTTTCCACGGTTACAATGGCCTAAATGATATTTTGGCAGCCGGCGGACCTGGAGCAGTCGTCAGTGAGGCATCGACAACCCTCCTTGGTGCCATTGGTGGAACGCTTGCCGTCCTTGGCGTCATCGTATTACCTATTACATCTGGAGATACTGCATTCCGAAGCGCACGGATGATTATTGCTGAATATCTGAACATTGCCCAACAGAAATTATCCAGCCGCCTCTGGATTGCTGTACCATTATTTGTAATTTCAGCAGTGCTGACTCAGATGGATTTTAATATTCTTTGGAGATATTTCAGCTGGGCCAACCAATCAACGGCGGTTATTGCCTTGTTTGTTGGCGCCATGTACTTGTATATCGCTAAGAAAAACTACTTTGTTCCGTTGATTCCGGGTGTCTTTATGCTCGTCATGGTGATTACCTATATTTTAAATGCCCAAATTGGATTCCGCTTATCGATGAGCACTTCATGGATTGGCGGCTTCATTGGAACTATCGTCCTTACCGCTCTCTTCTTTAGAGCTGCTAAAAAGGCACGGGCCAATAACCTTCCACTTGAAGATGATATTTCAAACTGGAATCGGGTAGCCTAATGGGCTGCTGCAATCCAGAATATCGCAAGGCTGCACTTGAAAAGGAAGAACAGCTCAACAAGAATGGCAAGGATTCCGTTCCAATCGTTGGAAAAGTCGTTATTAGTATCGTGACAGTGGGTGTTATAATCGTCGCCCTCTGTCTATAGAAAGAGTGCACGCTTACCCGGCGTGCACTCTTTATTTGTTCATCATTTGCTTCACTATTTCTTTATTCCGCTGTTTAAATAATTCATGATGGGAAGAAACCATTCCGGCTTTTGGCGCATCAGGCTGAATGAATTGTTTTGCTTTATTAACAGCATTTGCTGCGTCCTGAAATGCCCCGGCAATTAACTGTACTTTTCCATCGTACATGAGGATGTCCCCAGCAGCATAAAGTCCCTCTACCGAAGATTGGCTTACCGCATTACCGGCAATATAATAATCATCGGCCAACGCAATATGTAAGTCACTATTTTTTAGTAACGCCGCATCCTGTTCATATCCATGATTAATAATCACTTCATCAATCGGTAAATAGAAAACCTCATCTGTTTCATGATTCGTCAATTCCACGCTTTCGATCTCCTCATGGCTCGCTGACGCTATGAGTCGTGTAATCGATGTATTAAATAAACAATGGGCAGAACTGTTACACAACTGGGAGGCATGTGCTTCATGACCTTTAAACGACTCTTTCCGATAGGCAACATACACCTTTTTCGCAATGGATTCTAATTCATTTGCCCAATCGATAGCCGTATTTCCCCCGCCTGAAATGACCACCGTCTTATCCTTGAACTGTTTTAATGACTTCACTGTGTAATGTAAGTTAGCTACCTCAAACCGCTCTGCCCCGTCAATCTCCAACTTTTGCGGTTTCAATATGCCGCTGCCAATGGCGACTATGACTGTTTTTGAAAAATGCCTTTGGCCGGTGGCACCTTGCAAGACAAAGATTCCATCCTCATTCAGTAAGATCGACTCAACTTTTTCATTTAAAACGACTGTTGGATTAAACGTTAATCCTTGGACAATAAGCTGTTCCATTAACATTGCTCCCGGGATGGGCGTTTGCCCCCCTACATCCCAAATCATTTTCTCAGGATAGACATGAAGCTTTCCGCCAAGCTGCGGCTGGAATTCAATCAGCTTTGTCTTCATCTCTCTAAGTCCACTGTAAAAAGTGGAATACAGCCCAGCTGGCCCGCCGCCAATCACCGTCACATCAAATACTTCCTGCTGCCCCATTTCAGAACACTCCCCAGTAGCCAAATGTAATTGATTATCATTCTCAACTAAAATATACACTGTTCAGTTTCCTTTTTCAATAAAAAAAATATTGACACAATGAAATTAGCCTATTATATTTTAAGTAATCGATACTGATAATCATTATCAATTATTTTTTTTAAAAAAGGAGGTTAAACATGGTTCGCCTCTATACAAATGACTTAAACATCGGCTATGGGGAACGGTTAATTGTTAAAAATCTCAGTGTAAAAATACCTGACCGGAAAATCACCACGATCATCGGTTCAAATGGCTGCGGAAAGTCCACATTATTGAAGGCGATTACGCGCATTATTCCCCAGCAATCCGGAACGATTGTGTTGGATGGGAAGAATATCTCGAAGGAAAACACAAAAATTCTCGCTAAAAAAATGGCCATTCTACCGCAAACACCAGAAAGTGCAAGCGGATTAACGGTTGCGGAACTTGTTTCTTACGGCAGATTCCCCTATCAAAAAGGGTTCGGGCGCTTAACAAAAAAGGATGTGGAAGTCATTGATTGGGCCCTTGAAGTGACAGGAATTACTGACTTTAAGTTTCGGCCTGTAGATGCCCTATCAGGAGGACAGCGACAGCGGGTTTGGATCGCGATGGCGCTTGCCCAAGAAACAGAAATCATCTTTCTTGACGAACCAACGACCTATTTAGATATGGCTCATCAGCTCGAGGTACTGGAGCTTTTGCAAAAACTAAACATTGAACAGGAACGCACGATTGTCATGGTTCTTCATGACCTAAACCAGGCGGCTCGTTTCGCTGACTATCTCATCGCTTTAAAGGACGGACAAATCATCAAAGCCGGTGATTGTGAGGAAGTCATGACACATGATGTCTTGAAAAAGGTGTTCCAGATCGATGCGCAGATTGGCAGGGATCCACGGACAAACAAGCCGATGTGCATCACCTATAACCTACTAAAGGGAGAAAAGAAAAATGAAAAAGTTGCTATTCCCATTTATCCTGCTGTTAGTGTTAATTATTAGTGCCTGCAGTAATGATTCTGCCAGTACGAAAGAAAAATCAACAAAAGATGATCAGCCAAAAATGGTTACATATCAATCGCAAACTGGCCCCGTGGAAGTACCCGCACACCCAAAACGCGTCATCCTGCTTTCTGGTTTCACTGGAAATGTACTTGATTTAGGCATTCATGTGGTGGGCGTAGACGTTTGGTCGAAAAATAATCCAACGTTTAAAAAGGAATTAAAAGATGTGGCCGAAGTATCAGATGAAAACCTAGAAAAAATTATTGAATTAGAACCAGATTTAATCATTGGTTTAGATAATATTAAAAATCTTGATAAATTAAAAGAAATTGCTCCGACTGTTACCTATACATGGGGCAAAGTTGATTACTTAACACAGCACATTGAAATTGGTAAGCTCGTCAATAAGGAAAAAGAAGCGCAAGCTTGGGTAGATGATTTTAAAGCCCGTGCAGATGAGGCTGGGAAAGAAATTCGCGCAAAAATTGGCGAAGATGCCACTGTATCGGTAATGGAAGCCTACGATAAAGATTTATATGTATTCGGAAACAACTGGGCACGCGGAACAGAAATTTTATATCAGGCAATGAATTTGAAAATGCCGGAAAAAGTAAAAGAAATGGCATTGAAATCCGGCTATTATACCCTTTCTGCCGAGGTGCTTCCTGAATATGCCGGCGATTATGTGATATTGAGCAAGTATTCAGATGCTGACACAGCCTTCCAGGAAACAGAGTCGTACAAAAATATTCCGGCCGTTAAAAACAATCATGTTTTTGTCATGGAAGGCAATGGCGCCTCCTTCAGCGATCCGGTTACACTTGATAAACAACTGGAATTTTTCAAAAAGTCATTTTTAGGTAACGAATAACTAGCCAAGAGGAATTCTGATGGAGGAATTCCTCTTCCCCCATTCTAGGAAAGAAAAGATGAGCGACTGATGACAAATGAAAAACATTCAATTTCCTTTATCTACAAGATGTTGGCCGGTCTGGTTCTTTTTGTTTGTATGTTTATCGCTGCTTGTGTTTTCGGAGCAGCAGAGACAACTGTCAAGGATGTCTGGCTCGCTCTTACGTCCAACGTAAAAAGTGATACCACTTTAATGCTCCGAGAGATCCGCATTCCGAGGGAAGTCGCGGCTATTTTTGTAGGGGGGGCACTTGCGGTATCCGGAGCGATTATGCAAGGGCTCACTCGAAATCCGCTGGCCGATCCCGGTATTCTTGGATTAACAGCTGGGGCCAATGCGGCACTTGCGATTGCACTAGCCCTAATCCCTTCAGCAAATTATTTCGTCCTTACCATTGCCTGCTTTATTGGGGCGGCGGCGGGAACACTGATGGTCTTTGGTATTGGCGCCATCAAAAGGGGCGGCTTTTCCCCTCTTCGGATTGTCTTAGCAGGGGCTGCAGTTTCCGCCTTTCTTTATGCAATCGCCGATGGCGTTGGCATTTATTTCAAACTATCCAAAAACATCTCGATGTGGACGGCAGGTGGTATGATTGGGACTACGTGGAAACAACTTTCCATTATTGTTCCATTTATTGTCATCGGAATACTCATTTCGCTTCTGCTGTCACGACAGCTCACCATTCTTAGTTTAAGTGAAGAAGTGGCTGTTGGATTAGGCCAAAACACAAGAAAAATTAAAACCATCCTGTTTATCGTGATTATCCTCCTTGCTGGTGCTTCTGTTGCTCTTGTTGGCAATATGGCCTTCATCGGTTTAATGGTACCGCATATTGTTAGGGCGATAGTGGGAACAGACTACCGGTTTATCATTCCGATGTCCGCCATCACAGGCGCTACCTTTATGCTATTTGCGGATACAGTCGGCCGCACCATCCATGCGCCATATGAAACACCTGTAGTAGCTATTGTAGCTACATTAGGATTACCTTTTTTCCTCATCATTGTCCGTAAAGGAGGGAACACATTCTCATGATCCAGCCTTCTTTACGTAGAAAACAACGAATCCTTGTCTGTGTATTGGTTATGCTCATTCTCATTACTACTGTGATTGGGATGGGCATGGGCTATTCCGCCCTATCCTATGATAGGCTGATCCCAACCCTTTTGGGACAGGGAACATTTAAAGAGGAATTTGTTTTATTTTCAATCCGTTTACCTCGCATGCTTGTGACGTTGTTGGCAGGGATGGCGTTGGCTTTATCTGGGGCCATCTTACAAGGAATCACTCGAAATGATTTAGCTGACCCAGGAATTATTGGCATTAACTCTGGCGCGGGTGTAGCAATTGCCGTTTTCTTTTTGTTCTTCCCGATTGAGCCCGGTTCATTTCTCTATATGCTCCCGCTTGTTGCCTTCATTGGCGCGGTGCTTACTGCCTGCCTGATCTATTTGTTCTCCTATGATCGAAAGACAGGATTGCAGCCAGTCAAATTAGTCTTGGTCGGGATTGGCTTTGCCTTAGCTCTTTCTGGGGTAATGATTGTCCTGATTTCATCTGCTGATCGGCAAAAGGTAGATTTTATTGCGAAATGGCTGGCGGGGAATATTTGGGGCACCGATTGGCCGTTTATCTGGGCACTTCTACCATGGTTAGTTGTTCTGATTCCCTTTACATTATACAAAGCCAATCGCTTGAATCTTCTAGGCTTAAGTGAACCAGTTGCCATTGGTGTAGGAGTATCCATTGAAAAGGAACGGATTGTCTTATTGTTAACAGCGGTTGCCCTTGCAGCAGCAGCCGTGTCGGTTACTGGGGGAATTTCCTTTATCGGGTTAATGGCCCCGCATATGGCGAAGGCATTAGTGGGACCGCGAAATCAACTATTTATCCCCCTTGCCATACTCATTGGGGGCTGGCTCTTATTAGTGGCAGACACCATCGGGCATAATCTCGTTGAGCCTAGTGGGATTTCCGCAGGAATCATGGTTGCCTTAATTGGTGCACCGTATTTTATGTATTTATTATTGAAAAAATAACGCTTGAAATAACAAAATCCCTTGAATATCATACGATGTTCAGGGATTTTGTGTATCTGAATAACAGGGGGCACAAACAGTTAACGGAAGCACGTTTCATTTACCAAATTGATCATTTATAAGCCCAATCGGGTAATGTGACCCTGCTTCATTTACCAAATTAACATTCAATAAGCCCAATCGGTCAATGGAACCCACTTTCATTCACCAAATTGTCATCCAATAAGCCCAATCGGTCAATGGAACTCTTTCATTTACCAAATTAACATTCAATAAGCTCAATCGGTCAAATCACTATCGATTCAAAGCGCCTAAAATTGCTCCGCTTCCCACTTAGCAACTTCCTGGCGAACCCTTGGTGCGACCTCGGTTCCTAGCAGTTCAATCGCCTTCATTACTTCTTCATGCGGCATCGAGCCAACAGGCACATGCAGCATAAAACGGGTAATACCAACGTTTTTACGAAGATGAATGATTTTCGCCGCAACGGTTTCAGGGTCGCCAACATACAATGCTCCTTCAAAGCTTCTGGCTGCATCAAAACTTGAGCGGTCATAATGCCCCCAGCCCCGTTCCCGTCCAAGCACGTTCATGGCTTGCTGGGTAGAAGGGAAAAATTGATTTGCCGCCGTCTCATTATCCGCAGCAATGAAGCCATGGGAATGCGAGGCAATCGGCAGCTTCGTTACGTCATGGCCTGCCTGCGCGGCTGCTCTTTTATAGAGATTGACATGCTGAGCAAACTGCAGCGGACTTCCTCCAATTATCGCTAAGACAAGCGGCAATCCAAGCATTCCCGCACGAATGACAGATTGTGGTGTCCCACCGCTGCCAATCCATACCGGCAAGGGATCCTGCACCGGTC
The DNA here is from genome assembly GCF_030915505.1 of Neobacillus sp. OS1-2. Lineage (GTDB taxonomy): Bacteria > Bacillota > Bacilli > Bacillales > Cytobacillaceae > Neobacillus. The sequence continues at coordinate 1,828,277 of NZ_CP133265.1, forward strand.
TAGGATAGATGCCTAGATTATCAATGGCTGGCCGGTGACCGCCCCTCCAGGTCACCTTCTCAGATTCTCGTATTTTTAACAACAACTCCAGCTTTTCATCAAATAGCTCATTATAGTCATTTAAATCATAACCAAACAACGGGAATGACTCGATAAACGATCCCCTGCCGGCCATTATCTCTGCACGCCCATTTGATACGGCATCAAGAGTAGCGAAATCTTGGAATACCCGCACCGGATCAGCTGACGAAAGCACCGTGACCGCGCTCGTCAGCCGGATTCGTTTCGTCTGTGGTGCCGCTGCAGCCAGGACAATCGCGGGAGATGATGCCGCATAATCCTTGCGATGGTGTTCGCCAACACCAAAGACATCCAATCCTACTTGATCAGCAAGAATAATTTCCTCCACTACCTCACGCAGCCTAACGGCATGACTCTTCACCTCTCCAGTTTGTACATCCGGCGTCGTCTCAACAAACGTACTCACACCTATTTCCATTCGCAATTCCTCCTTGAACTGAAGCAAGGGACGGCTCTTCCGCTTCAATTGACCGCTAGTCATTACCATTGAGGCATGAGAACCGTCCCCTGCAACCCATGCTTCCTTTCCCTTTATTTTGAGGGTTTATTCCGCTAATTTCAAGTTGCTTACCTGGTAATTTGTCCAAGCTTTTTTAGTGCTTCTGCATACCATATTTGGAAAACAAAGCGAGTTTGTCCACCATGATTGAAAGGAGAAGTTTTATTTGCGTACAGCAATCCATCTTAATTTAAGGGTTGACCCGACCCAATATATCTCTCAGATTCGTGAGGTTCCAGGGTATGATTATATTCATTTGGTACGGCAGCCAAAGTACATGGTTGATCTCTCACTCTTGAACGAAAAGGTCTATTATCTTAATGAGATTTTTTCAGCAAAGGATTTTGTCGAAAAGCATAATATTTCCCTTTTACACGCTCACCACGGTCAATTAGGCATTCTTTTACTCCCTTTTAAAAAGGCTGTAAATCTACCATTAGTCACTAGTATTCGCGGCAGGGATGCCACCCTTGCCAATCAACCGGTGGGTTATTTAGAAAACATGAACATGTTATTTGATCAAGGCGACTGTTTTTTTCCCGTTTGTCAATATTTAGCGGATAGGATAATGGCATGGGGCTGCCCGGCAGAAAAAATCAAAGTGCTCTATGGCGGTGTGGACCTTAGCCAATATAAATATCGCTCCCCACAAACAAGAAACACAACCCAAAATATTTTATCAATTGGAAGATTAGTAGAGAAAAAGGGACACCATGTTTTAATGCAGGCCTTTCATAGGATTAGAGATACATTTCCAAATGCTACGCTGACCATTATCGGCCGGGGTGAACTAGAAGAGGACCTGAAAAATTTGGCTAAGCAGTTGGGATTAGGCGATTCCTTTCGTCTATTAAATCATCTTCCTAAAGAAAAAGTCAGAGAGCATTTGATCGAGTCTGATTTGTTTTGCGCTGCCAGCTTAGAAGCAGCGAATGGCGATGTAGAAGGCATTCCAAATACATTAAAGGAAGCAATGGCTACCGGTGTTCCCGTTATCTCAACGACACATGCGGGCATCCCGGAGCTGGTCACCCATAACAAAGAAGGTTATCTAGTAAAAGAGAATAACATTGACGAATTAGCTGCTGCCCTTGAATTTATGTTAACGAATAGACAGCTGTGGCGCAGGTATTCACTGGCAGCCCGGAGGAAAATTGAACAAACATTTGATCTTAAAAAGCAGCTTTTACTGCAGGCCAACTATTATGACGAACTTTTAGGGGGATCGTGATGAAGGACTTTACATCCATTAAAGTGACCAAAGGGGTAAAAACCTTAGAGATTGATAACCCTACGAACTATCCGCTGATTGGAATGGGCGCACAAGGGGCTGTCTTTAAACTATCAGAGGATACATGTGTGAAAATTTACAACGACCCGCTGCAGGCAAAAATGGAAGCAGAAGCCCTCCAGGCAGGAAAGCATTTATCCTTTTTCCCAAAGGTATTTAAAACAGGCTCTAACTATATCGTTATGGACTACTTTAACGCGCCAACGTTAAAGGAGTATCTAAGAAATTGCACCTATATCCCTGAATCGATTGCAACGAAATTACTTGCTATTTTAAAAGAAATGAGAGCGGCACAGTTCACAATGGTGGACGCCCCGCTTCGACATATTTTTGTCCTAGAAAATGAAGAGCTTAAAGTGATTGACCATGTAAATGCCTTCAAACGAATCCATCCGGTCCCGCTAAAATTATTAAGAGATTTGAACATCATTCTATTAAAGGAATCCTTCTTAGCCCACGTGCAAAAGCTTGAACCGGAGACATTCGCTGAATGGGAGACCTATTTTCGCGAAAACAGTCTTGATTATAAAAATATTCCCGTCACTTCTGGTGGATCAGGGGAAGGGGTAAAGGTAGAAAGTGCCGTCACACAACCACTTATTGGGAAGGGTCATCAAGGTGCCGTTTATCGGATAGCGGAGGATAAATGTGTGAAAATATACGGTAAACCGGAAAATGCTATGCAGGAGCAAGAGGTGCTATTATCTACTCAAGCCCTATCCTTTATTCCTAAGGTTTATGAAACAGGCCCCAATTATATTGTAATGGAATACCTGCTGGGACCTGATTTAAATACATTTCTAAAAAAACAAACCTCTCTTTCCGAGAATATCACCAAACAATTGCTGCACATTTTAAACACCCAGAAAGAATCAGGATTTAAGCAAATTGACGCCCCATTAAGGCATATTATTGTGACCAATACAGGATTTAAAATGGTTGATCACGTGTATTCCTTCTCTCGAGAACAGGATAGACCCCTTGAGCTATTTCAAAACCTGCACGAAAGGGGCTTTTTAGACTCCTTTCTTGAACACGTAAAGATCCTCGACCCTGACACCTATGCCGAATGGACAAAAACACCGATTCCACTGACAAATCCAGAAACGGAAGGGAATACAGGCCGCAATAAAGGGAAGGAACAGGGCAAGAAAAAGCCTTCCCCTCGAAAAAGGGAACACCAGCGAGGATCTGGACAACATCACAAAAAAGAACACGGTCGAAAAAAATGAGCATATTAGTGACAGGCGCAGCGGGGTTTATTGGGTTCCATCTAGTAAATAGACTAGTAGCCAAGGGCTATCATGTGGTTGGTATCGATAATCTAAATGACTATTACGATGTCAATTTAAAAAGGGATCGGCTAAAAATGGTTGAAAACAACTCCCAGTTTGAATTTTTCCACATCGATGTGGCTGACCGTGATAAAATCTATCAGCTTTTTGCCGATAAAGCCATTACTACGGTTATTCATTTGGCTGCTCAGGCGGGCGTTCGTTACAGCTTAACAGCACCCCATTCCTATGTTCATTCAAACCTTGTCGGGTTTATAGAGATCTTAGAGGCCTGCAAGCATCATAAGGTTCAGCACCTGATATATGCCTCGTCCAGTTCTGTTTACGGTGCAAATACAATGAGTCCATTTTCCACGAAGGACAGTGTCGACCACCCGTTAAGCCTATACGCGGCCACAAAAAAGGCAAATGAATTGATGGCACATACGTACAGCCATTTATATCATCTTCCAACGACAGGACTTCGTTTCTTCACGGTATATGGACCGTGGGGTCGGCCAGACATGGCATATTACTCGTTTACTAGGGATATTATCGAAGGAAATACCATTAAGGTATTTAATAACGGGGATATGAGCCGGGACTTTACGTATATTGATGATATTGTGGAGGGAATCATCCGTTTACTTGACCATCCTCCAACAGTAAACCCTAATTGGGACAGGGAAACCCCCGATCCGGGCTCAAGCTTTGCTCCCTATCGGATTTATAATATCGGCAATCATCATCCCGTAAAGCTCTTAGACTTTATCCAACTATTGGAACGGTTAATTGGCAAAAAGGCAAAAATAGAATTAGCACCGATGCAACCCGGAGATGTGAAAGAAACCTATGCGGACATTACAAATTTACAAAACGATACTGGATACGCCCCAGCAACAAATATTGAAACAGGCTTAGCACATTTTGTGGATTGGTATAAAGGGTATCATTAAGGCAAAACACGGGGACGGTTCTCTTGCTTCATGTTAACAGAGGTAGCAAGAGAATCGTTCCTTCTAAAGGATTACACCATTTCAGCCATACATACATATAGTGCAGTAATGAAAAGGCCTATGGAGGAGTATGGATGATTATACATGTCGTTAGAAGCGGGGATACGCTTTGGAAAATAGCCAATCAACATGCAGTTACGGTGAATTCAATTGTAAAGACAAATGAGTTACAGAACCCCAATCAGTTAGTGATTGGCCAGGCACTCGTCATTCCCAGGCCTGGTACTACTCACACAGTTAAATACGGGGAAACATTATGGTCTATCGCACAAAAATATGGGGTGACGATTCAATCGATTATCCAGGCAAGCCAATTAACAAACCCAAATCTCTTATATCCGGGAACAACACTATTTATTCCACCGATTACCCATATTGTCCAATCCGGAGAAGCCTTATGGCAAATTGCCAGCCGCTACGGTACCACGGTGCAGGCAATCATCGATGAAAATCAAATTGAAAACCCAAATGTTATTTATCCTGGACTGCATTTAGCTATCCCAAGGGTAAAGCCAACCATTGAAGTGAATGCTTATACGTATCAACCGAGTGACGCGGCGGTCCAAACCCTTAATGAATTAGGCCATTTGCTTACTTACTTTAGCCCATTTGCCTATCTGATCGCCGAGGATGGAACATTAAATCCAGTGAAGGATGAGGCCATGATTAAGGCTGCCTTATCAAATCATGTTGTCCCCATGATGTCTGTTACCAACTTCACTTCCTCCCAAGCTGGATCAAATGTAGCTCATACTATTTTGGCAAGTCCAGAAATAAGAGAAAAAATCCTCACGAGCATTGTCCAAGTAATGGATAGTAAAGGATACAAGGGATTAAACATTGATTTTGAGAATGTTTTACCGGCGGATCGCGAGTTATATAATCAATTCATCCAGTTGGCAGTAAATCGCCTCCATCCCAAAGGATACTTTGTCTCAACCGCACTTGCACCCAAAGTTGGCGGTTCCCAAACAGGTCTTTTATATGAAGCGCATGATTATGAGGCACATGGGAGAATAGCCGACTTTGTCGTGCTAATGACATATGAATGGGGCTACCGCCTTGGTCCGCCACAAGCGATTTCTCCTATTAACCAAATGAAAAGAGTAGTGGAATATGCCCTAACGGTTATGCCGGCAGAAAAAATCTTTTTAGGTTTTCAAATTTATGCCCGAGATTGGCTAATCCCCCACGTGAAGGGCCAAGAAGCCGAGACATTTAGCCCACAAGAAGCCATCCGCCGTGCTGTAAAATATGGGGTAACGATCCAATATGACTCAACTGCGGAGTCCCCATTTTTCCGCTATGTAGATGAAAAAGGACAAGGTCACGAGGTTTGGTTTGAAGATGCTAGGAGCGCACAAGCGAAGTTCGATATGGTCAAAGATTATCAATTACGTGGTGTCAGTTACTGGGCATTGGGCTATCCCTTTCCTGAGAACTGGGCATTATTGAAGGACAATTTTGCGATTAAAAAACGGATGTAAAAATCAACAAAAATAAATAAAGCTGCCATATCCAATAATTAGCATTGGATATGGCAGCCTTTTTTAATGATGAGCATGTTGGTATTCAGTATCGCTTTTTGGCAACGTGGTTGGTACTTGTGATTCTGTACCTGGTTCTACTAGTAAGAATTGCCCCATCATCCCATCATCCTCGTGCCGTAATAAATGACAGTGATACATGAGCGGATGATTTGGATCAGGATAATCCCCAAATTCCACAGCAATTCTAACCGTAGCACCATTCGGAATAAACACGGTATCCTTCCTTCCTCGTTCATACTCTGGAGGCTTCTTGCCGTTTACATCCAATACCCGGAATGCGGCATCATGAATATGAAAGTTATGTGACCAGCCAAAGTTATTGATTTCCCATATTTCCTTTGTGCCCGCTGGAACAACCTCATCAATTCGATTCATATCCATCTTTTTATCATTGATTTCGGATTTCATCGTCAATTTAAATTGACGTACCTTCGCATCCTTAGGAGCCTTTATTGGCGGAATGCTGGAAAGCTGCTCAGGTATTGGCGCGGACTCGGTTAATTTTGTGGCAGCCTCCATTTTTATCAAATCGAATTCGCCATTTTCAATCCCGCTGCCACTACTGTAACTGTGAAGAACAGTTTCCTCTCCTGGCTTAAAGTTAACCACTATCTCTGCACGTTCCCCAGGACTTAACATGATTCGCTCTAATGTTACCGGCTTTTCCAGTAAGCCGGCATCATTTGCTACCACCTGAAACGAGCGGTTATCCGTAAAGCCAAAATGATAGGCTCTTGCATTTGAAGCATTAAGCAACCGAAAACGAACTTGACTTGCTGTGACTTTAACATATGGGTCATACGTTCCATTTACAAGTATTTCATTGCCTAGTGTACCAAAGGTGGTATCATCCTTCTCTGAAAACTGACCATTACTAGTAAACAATTTATCTTGTACAATCAACGGGATATCATCAACCCCATAATTAGAAGGTAACTTTTTGGAATCCTCATCATCTATCAAAAACAAACCAGCAAGTCCACGGTATACATGTTGGGCTGTTTTACCATGTATATGTGGATGGTACCACGTAGTTGCAGCCGGCTGGTCAATAGTCCAATTGGGCGACCATGTTTCTCCCGCTTTAATCATTTGGTGCGGACCCCCGTCCATCGCTGCTGGTAATTTCATTCCATGCCAGTGTAAGGTTGAGGCCACATCTAACTGATTCACTACATCAAATGAAACCTTGTCACCACGCGAAACTTTAACAGTTGGGCCAAGATAGGTGCCATTGATTCCCCATGTGTCAGCCTTTTTTCCCGGCAAGAATTCAGTTGTTCCCGATTGCATTGTTAAGGTAAAATGCTTTGTCCCATCAGCTCCAATAGTTGGTTCGAGAAGTTGCGGAATTTTTAGTGAATTATCAAAGTGCAACTTCCCTACATTTGTGACTGGTTTTTCATCCCTGCAGCCGGCTAGTCCCACAACTACTACTAGTAACAGTAAGCCAAAAATATATTTGTACGTTTTCAATTTAGCTCATTCTTCCCTTCTATTTCCGCAAAAATTCGTATCGCATCATAGAATCATTGATGCCCTACCTTCCTTTAAAGTCCTTTGTTATCCATATTCCCATTCTTAATGGTATCACAATCGGTCAAACATAGATTAACTAAAATATTTCTAAAAACTTGACCTACATCAAGGAAATGGAATAAATGGGGGACTTAAAATGAAAGTGGCAAACAATGAGAAGCCTATATCAAAGCCCATCATCAGTTTCGTCATATTCAGAAAAAGGGAGATAAAATAGTATGAAGAAGATTCTTAGTTTACTATTAGTTACGGCTGCCTTAACTTTAGGCCTGGCTGCATGCGGAGGGGCAGATGAAGAAACCGCTGCCAAGCAAGACAAAACCACTGAAACAACTACAGCTGCAACAGGAGGAGACTTCACCATCACTGCGAAGAACTGGGAGTTTTCTTCAGATAAAGAGTTAGTTATTAAAAAGGGTGAAAAAGTTAAAATCAATTTAGTGAACAAAGAAGGCGTTCATTCCATTACTAACGATGAATTAGGAATTAACCTTACTGCAGACAAACCCGCCGAATTTACCGCAGACAAAACAGGGGAATATGAATTAAAATGTTCTACTGTTTGTGGTGCTACTGAAGACCATGAAGGAATGAAAATTTCGCTAAAAGTTATAGACTAAGTCTACGAAACAGGATAAAGGACAAAGGGCATGCCCTTTGTCCTTTTTTATTTCCAATTAAAGCCATAAAAGTAAGGAAATTTAATTATTCTGCCAGTTTCCAATAAGATGGTATATAATAGAAGTAGATTTTAATTATGGAGAGCATCATCACGGGGGCGAATGTAATGTTAAACTATGACAATCATAATGAAGTGCATCAAGAAGATGAATATTCACAAAACCTAGTGAAACAATTAGAAAGAATATATGAGATACATGTAAATTATGGAACTTCACAGGAAAAGGCCTATTTAGAAGGAAATAATGAACTTGAACTCATTATTAACAAGATCCTTGAATTAAAGACAAGCCAAGTACGTGAAATGTTTCTATTAAATAGTGAATTAATCGAGTTTGTTACCCAAATGGATTATGTAAAAGAGATGGTAGACCATATTTCGCTCCAAAAAATATCTGTAGATGAAGTGGCTGCCAGCAGCGAGGAAATGAGCCGGGCAATTGAAAACATTTCTTATCATGCCCAAACGTCCTTACTCACAACAAAGAGTGCCATTCATACTTCAAAGGTTTCACTTGAGACCCTAACTGAATCCTTTCAATATATTAATCAATCATTTGAAGAAATCAATAAAGTAAAAGATAAGATGAAGAAAGTAGTAGAGGATACGAAAGAGATTGATAATGTAGTCAATATTATTAATGATGTAGCTAAAAAGACAAATCTGCTAGGTTTAAACGCAAGTATTGAAGCAGCAAGATCAGGGGAAGCAGGCAAAGGATTTGCTGTTGTGGCCAGTGAGATTAAGAAGCTAGCCGATAATACAAAACTATCTGCTAATTATATAAAGGATATGGTAAAAAGCCTTAGAAATGAAATAGGGGCCTCAGAAAAAGAAATGACGGAGGCGGTGAATGTCTTTTCACAAGGTAAAGTGCATATGAATCAAGCCATTACTTCAATGGACAAAATGGGCAATTCGTTAGAAGGAATTGGCACGGTCATTGAAAGTATTACAACCAATGTCGAGGAACAATCTGCTGCAACACTAGATGTTTCAGAAAAGCTAACTGAAATTAATAACCAGACGCAACTTCTCAATGAATCCTGTTTGAAAACAGGACAAGGCATTTATACGATTAGTGAGATGGCAGAAAACATCAGAAATACAGCGCTTCCTTATTTTAAGGATTTTAAAGGGTTTCAAATGTTACTACCTGTAGCCACCGAACATTTATTATGGAAGTGGAAAGCCTATAATGCTGTTTGTGGATTTGTCGAGCTTGATGAACAGAGTATACCGGAATATACAACTTGTACCCTAGGACAGCATTTAGCTGCAACAAAAGATAAAAATCCGAATGATGAACTAGTAGTAAATTTATTTGAACCGCATAAAAGAGTCCATGAAGTTTCAAAGGAAATTATTCATGAAGTAAATAGTGGAAATAGACATAGAATCAATCATTTATTAGAAGAATTAAATTCTACTACAGGGACGTTGGTTAACGAGTTGGGGTCTGCGTAAAATCTTGTGTAAGTAATATTCGACAATCTTCGCAAGGCGAAAAACAATAGGTATGAAAAAAATATAATCTGGCAATACTATACTTGCCTTTTACCATAAAACAGGATAGGGCAATGCAGAAGTGCAACCCGAGCGGTTTTATGGCTTTTACCCTAAAACGGACGGATCTATGCTGTCCGTTTTTTGTGTCCGTTTTAGGGAAAACAAATGCGATAAACTTCAGGGGTTTGGGGACAGAGTCCCCAATTATGATGTCTGGTTTAAAATCTCAAGCTGGCTCAAGATCATATCCCAATTACGATAACGCATTGTCCATTTTTTTGTTATATTTTGAGCTGCCAAGTAAAGCATTTTCCTTAAGCTATCATCATTAGGAAAAATAGACTTTGTTTTTGTTACTTTTCTAAATTGACGATGCAGCCCTTCTATAATATTCGTAGTATATATTATTTTCCTAATTTCTGGAGGATATGCAAAGAAGGTGGCCAGAATATCCCAATTTTCTTCCCATGACCTAACAGCAGAAGGATATTCCTTGCCCCATTTATCTTTAAATTCAATGAGTCTTTCTAAGGCTGTTTCTTCATTTATGGAAGTGTATACCTTTTTTAGATCTGCTACAAACTCTTTGATGTGTTTATAAGAAACATACCTGGTACTAGCACGAATCTGGTGGATGATACAGCGTTGAATGCCGGCAAAAGGATACACAGCTTGAATGGCCTCTCTAAACCCTGTAAGTCCATCTACACAGAAAAGATTAACCGTTTTTACACCTCTCGTTTTCAAATCGTTCAACACACCTAACCAAAACTTGCTACTTTCATTTCCTCCAACCCAGATCCCTAATATTTCTTTATATCCTTCATTGTTGATTCCTAAAACGACATAGGCTGCTTTCGATACAATTTGGTGATTATCCCGAATTTTATAATGAATGGCATCCATGAATATAAAAGGATAATAGGCTTCAAGCGGACGGCTTTGCCACTCATTTACTTGCGGAATAATTTTTTCGCTAATCTTACTAACTAGCTCAGAAGAAATCTCAATATTATAGAGATCCTTGACTTGTTCCTGAATATCTCTAGTGGACATGCCGTGAGCGTAAAGAGACAGTATCTTTTCTTCCAGACCGTCCACACTTCTTTGATATTTGTCCAAAATTTTGGGCTCGTACGAGCCATTTCTATCCCTAGGAACACTAACTTCAACTTCTCCAAATTGTGTCTTTAATTTCCGTTTTGTTGAGCCGTTTCGGTAATTGCTTGGTGCATCACCCCGGCGCTGATGTTTCTCATAACCTAGCTGATCTTCAATTTCACACTGCAGTACCTCGCCCATGATATCAGAAAACATTTCTTTGATCGTTTCCATGATTTGATTGGTACTCGTGAATTTTTCTTCCTTTACAATTTCTCTGATTAATTCTTTTGGTAACTTCATGTCGAAAAATCCTCCTTGGGAAAATTATTTTATCCTAATTTTCGCCAAGGAGGATTGATTTCAAACGTATTTACACAACTTTTTCCGCACCGTCACGAGTTGAAAAAAATATCCTCTTAAGCTTTTTATTCGAAGCATTCGATGGACTATAGCTAAGAGTGCTTTTCTTCTGACTCATACAAACAGGGCTTGTCACCACCAGAATCGTGTCGATGATTTCGACAAAATTCAGGTGGCGACAGGTACCTATTTCCACGTTACGCTATTTAATCATTCCAACTTTGAACTGCATCACCAGAATCGATCACACCATTATCATTTGCATCACCATTATTCCGTGATTGAACCGCTTTAACATAAATATCGATATAGCCATTATTTGCACGTTGATAATGATTAGGTGCATTCTTAGGGAAGTTATAGGTTAAATTTAAAGTGGCAGTCTCACCTGGTTTTATTAGTTTTACTGCATTATCATAGGTAATGGTTAAAGGTGTATTATGGCCCTCAAAAGCCTCAAATAATTGGCCCTGCTTAGAAGCATTGGATTGCTCCTGATCAAATGCAACCCAAGCATTCAAGTTTCCATCATTTTTCACCTTAACCTTGACAGTTTCAGAATCCCCTGGTGCTAAGTTTTCCATGTGGAGTGACTGTGCAAGTACCGCTCCTCCATTCACTGCATTAATTTCTAATTTTCCTGGTTTAAAATCACTGCCCTCAAATGCACCCTCACTAGTCCACAAGGCAAATGTACCTGCACTGATTAATGCTGCTCCCATGGCTGTTGTTAGTAACGTTGCCCCCATTTTTCTTTTTAAACTCATCTTCCTTGCCTCCCTTTTTCTATTATCCCAATATGTATAAGGATAAATAATTTTATGTGAACTCCTTTTTAAGAAATTCAACCAGTTGGATTTGCCTTTTTTGATTCTACTTTTGAAATAGCTTTCCATAGGCTAATAATGGACGATAGGATCATGAGCACTCCTGGAACAATCATCAGAAATATTGCCCCATTGGTAGATTGGATAAAAGCCAATAGTTTCCCGATAAAGGGGAGAGTGAAACCACTATAGACCCCAACTACTTTTTCAGGCATGACAGGGGATCGGTCTGTCGTGTCGTTGTTATCACCCTTTGTCATAAACTGGACCCTATCCTTTTCTTTTTGTATTTCAATAATTCTATGAGTTATTAATGTGTTAGGATTATCCGCTGCTTTGAAAGTGATAACGTCACCTTTTTGAAGAGTTGTCGTATCAGAAACTGGTTTTACAGCGATTATGGATCCGGTCTTGATACCCGGCTCCATGGAACCAGATAAGACCGTCATAATCTCATAGCCGAAAACCTTTGGAGTTCCACCGTTTATTTTTGTGGATATCACTGTCATAACCATACAAATTAACACTTCGTAGATAATTACTGATGAAACTCTACCCGCCCATTTTTTAAACCTTTTCATTCTTTCACCTACTCCATTTTTTTGATTATTTGGGAATGCTTCTTTTATTTATTAACATTAATTTTTTTACTAACAGTCACTGGTAGCCCTTCTAGTAATATCTCATTTCCAACAGGCTTTTCGTGATTCTGAAAAGCAACAAACATATAAAAACCCTTTTTTAATGGAGTATATGTCAGCTTGATTGGGTCCCCATTTACAGCCATTTTAGGAATTACTCCCTCGCTAATTACTAATTCGCCCACTTCTCCATGAGGGCCAACAGGGTTTCCATTCGGGCTATAATAAACAGAATAGGTAGAGTTTAGAGCCATATCTCCCTGACCGACATTCTGGATATAGGCATAGATTTCATTTGAATCATAACTAGCATTTGTAAATGATAATGTACTATGATCAAACCATGGGCCCGCTTCAATGCTGGTTTCCATTTTTACTTGACTAATAAAGAGCGCATTTGTTGTTGAGGTTAAGTTAAGTGATAGAAACATTAAGACAAACCAGGCAAGTCCAAAATTCCACATAATAAAGAGGATTCTATGGTTCCTTCTTAAATTTCTAAACCTAGTAAGTTTAATTGTTCTCCCTCCCTTTATTAAGAAAGTTCTAAATAGCTCAAGTTTGTGTTCTTTATAACGAATACCTCTGATTTAGTATAGTACAAAATACCGCTATTGAAAAACCCCTAAAATAGGCATTTATCCTCAAATAAGTGCGTTTTCTATCCTTTATATCGGTTTATCTCCTGTTTTCTCATTAAGTTGTAATTTATATAGATAATTTGCGTACTTTATAATGCACACAGCTAATTTAGCTTTCCTTAGACGCTCAGTATACACAGCGTTAAAATAGTACTTTGGCATAATATCAATTTTCGCAGGTGATCTTATGAAGATTTCAATAGAGGAAATTAACAAGTGATAGAAGAAACTCTCAATAGTGGCCGATTCGAAGCATACTTGATAAAGGGACAACTGGTTTGTTAATGAGGATTGACGACGGCTATGATCAATTCAGAGGAATCGTGAAATCAACGATATGAATAAAGAGGGCATTTACACGAAAGGAGGATTTTATGGGGCTATTCAAAATTGCAGAAACTAGGAAGACAATGCCTGTCACTACCCAACTAATGTCGAGGAATGCGACAAAACGCGAGTAGCGGCAGGCTCCTTTTCAAATCACCCAGTTTCCGTTAATAAACAAACTTAACCAATGGAGACCATCCGCTCAATAGCAAGCTTTGCTCGCTCGGCTGTATCGGCAGAAACTGTAATGACATGCTTGTTTTCTTTTAGGGCCGCTAAAACCTTTTCTAGTGTAATCATTTTCATAAAAGGACAGACAGCCTCCGGATTGGCGGCAACAAAGCGCTTTTCAGGATTTTGTTTTTCCATCTGATGGATAATTCCTACCTCTGTTGCAACAATGAATTCCTCCGCATGCGAATCTTTAGAGTGTTTTAGCATGTTACCTGTTGATAAAATATGTGTCTTTTCAGCTGGCAGTACCCCTTCAGACATTAAGTACATGCTTGAAGTGGAGCATCCACATTCGGGATGGACAAGCAGCTCGGCCTCTGGATGCTGTGTCAGTACATCCTCTACCTGATGTGTTGCAATCCCTGCGTGAACATGACATTCCCCCAGCCAAATATGCATGTTCTCACGGCCAGTTTCATTCTTCACGAAAGAACCAAGGAACATATCCGGTAAGAAAAGGATTTCTTTGTCCTCTGGAATCGACCGGACAATCTCCACTGCGTTGGAGGAGGTACAGCAATAATCGCTTTCCGCCTTCACCTCAGCAGTTGTATTCACATAAGCAACGACAACCGCCCCAGGATGCTCAGCTTTCCATTCGCGGAGCTGATCTACTGTGATGGAATCAGCTAAAGAGCAGCCTGCCTCGAGGTCTGGGAGCAGCACGGTTTTCTCCGGATTCAAAATGGCCGCTGTTTCTGCCATAAAGTGAACACCACAGAACACGATTACGTCTGCAGATGTGGTCACCGCGGCACGTGCAAGCGCAAGGGAATCACCCAATACGTCTGCAATATCCTGAATCTCTGGAAGTTGATAATTGTGCGCGAGCAGAATAGCATTGCGCTTTTTCTTCCATTCTTGAATTTCCTCCACTAAGCTGCTTTTCATCTCAGTAACTGGCATTTTATTGTTCCTCCCCAAGGACGACTTTGACACTAATATCAAGTGCTTTGTATGAATGCGTTAAAAAGCCTAAAGAAATATAATGAACACCCGTATCACGATAGTCTGCCAAATTTGTTAATTGGATCCCACCAGATGCTTCCGTTATAATATGGTCCGGTACTACTTGTATAAATTCCCTGATCTCATCTGGTGTGCGGTTATCAAACATAATTACATCTGCACCCGCTTCAACCGCTTCAATGACTTGTTCTCTCGACTCTGTTTCCACTTCAATCTTAACCATATGGCCAGTATTCTGACGAATTAACTCGACCGCACGTTTGATTGATCCAGCAAAAGATATATGATTGTCTTTGATCATGACACCATCATAAAGACCATAGCGGTGATTATATCCACCGCCCGTGCTGACAGCGTATTTTTCCAGCATTCGAAGTCCCGGTGTTGTTTTTCTCGTATCGCAAATCCTCGTATAAGGGCTATTTAGCGTTTCGACTGCTTTTCGTGTTAAGGTGGCAATTCCGCTCATACGCTGGACCAGATTAAGGACCACTCTTTCACCTTTTAATAGAGCAGAAATTCCCCCTGAAACCACTGCCAATCTCTGCCCAACTTCGAATCTATCACCATCCTGGATCAACAATTGGATCTCCATTTCTGAATCCAACAGATGGAAGCCCATCTTTATTATTTCTTCGCCGCAGAAAACACCATCTTCTTTTGCTAAAAAGACGATTTTTCCCTTCGCATGGTCTGAAAAAATCAAATCAGTCGTAATATCCCGATCTCCAATGTCCTCGATAAAGAATTGCTCAATTAACGAACGCAGTTTCAATTTGTTCATGTCTGATTACCACTTCCCCTTTACGTTTCTGAATGATCGCCCTTTTTAACCAACCCTCATCTTCATCTGGAAAATCACTTCTATAATGGCCGCCGCGGCTTTCCGTTCGGCATAACGCTGCCGTCGTAATTAGAAAAGCCGTAATGTACATAAAAATCGCTTCAATATCTTGAATGGAATAGGAGTCAAACTCCGCTAAATCATTTACATGTAACTGCAGCAGCCAATTATTCTGTTCTTCTAAAAGTTCTTTAGAACGGACAATTCCAACTCTCTTCATCATCCTATCCTTTAAAACCTTGACATCTGGAAGGGAAATACTTTTCTCTTGGATGATCGGAATAGATCTAGGGAAATGAAGAATGGGCTCTTTTTTCGAATGTGCATTAATCCATTGCGATAACTTTTCCCCTTGATAAAGTCCTTCTAATAAAGAATTACTAGCCAAGCGATTTGCGCCATGAAGGCCTGTACATGCGGCTTCCCCTATGGCAAAAAGACCATTTATAGAGGTACGGCCATGTAGGTCCGCTTTGACCCCCCCCATTAAAAAGTGACTGCCGGGAGCAACCGGAATTCTTCCTTCCGACAAATCCACTCCATTCTTCCGGCAAATCGCTGTTATGGATGGGAACCTCTTTTCAAAATCATTAATATGTGTAATATCCAGATATACTTCATGGCCATTTTTGATATAGTCAAATATGGTCTGAGACACAATGTGTCTTGGGCCAAGATCCTTTAACGGATGGACGCCTTCCATGATAGGGGTTCCCTCTTCTGTAACTAAAATGGCGCCTTCCCCTCGAACCGCTTCGGAAATTAAGCCTTTTGTTTCCCCATCTTTATACAAAAGTGTTGGATGGAATTGAATAAATTCCATATCCGCAATTTCTGCTCCCGCCAGGTAGGCCATCGCAATCCCATCTCCCGTTACAGTTGGAGCACTGGAAGTAAAGGAATACATCTGCCCACAACCGCCCGTTGCAAGAATCACATACTCTCCGAGAAAAATACGGATTGTGCCATCGGGGTTCTTAGCTTTTACGCCAATACATCGTTTTTGCTCATGGTCGATGATTAACTCGTAAGCAAAGACGTTTTCTTCCACTTTTATATTTTCAGTTAGGTTAGTAATCAAGTATTCTATAATATTTTTTCCTGTTGCATCGCCGCCGGAATGTACAATCCTATTTTCACTATGAGCGCCTTCTAGTCCAAGCAGAATCCGACCATCTTGATCTTTGTCAAAAATAGTACCTTGGTCAGAAAAGTTGCCAATTAGCGTTGGAGCTTCATTCAAAACTTCACGAACAGATTCCTCATTATTATGAAATCTCCCTGCCTTAAGGGTATCCGTGTAATGCTTTGATGGATCATCCCCAATCCCAATAGCAGCAGCAATTCCACCTTGCGCCAAATAAGAATTTGCATTCTTTATATGTGACTTTGTGAGAATCCTCACATTTTTATCACTGTTAAGTAAGGTGGCCAGCTGTAAAGCCGCAACCCCACTGCCAATAATAAGAACGTCATTCCTTTCCATGTTGTAAGCCCCCATAGTTAACAACTGTCTTGACATCTATATTTACATAGATTTAAACTAAAAACAAGATTTTTTATTCGAAAATTGTGATAAAAAATTAATGGAAATTGAGTGAGTTATTGATTAGGAGTGTTTCCATGACAGAGCAAAAAAAGTTAATAGGAGAAGAAAGAAGGTCGCGGATTTTACAAATTTTAATGGATACAACTACTCCCATTACCGGGGGTGAATTAGCTGCCAAAACAGAAGTGAGCAGACAGGCAATTGTCAGGGATATGAACCTATTAAAAGCAAGGAACGAACCAATCATCGCTACAAGCCAAGGATATATTTATTTAAAGCAAACAGGTACACTTCCTCTATTTGAGAAGACGATAGCCTGCCGCCATTTACCCCATGAGGTAGAAAGTGAATTACATTTGATAGTGGATCAAGGCGTAACGGTTAAAGACGTCCAAATAGAACATCCGGTTTACGGGAATCTAAATGCTGCTCTTATGGTGTCAAACCGAAAGGACGTCAAACAATTCATGGAAAGAATCTCTCGTACAAAGGCATCCCTTTTATCTGAATTAACATTTGGACTTCATCTGCACACACTATCTTCCACAAGTAAAACTGCTTTAATAGAAGTAGAAAATACACTAAAAAAGGCAGGATTCCTATTAGAGGCAGATGAATAAGCCCTAGATTTTCCTCATCGATATACAACGATAAGAAGGACATTTATGAATTGTCGCCCTTTCTATTTTAAAACCATTTAACAATTAATATTTAATTAAAATAATTATTGTATTTTAGTTGACAATAATAATGAACCCTATATAATAATAATTATAAATTGATAACAATTATGGATCTACTAATGCAAGGAAATGTTCTCAACTAGTAATCCATAATTCTCAATAACCACATTTAGGAGGAATTATTATTATGTCTTTAATTGGAAAAGAAGTACAACCCTTCAAAGCACAAGCATACAGAAATGGAGAATTTCTTGAGGTTTCAGACGCAGACTTCAGAGGCCAGTGGAGCGTAGTATGCTTCTACCCAGCTGATTTCACATTTGTTTGCCCAACTGAGTTAGAAGATCTTCAAGACCAGTATCCAGCACTACAACAACTTGGCGTTGAAGTATTCTCAGTTTCTCGTGATTCTCATTTTACACATAAAGCATGGCACGATTCATCAGAAGCAATTGGTAAAATTACGTATACTATGATCGGTGATCCTGCACATGTTCTTTCCCGTCACTTCGACGTATTAGTAGAAGAACTAGGTCAAGCTGATCGGGGTACATTCATCATTGATCCAGATGGTATCATCCAAGCAGTTGAAATTAATGCAGATGGCATCGGCCGTGATGCAAGCACACTTATTAACAAAATTAAAGCAGCACAATATGTACGTAACAATCCTGGAGAAGTTTGCCCGGCAAAATGGAAAGAAGGCGCAGCAACACTTAAGCCAAGCCTTGATCTTGTAGGAAAAATTTAAGGAGCACAATCAAATGATACTAGATGCAGATATAAAAGCACAATTAGCCCAATATCTTCAACTGATGGAGGGCGATGTGCTGCTCAAAATTAGCACAGGTTCTGATGACGTTTCTCGTGACATGGTGGCACTAGTGGATGAATTAGCCACCATGTCATCCAGAATTAAAGTTGAACATGCACCATTACAGAAGACACCGAGCTTTAGTGTCAATCGTATCGGTGAAGACACTGGAGTAACATTTGCTGGCGTTCCACTTGGTCATGAATTTACTTCGTTAGTGTTAGCTCTCTTGCAGGTAAGCGGCAGAGCTCCGAAGGTTGACCAAAAGGTCATTGACCAAATTAAAGGTATGAATGGCGAATATCACTTTGAATCTTACATCAGTTTGAGCTGTCACAACTGTCCTGATGTTGTCCAAGCACTAAACTTGATGAGTATTTTAAACCCTGGTATTTCACATACCATGATTGATGGGGCTGCCTTTAAAGAGGAAGTAGAGAGCAAAAACATCATGGCAGTACCAACCGTGTTCCTTAACGGGGAGGCATTTGGCAGCGGCCGGATGTCACTTGAAGAGATTCTCGCAAAAGTTGGCAGCACGCCAGATGCTTCAGAGTTTGCAGATAAAGATCCATTTGATGTACTTGTCGTTGGCGGTGGCCCAGCAGGTGCTAGTGCAGCCATCTATGCTGCACGTAAAGGCATTCGCACAGGCATCGTGGCTGAACGCTTTGGCGGTCAGATCATGGATACTCTCGGTATTGAGAACTTTATTAGCGTAAAGCAAACAGAAGGTCCCAAGCTGGCAGCAAGTCTTGAAGAACATGTCAAAGAATACAACGTTGATGTCATGAATTTACAGCGTGCCAAACGCTTAGAAAAGAAGGATTTCATCGAAATTGAACTGGAAAATGGTGCTGTATTAAAAAGCAAAACCGTTATCCTTTCAACAGGTGCCCGCTGGCGTAATGTCAATGTCCCTGGTGAAGCTGAGTTTAAGAATAAAGGTGTCGCCTATTGCCCACATTGTGACGGTCCGCTATTTGCAGGAAAACACGTGGCGGTAATCGGAGGCGGTAATTCCGGTATTGAAGCAGCGATTGACCTGGCCGGCATCGTGAAGCATGTAACGGTCATTGAATTTGCACCAGAACTGAAAGCTGATTCTGTCCTGCAAGAGCGCCTTTACAGTCTTCCAAATGTAACAGTCATCAAGAATGCTCAAACAAAGGAAATTACTGGAACCGATAAAGTAAACGGTATTACCTATATGGATCGTGGAACAGAGGAAGAGCATCATATTGAATTACAGGGTGTGTTTGTTCAAATCGGCCTTGTTCCAAATACCGATTGGTTAGACGAAACGATTGAGCGCACAAGAATGGGTGAAATCGTGGTTGATAAGCATGGAGCTACCACCATTCCTGGTGTATTTGCTGCAGGTGACTGTACAGATAGCGCTTATAAGCAAATCATTATTTCAATGGGTTCAGGTGCTACTGCTGCGTTAGGTGCATTCGATTATCTTATCAGAAATTAACGAACGGACAAAGAGTCTATAACGCTAATGCAAGGGGCTTCCCACATAATGTGAGAAGCCCCTTTTTACTTCCATAAGATTTATCCTTCATTAAGGCTGTGTTTGTTTCATATCTCCTGACTCAGATCCACTTTCTACATTATTCCCATTTTCAGTAGGAGGAACAGTAACCGAGGTAGTGGTTGGCCCACTCGCACCTGTTTCATTTGAGGCTACTACTGATATGACATACGTTTGACCTGGTTGCGGATTACTTAACGTTGCACTTGTTCCTGCCGTGGTCGTTAAGGTTTCTTTACTACCATTCACCGTATAGGTAACGATAAATTGGATATTTTCCATTTTGGTGTTATTGTTTTTCCAATTAATCAAAATATGATTCGCATTTTGATCATATTGAGCATGTAAGTCACTTGGACTTTTTGGTACTTCTGCTGTTTCATTAACAGTCAGTGAGGCTGCGGCAGACTCACTCCTGACACCTTCTGTATTAGCCGTGACGGTAAAAACATATGGCTTTCCTTTCACAGGGCTTTCCAGTACAGTCTGTAAGTCACTCGTAGCCGGCAATTTTATTGTTTGTCCATCTACAGTGTAGGAAACCTCAAAGGTTGTTTCTAACTGACTATTTGATGAGTATTTCCATGATAGTTGAATACGATCTGAAGCTTCATCATATGTTGCTTGTACTTCGGTTGGCTTATTAGGCTTGGGCGGTTGTGGCTTTTCGCCATTTTTAACGTAGTATTCCTTACCTGATTTCCCCACACTACTTGGTTGTTCAAATCTTTCCGTGCTCGTAGCTGTTCGTGACATGATCTCCTTAAACACTAGCTTAGAGAAGTCCGCACTTTTGCTTCCTAAATAGTCATCTGCAGATTTAGTTTCCGTATAGCCAGTCCAAACCGCACCGGTGTATTGTGGTGTATATCCTACGAACCACGCATCCCGTGTCGCACTTTCTGGTAGCCCATATTTATCTATCGCGGTTTGATCAAAGCTAGTTGTCCCCGTTTTACCGGCTAAGTCAAGCTTGGGCAGATTCGCTTTTGTACCTGTTCCCGAATCTACAACTGTCCGTAACATATCTGTGATGAGAAAAGCCGTATAATCAGCCATTACCTTCTTTTTAGTTGAGGCTAACTTCTTTTCTGTTCCATCTGAATAGATTATTTTGGAAACAGTATACGGTTTACTATAGTAACCACCATTCCCAAATGCCGCATATGCACCCGCCATATTCAGCGGAGATGCTGCGTCAATAGCCCCAATGGCATTTGCTTCATTCGCTTTTTGCTTATCTGAAATAGGAAAACCAAGACTATTGGCAAACTCTGTCGCATAATCTGCGCCAACCGTTTGATAGGCCTTTAAAGCAGGGATATTTCGTGACCAGGTCAAATGCTCTCTAATAGTCTTATTTCCTGCGTAGCTCCGATTCGCATTTCGAATTGGCGTACCATTTGTATATTGATACTGTTCATCTTTTAGGATGTGTCCTGTAGACCATTTGAATTTTTCAATTGCTGGTCCATAATCGAGAATAGGCTTAATCGTTGAACCCGGATGGCGTTTAATTGCTGTCGCATAGTTAAATCCACCCGTTTGATAATTTCGCCCTCCGCCGATGGCTTTAATAGCACCTGTTTGTGTATCTAAAATAACCACAGCTGTTTGTAATTTCTGATTATCTGGATAGTCGATATACTCATTTGTTGATAGGGCATTCTCTGTGATCTGTTGAATCTCAGGATTAATCGTACTATAGATCTTTAATCCATCTTCAAAAATATTGGCTTTTGTTTTGGCTTGGACCTCTGTAATCACCGTATCCACAAAGGCCTGGTATTTAGTTGCTGCCTTTTGTTGAATATTTAACGTATCTTCGATCGGTGTTCGTTGGGCGCTTTCCATTTTTGCTTTAGAAAGATAGCCATGTCTGTTCATATATTGAAGCACCAAGTTTCTCCGCTTTTCTGCCGCTTGCAGATTCCCTTCAACAGTAGGAATATAATTATTAGGGCTTTGTGGAATTCCCGCCAGCAGGGCAGCTTGTTCTAACGTTAATTTATCTAACTCATCAGGGCCCAGTCCGAAGAATCGTTCAGCTGCTTTAGCGACTCCGTATACATCACTGCCATACAAATTTTTATTAAAATACATTTCAAGAATTTGATCCTTGGAAAACTTTCTTTCAAATTGAATAGCCAAATACCATTCTTGGATCTTTCTTGTTGGCGTTTTATCAGTTGACAAGAAGGCATTTTTCACAATTTGCTGTGTAATCGTACTGCCGCCTTGTGAAGAGCCGGTCGTGATATCCGTCCAAACGGCCACAAGTGTCCGTTTCACATCTATTCCATGGTGCTTGTAAAAACGGGCATCCTCTGTGGCCAAAACAGCATTTTTTAGGACATCAGGGATTTGATTGATCTGAATATTATCTCTCTTTTCAGTACCAACCTCGGCAATAATGGTCTTCCCATCACTAGCAAATATTTGGGATGATAAGGGATCTTTTAATAGAGTCTCATCAAACTTTGGCGCATCTTTGACAATCCATAATAAAGCGCCTACGCCAACCAGGAACATAACAAGCCCGATTGTAAGACAAATATAGAGGATTTTTTTCCAAGACATTTTTCTTGAATCCTTGTTTTTATTCTGACTTGAAGCTCGTTGGTGCTGCTTCTCTTGTATTTTCTTTCGTTCTGTTCGGGACGAATAATCATCAGCCATACTAGTTACTCCTGCCTTCCTTGTAAACAAATAATCTTAAAAAATACTACTATTATAAACTCTTAATTTTACTATTTTAATCTTCCTTTTATTATTGGATAAACTAAAATAGAATACAACTAGAGTTTATAGCAGAGCTGGCTATTTACTCAATAGTTTAACCATAATAATTCTATGATTTCCACTGATAAGTCGTTTAGACCCTTTTTTAGGAGGGAATAATAAAAGGGACCATCCCTTTTTTTCTATGCTTGTGTAAATTAGTTTGCAGAACGTGAAATAACTATCCGATGAGGAGATTGGGAAAAACTTGAGCAACCATATCATAGCATTTATATTAGGAATCGTAGAAGGATTAACTGAATTTTTGCCAATATCATCCACAGGTCACATGATTTTAGTTGGTAACTTGTTAGGGTTTGAGGGTGAAAAAGCGAGTACATTTGAAGTAATTATACAGCTTGGTTCAATGCTGGCTGTTTTAGTATTATTTTGGAAGAGATACCTGTCCCTTCTGAACTTCAGTTCCATTGGAAAACCAGAAAAGAGATTAGATGCTGTACACATTATATTGGGGGTCATACCTGCTGCAATCGTCGGACTAGTGCTGCATGACTTCATAAAACAACTTTTTTCACCTAATGTTGTGGTAGTCAGTCTTGTAGCTGGGGCCATTTTGATGATCTTTGCGGAGAAAAAACATGAAAATTTTACTTCTAACACAGTTGATGAATTAAGCTATAAACAAGCCTTTACCATTGGACTCTTTCAATGCTTAGCCGTCATCCCTGGTTTTTCTCGTGCTGGCTCGACCATATCCGGGGGATTACTAGTTGGGGCAGATCATAAAACGGCAGCTGAATTTTCCTTTTTGGTCGCACTTCCTATAATGGTGGGGGCAACAGGCTTGGATCTAATGAAAAGTTTGCATTTTTTACATACAAGCGACATTCCAATGTTCGCGATCGGTTTTATCACGGCATTTGTCGTAGCAATGGTTGTAGCAGTCCTGTTCCTTAAAGTACTAGGCAAAATTGGTTTAACCATTTTTGCTTATTACCGAATCGCCTTAGCTGCCCTATTCATCGTATTTGTCATACTTTAAGAACGCGATTCACGATTTATTTAATTGACCATGCCGATGGATGATTTACAAGCAGGATAAAAAAAATTGTCGATTGTGTGTCAAACTCCACATTCTGATTTCACATCTCTGTGGTATTCTAGTTATATACTACTTTTGGAGGTTATGAGACATGCAACTTACATTGGAAAACCCTGAAAGCACCAAAAGTGACAAACCATTTTCAAGGACTAATCCATTTCAAGCAAAGGTTCTAAAAAATAGTAATTTAAATGGAACGGGCTCTAGCAAAGAAACAAGGCATATCGAGTTATCATTAAAAGATTCCGGTCTTTCATACAACCCAGGTGATGCACTTGGCGTTGTTCCGGCAAATGACCCAGAACTTGTTGCTTCACTTCTGGAGGAAATGGGCTGGGACGCGGAAGTAGTTGTAACTGTTAGTAAGCTAGGTGAGACATTGCCATTGAAGGAAGCATTGACTTCTTACTTTGAAATTACGCTGCTCTCGAAGAAAATTTTACAACAAGCTGCCGCATTTACAGAAAACGAAGTGCTGCAAAACCTTGTGCTAGTTGAGAATGCAGCCCAACTAAAGGAATATTGCTATGGACGTGACTTGCTTGATATGTTGCATGACTTTGGTCCATGGAAGGCTTCTGCACAGGAGATCGTTTCTTTATTAAGAAAAATGACGCCGCGACTCTATTCAATTGCAAGCAGCTTGACAGCAAATCCAGATGAAGTTCATCTAACGATCGGTGCTGTACGCTACACGGCGAATGGACGTGACCGAAAAGGCGTTTGTTCTGTTCTATGTGCTGAGCGTCTACAGGTAGGGGATACGCTTCCAGTCTTTGTTCAAGCCAATAAACACTTCCATTTACCTGAGTCCCAAGATACAGATATTATCATGGTTGGTCCAGGGACGGGTATTGCACCATTCCGTTCGTTTATCCAGGAACGTGCAGGTACTAAAGCAACCGGCCGGTCATGGCTATTTTTTGGGGATCAGCATGCTGCATCGGATTTTCTTTATCAAAGTGAGCTGGAACAATATCAGCAAGATGGGGTATTAACAAGACTCGATACGGCATTTTCCCGCGATGGGGATCAAAAGGTTTATGTCCAACATAAAATGATCGAACATAGCAAAGAGTTATTTGCCTGGATTGAAAAGGGAGCTATCTTCTACGTTTGTGGGGATAAGGAACATATGGCGAAAGACGTCAACGATGCGCTTATTACCATCATTGAACAGGAAGGTAAGATGGACCGCGAAGCAGCTGAAGCTTGTCTTAAAGATATGCAGAAGCAAGGCCGTTATCAACGTGATGTGTATTAAATTTAACTGTTGCGTATATAGATTTGCATAAAGCAGAAAGAAACCCTTCGTTCTAGATTTAGACGGAGGGTTTCTTTCTGCTTTCTTTATTAGGAAAGCTTTCATTTTTTTCATTATTATGGGTATATTTTTTACCATTTAGATTAATAAAATATGACAAGCAAAGCCAGAATATTTTATACTATTATTACATTATTATATATTATTGGCAGGGATGGATAAATTTGATAAGGAAAATATTGTATCTCCCCATACAAGTAACCGCCATTTTGGCTGGTTTTGTCTTTCTGATGAATATCCCTATATTTTTCCAATTTAATGCTAAGGAAAAAAGTATAGATATGGATATTAGCTTATATTGGAAGTATTCCAAAAGTAACTTAAGCTGGTTTCTTCATATCAAAGACGAATTTCCATTTATATTTGAATATTTAAACGTCTCAACCATTGATAAATATTTTTATACCATGAGCATCTTACTACTTGCTCTCCTCTTTGTAATAATTGCGGGGCTAATTGTTTCCACCACAATCATGATGCTGCCCATTTCCGCCCGAAAAAGATTAAAAGGTTTTATTGATTTCACGACGAGTTCACCTGAACTATTAATCATCTTCTTGTTACAATATCTGGTCATCTATCTATATAGAACATACGATATTAAACTGTTTCAGTTATATGGTGGATTGAGTACACAACCTTATTTCTTACCGGCCTTCGTATCTTCCTTTCTTCCGGCCCTTTTCTTAATCCAGTTTTTATTAAGAGAATTTTCGAATGAAGAGGGAAAGGATTATGTCGTATTTGCTAGAGCAAAAGGCCTGTCACGCAGAACTATCTATTTCAAACATATCATACGTAACATTATTCCTTTATTACTCATTCATTTAAAAGTAATTATATGGTATATTCTGACAAATATTATTGTGGTAGAATACTTATTTAACATTGACGGGTATATCGGAATTGTAAAATCCTTCTTTGCAAAGCGGATTGTTCCATATATAATCAGTCTTCTCCTTTTTGCCGTTCCTGTTATTCTATCTAATTTACTATCTTGGATCATAACCATTAGAATGAATAGAAAGGACCATAACAGTATATGAGATTATTAAACTACAGGAAGACCATTTTTGGCCTGTTGATCTTAAGTCTTATCTTAATTCTAAGCATTCTTTATCCATTATATGGTCCGGCAGATTTTAACAAAATACGAATTCTTTATGGTGAAAATGGGATGAAGGCCGGTGTCGCACCATTCCCACCTTCATCCCATTTCCTTCTTGGTTCTGATCGAAATGGAGCAGATATCCTATTAATGATGATTTATGGTGCGAAATACACCATCCTTATTGCATTTGGTATCACCATACTGAGAGTTTTTATAGGCGGTCTGTTCGGGATTATCTTTTCATTTTGGCTTAAGTTCCTTTTGCCAATTGTAAAGGATTTGCTTGTGGTATTTCGGATTATTCCGCATATTATTATTACCTTGCTACTTATTACTGCTACTTCAACTACCTATGTAAAAGATGGAACCATGTTCATCATTGCCTATCAGATGGTCATTTTAGTTATCGTGGGTGTCCCTTCTGTCCTAATTAGTACAACAGATATCATCCAAGAACTAAAAGGAAAGTCTTTTATTCAAAGCTCATATTTAATGGGGGCAAGTCATTTCCATATTATCAAAAGACACTTGAAGCCTTTTATGAATTCTTATGGTTTGCTGCTATTTGTTCAACAATTACTCAATACGTTGGTGCTGATTATGTTCCTTGGCACCTTCAATATTTATTTGGGTGGTATTTCACTTGAAGAAATTGTTGGCACAGATCAAACAGGGAGTCTGGGGATCGGTGCTCACAACGTTCCAGGTCAGGTTAGTTCACTTACAAAGGAATGGTTGGGGTTAATCGGGCAAAACTACCGAGAATTCTATCGGATTCCATGGATTGTCTTAGACCCACTATTTGCCTACTTTTTTTTAATATTCATCATTAATATGATGAAAAAAGAACTTGAAGCGGTAATGGAGGGCAAATTCAAAAACCGCCAGACTAAGAAAGGCCAGAAAAAGAAAACTCAAGGCAACAATCCTGCTCCACCTCTTTCTCCGGACTTTACCTTCTTAAATAAAACGGATTTGGAAAATTAATAGATTCCCTTAGTGTATGTTCGTGGGGTTCTCTATTACTTGACAAAACAATAAGGTGTTAATCCTAAAATAATGATCGTTAAAGACTAAAGGACATTTCCCATCTTTTAAATGAGGAAATGTCCTTTTTTCTGCTACACAACTGATTCAGTCCCCTTATTTTCAGTCCTTCGTCGCTTACCTATCATCGACTTGATTACACTTAAAATAAACAAAAAGGGAATATAGCCAAATATGAAACCTATGCCTATATAACCGACAGCCTTTTCCAACACTTGCTTGATTAATATATCCTCTGCGTTACTAGTGAACAAAAAGTAACAGACGATAAAAAGGAAAAGAATGAACGTTGGAGTTACCTTGCTAAAGGTACGTTTGACAATTCTGACGGAAGACCATAAATAAATACAAAAAGTTGGGATTAAAACTAATAACCATGTAAAGAGAAATAGAAACTCAAACCGTTCTAGAAACGGCAGTTGGATTACTTTAATCATGGTTAATGTAGGCCATGCTAAATGTTGGAGTTTACCTTGTGTGAAGTACATAAAGGTTAGGATAGTTATCAGCACATATAATAGGGTGGTATAAAGCAAACCAATATTAACCCACTTTTTAGAGGCCATTCCGTTTTTAATAAAAGGAAAATAACCAAGAATGGTCTCAAATCCAAAATACATGAATCCACTTTCTTTTGCTGAGATTAAATATTCCTTGAAACCGTGAGTAAAGAACGGCATGATGTACGTATGATCAGTAAAATGAAATAAGTAGACAATCGTTGTCAGCATAATACTAGGAATGACTACTCCCCAGAATGCAATGCCCGCAATAAGTCGAAACCCACCAGATACAATATAATAAATGCTAACACAGAGCAGGAGGGAAAGCTCCCAAGATCCAATCCCATCAAACACCCATATTTGGAGTATGTCGATATAAGCCTGAACGGCAACTAACCCAACTAGAAAAAAATAGATAGCCACTATGATATTCAGAAAACCACCTATAACTTTACCAAATACATCGGTTTGAAATGAAATGAGGTCTCCTTGGCTGGAGTTTCTTATGATATGGACGATCATAAGGAAAATAATATGTAAACTGAGCCCCACAGCCAAAACGGAAACCCAGGCATCTTGTCCTGCTCCTTTAATAATAGCGGATTGATACTTTAATACGCCAATCCCTGTTTGTGACGAATGAATGAGGAAAAACAGGAAATAAGGTGAAACCATTGCACTTTCCTTCATCTTCAATTGCATCCATGACCATCCTTATTTATTAAACATTAAGACCAGCATTGATCATCTCTAAATGAACATCAACGTTTATGGGCAAATTAGGATACATCTCATAAAATTCCTTTTTATCCCACTTCCGGCTTTTTGACCTCACAATATTCCCAATTCCTATTGGGTCAACGTGATTTTCTTTTAGCGTCATCAATAGCTCTTCCACATCTTTTTTTACCTCCGCAGTGATCAGCTTTCTCAAAAGTTCTTTATCTTTCTCATTCGAAAGCTTAATCCAAGAGGGATACTGTGTCACTGTCCAATCAAGCTTCATGGTTAGATTTAACGCAGGTTGATTACGGGTGCCACTTTCCAATTCCCATTTATTATGATTCTTGTAGCCGCGTACAATGATGATTCCCTTCCTACCCATGTGTTCAACATCCATTTTTAGAGTACCTTCCAGCCGGGTATCCTTTATTGCAGAAAAAATGAGCGTTTGTTCTTCATTTAAACGAAGTTTTAACCTGTCACCCTTAAATACCCCAATGCCATTAACCACCATCTTCTTTCGTTCATCAAGTGAAATCATCGGTACAAAGGCATCCATTCCTTGACCATAGAAATGATTAAGAAAAAAGTGAAGATTCATTTCCGGTAA
The DNA here is from genome assembly GCF_030915505.1 of Neobacillus sp. OS1-2. GTDB lineage: Bacteria > Bacillota > Bacilli > Bacillales > Cytobacillaceae > Neobacillus. The sequence goes on from NZ_CP133265.1 coordinate 1,857,413, forward strand.
ATATTGCCTTGTCATATTATGTTGAATGATATCTAGTAAGTTCAGTGTCCCCCCCTTACTAAATTCCTTCAGGGTATAAGCAGCTGATTGTTCAGAAATGGCCAGTTGAGTTCTAGTTCCAATCTCTGGGGTGACAAGCAGTCGTTCTACCATATCAGTGATTCCAGACTCCGCATACTCCTTTCCTAATACAATAACTCTGAGTTTCGCTAACTTAATAGGCGTGTCGGAATGTTTATTAAGTTTTTGATACAATAAATTGTGGGCAATCGCCTTTTCTGTTAAACGTTCAATATTGTCAGAATCCTTACCTATTTTATAATTGGGGTAGAGCGCTGTTCCAATCAATTGCTTATCTTCACCCAAATCGAATCCGAATACATGAACCATGCCTAATTTATCGATTGTCCTCATTCTCGTGCATCCACAAAGACTGCCTATACATAGGGATATCAGAAATAGGATCAGCCAACTTTGCCGTTTCGTCATCTTTTATCTCAACTTTCCTCAAGGTTATTCAGTATTCAGGCCTTCCTCGGGGTCCTGTTTAGTCTTTGGATCATACATTTTCCGGGTTAAGGGTCTTAGAAACGAAGGACGCTTATGAATATAGGGAAACGGCAGCCTCGTAAATGATTGACTAAAACCGCCCTTTCTGTAGGGGAATAATGGAATCATGTAAGGACTGCCAAATGATTTAAGACGCATCAAATGCCCAATTAAAAGAATGACACCAAGATATATACCAAATCCCCCATACAGGGCAGCGAGTACAATAAAAGGATACCGCAGAATTCTTATTGCATTTGACATTTTATAAATCGGGGTCGTAAAGGACGATAGGGCTGATAAAGCGACAATAATTAATAAGATATTACTGGTTAAGGCCGCTTCAACGGTTGCCTGACCAATGACAATTCCCCCGACAATCCCAAGTGTCTGCCCAATTTTCGTTGGCAGCCTTGCACCCGCTTCTCTTAAAAATTCAATAGTTAATTCTAAAAACAGAACTTCTACTACTGGCGGAAAAGGAACATTTGCTCTTGAATAAACAATCGGCCCCAATAAATCCTTCGGTACCACCTCAAAGTGGAAAGTTAAAATGGCAACATAAAAAGGAGTCGAAAAAACCGAAAACAGCATACCAATGATCCGAATGAGTTTAAAAAATGTCCCAACAATCCAAGGGAGATAAAAATCTTCGGGAGATGAAAAAAAATCCATAAGGTTTGCTGGCCCCGTCACAACATAGCACGATTTATCGCTAATGATAGCCACTTGCCCCTGTACTAAAGCGAAAATCGCTCTGTCTACCCTTTCGGTTGTGATATATAACGGAAATGGGGTGTTGACGTGGTCCGAGATTAATTGTTCCAATCGGGTGTTATCGTATAATACATCAATATCAAGATCTGATATCCGTTGTCTAGCTGTCTGAACAAATTCCGGATTTGTAACTCCCTCTAAATAGGCAACTACAACCTTCGTTTTCGATCTTGTTCCCACCTCCATCTCATCAAATATGAGATTGGTTGTTACGAGCCCGCCTCTTATTAGATGAAGATTTGTATTGAGATCCTCGATAAATCCCGTTTTAGGGCCAATCACACTAAATTCATTTTCCGTTTCATTGGTTTCACGGTTCCCGAGTCGGCTGTTTCCGAGGCTAAGGAGGGCACAATCTTCTAGATTGTCCTGTAACTGTATAACGGCGTATCCTTCATGGAGGCGGTTGCCAACTTCTGTGGCATCACTTGAAATCTTTATCCCTTCAATAGGAATCAGCTTCTTAATATCATGAAGGTCTTTGATTGAATCTATTTTTTCTATTAAATTAGGGAGGACCGATTGATGAAGTAAATTCGTATCAATTAACGTCTGAAAGTAACTAATACGTACACAGTGATTGGACTCTACGGGATAAAAACTAGAAAAGTCACTGGACCTTTTTACCTTCTCAAGAACCTTACCAATCGATTCCTCCTTTGTTTCATATGTAATTGGTTTTCTTTGTCGGATTCGTTTTTTGAACATCTATCCACCATATCCCCAATAAAAGTGTAATACTTTTCTATCTTAGTATGTTTCAACCTCAATTATTTATGTTTCTCTTACAGTGAAATTCCACTCAAAATCCCTTTGTTCAAAATAAAAAGCCTTACTTTAATGTAAGACTTTCCGCTACTCCACTTCTCCAGGTATCTCTTGTCTTCTTTTAGATACTTTCTCCCTAGAATCTGACCGTTTATCTCTTTTGAATAAAGGAAATAATATCAATATATAGGCTGGTCATTTCTTGAGGGGTTTTATCTAAACCATTTTGAACCCATTGTTCAATTAATCCTAAAAAAGCAGACGTGATAAAGGATAAAAAATATTCCAGTGGAACGTTTAAATGGGCATTAATACTTTTATTTTTCTCTAAATTAACACGCACTTTTTCTGAAAAGGCATCTCTAAGTCGAATGTGAAAACCTGCTCTGCCATGATTGCTTAAAAATATCCTCAATATTGGCGAATGTAATTCAATCACGCTGAATAACGTAGCGGCCAAATGCTCTTGTTCTTTTTCAAGTGTTTGAGTAGAGGAATAGCGAGATTGTAATTCGTCAATATGATTTCCTATCTCTGCAAACAACTGATGCTCTATTTGGTCAAGTAAATCGAATTTATCAATAAAGTGTAAATAAAATGTCCCGCGATTGATTTGTGCTATCTTCGTAATATCGCCTATCGTAATCGATTCAAACGGCTTATGCTCTAATATTTGCAAAAATGACCTTTGAATTAGCTCCTTCGTTTTCCGATTCTTCTCTATATAAATACTCAATACATCACCTTCTTCTCAAAATACAACAACCTCTGTACGTTTGTTCATTGCTTTAGATACTCCCTGATTATAAGATATCTATGTACTACTAAACAACATGTTGAAAATTCAGAGGGAGTGAAATTAAGTGATATTATTTAAAGAAAAGTTAGCATGGGCAGCTCCCATTGCTGTAATATTGATCATCGCACTATTCTCTTTAAACTTATTTGCGCAAGGAAATCCACAAGTGAAGAATCTTCCCGTTGCACTTATAGTGAATGATGAGGGCGATCATGTAGACGCTGTAAAATTAGCCATTGGACAAATGAGTAAAGGCATTGATGGCAAGGAACCAATGTTAGCTTTTACAAATGAAAAAGAAGCAGATATTGAAGATTTATTTGATGATAAAAAGTACTATGCTGCTTTAGTTATTCCTGAAGGTTATAATGATAGACTACAAAACGCCATAACTAACAACGCTGCTGCAACTTTGAAGGTATATATTAACCAAGGTTTTAACATGACTGGTGCAAACTATGCGAAGACGGCTTTAAACGGTTTCATTACGCAATTAAGTAACCAATATTCTAAGAACTTTATCGCACAAATGCAGGGGCAGCAACTGGATGCGAACCAAGCATCTGTACTTGTGAACCCGATTGTACCTGAAGAAAAAGTATTCAACGCCATTACGGCCTCTACAGCAAATGGGAGTGCGCCAACATTAATGGCGGTGCCCGCTTGGGTTGGTGCACTAATCGGTGGTTTCATTGTGTTTTTAGCAACATCAAACATCTTTAAGAATCAATTGTTAACACGTAAACAAGCAGTACGCCTAATGGGCGGCCAAGTTTTATTCGGCGTTATTATTGCACTATTCTCTGGCTTTACGGTTGCAACGCTTGCACAGATGGCTGGGATTAACATGCCAAGCTACTTCTTAGTTGCATTCTTTGTATCATTTGCCGCATTCTGTTTCTACCTATTAGTATCAGCCATTACAGCATGGATTGGCAAACCAGCCATTACATTATTCATGGTGGTTATGCTATTAGGTATGGGTGTTCTAATGACACCACAAGAAATGCTTCCAAGCTTCTTCGTAGACTTCATTCGTCCATGGGTACCTCTTCGCTTTGCTTCTGAAGGGTTACGGGAAATTTTCTACTTCGGTAGCGGCTTTTACACTGGTGGTTCATTCAACACGATTTTAGGAATAGGTATTGGAGGCTTAGTCATTTACCTACTATCTATTTTCAAACCAGTTCGGGGGCAAAAAAACTAAATTTAAAAAACCAAAAAAGTTATTTTGCATTAGATGCAAAGTAACTTTTTTGGTAGATAAAGAACACGATCTACTTATTGATAGGAACCGGTATATGAAAACCCTCTATCCTTTTCGCACAATAATAGATTGATAGCTATTAAATAATTTGATTGAAAAATTCTTTGTGAATTCCTGCGCCTCGTGAATGAATGCATGTAGAGCGGGATTCGTGAATTCGGTCGATCGAGCCTCCAGGCCTAAATTCTGGTATACCTGTGGGCTTAAATACGAGGCCCTAACTCTGGATAAGGCTGAAGGGATGGAAAGCTCCGGGAGAATCGTATTTCCTACTCCTTCCTGAACCATGGCAATAATAGTGGCAATGTCACTGACTTCAAATTGAACATTCGGAGAGAATCCCTGTTCCTTAAAAATGGATCGAATAACATGATTGCATTCCTTTGGCATGATGAAGGGTTCACTGGCAATATCCTTTACCTGAATCACTGATTGATGGCTCATTGGATGGTCTTCCGGGACAAAAACGACCATTTTATCCTGGAGTAAGGGGATAAATTCAAATTCCCGCTTTTCCTCCGTCACCACCACAACATCCACTACGGATAATTTAAGCCAATTTTTTACTTCTTCCACACTCCCTTCATAGAGAACCACTTCTACCCCAGGAAATCGCTTCTTAAAAGAACTAATCAATCCCGGTAATAGCTTCGACGATAGACCTGAAATACTTCCAATTCTGATTGTTCCTGATTCAAGTTCGGTAATTCCGGTTGCTTCATTGATAATCTTGGTTTTAATGGCGATTAACTCGAGAATCCAACCCGTGATGCGTTCGCCGATTTTGGTTAGGGTAATCCCGTTTCTGCCTCGGTTCAATAATTTTACATTTAATGCTGATTCCAATGCAGCTACGGCCTGACTGACGGCGGACTGGGAGAGTCCAATTTGTTCACCAGCCTTGGTAAAACTTTTTGTTTCCACTACCTTTACGAAAACCTCTAATTGAAATAGAGTCATGGAGCACCTCAGCTTTATACATTAGTAATACCTTATTTATATCATTCAAAGTATTAATTTTACTAATAGTATAACCCATCATATACTACATACAAAAGACACTGGAAAAGGGGAAGAAAATCATGAGTTTATTACAAGCAGAGGGACAGCAAATTTATAAGGAAATTCAAACAAGTCGGTCTGTACTGGTCGATTGCTGGGCACCATGGTGTCCACCTTGCAGATTAATTGGAGCCGTTTTGGAGGAAATTGATTTAGAATTTGATGTAAAAATTGTAAAAGTAAATGCGGATGAAAGTCTGGAGTTTATCAGTGAGTTTCAGGTAATGGGTTTACCAACATTATTACTTTTTCAAGATGGTCAGTTGGTAAAAAGGATCACTGGTTTTCAACCTAAGGACCTGCTAGTTCAAACCCTTAAAAGTTCAGGAATCATTGAATAAGCTGGTCCCTTATTTATGTTGTAGTCCTACTAACTGGTAAAGTACTAACTCAATTGACTACAACTACAATTTACGGGAGAATAGAACAGACAAAGAATGCTGAAAGAAAGGAGGATCTCTGTGGAACATCGCTCACTCATTCTGCTTGGGTTACTAATGGGACAAAGTCAACACGGATATCAAATTAATGAATTCATTGAAAGAAACTTAAGTACTGTAACAGACATGAAAAAACCCACTGCTTATGCAACTCTAGATAAACTAAATCAAAAGGGTTATATAGATATTCATTTCGTACAAGAAGGAAATAGGCCCACTCGAAAAGTGTACTCTATAAATGAAAAGGGCCGAACTTATTTTTACCAGTTACTAATGAATAATCTGTCTTCAGCAGAAAGTGTTAATTACCAAGGGGATATTGGGTTAATGTTTATTGATTTCCTTCCGATGGATCAAGCAGTACCAGCTTTGAAAGAAAGACTAAAGAAAAATAAAAAACTCATAGATCTATTTAAGCAAACTCCTGCACATGGAATACGATTCGGTGTTAATCTTGCAGTCAATCATAAGATTACCATGTTAGAAGCAGAAATTGCCTTTCTTGAAAATACCATTCAAAATCTTGTTCATTCGAATTAAATTTTATATCCAAAATAATCAAAGGAACCAACGAGGGTTCCTTTTTTATTTGAATCCCAAGTATAAATTCTCATTTTGATTAAATAGTCATGATTGACTAATCAACAATATACTACTATACTTTTAATAGTCACACGTGACTATTAGAGTTCTTAAAATACAACAAACTTTTCATTTCTGTTCATTGCTTTAAGTGCTATCAGATTATAAGATATTCACATATCATTCAACAACATGTTGGAAATTCAGTGAGATTAATCTCTTTATCTATTTAAGATTTAGGTTATACCCTTATTTCTTATTAAAAGTGACACATTTGTCACCCTTAATAAAGAAACCTGATTACGTATCAACAAAAAGGCAAAAAGGAGATGAAAGCATGAGTAATAAGTCATCAAGTTCAACTTGGGCGATTACATTGTTTTGTATCGGTGTATTTATGGCAGCTTTAGATAACGGAATTATTAGTGCGGCTTTAACAACGATTAACAGTTCCTTCGATGTTTCTGCCAACTGGGGTGCTTGGGGTGTGACGATCTATACACTTGGCTTAGCCATCAGTATCCCCATTGTAGGTAAAATTTCTGATCGGTACGGTCGGAAAAAACTATTTATCGTGGAAGTAGCCTTATTTGGACTTGGATCATTGTTGGTAGCGCTAAGCCCCAGCTTCGGATTTTATTTAAGTGCTCGTTTTATCCAAGCAATGGGTGGCGGAGGAATCTTCATCATTGGCAGCTCCCACGTATTAAGTACATTCCCATCTGAAAAACAAGGGAAAGCACTTGGAATGTTGGGTGCGATGAACGGGGTAGGGGCAATTTTAGGTCCAAACCTCGGCAGTTTTATTTTGGATATAACAGATAATTGGCATTTTCTATTTCTTATAAATGTGCCGATTGCCGTGATTCTAATTATTTTGGGATCCTTTAAAATCCAGGAAACGAAGGAACCTTCTGTTGGGAAACTAGATTTAATTGGAACGATTCTTTTATCATTAGCCGTTCTTAGTATCATGTACGGTCTAACAAACATTGAAGGAACCTCCTTACTAGATAGCCTGGCAACTCCTGATGTTTATGGCTTCTTACTCGCGGGAATTGCCTTATTTACAGGATTAATCCTCTTTAACCGCAATTTGGAAAAACGCGATGGGGATCCGATATTACCAGTCAGCCTGCTAGTCCGCCCTACCTACTTACTGACATTATTAATCGGAGCGCTATCGGGGGCATTACTTGCAGGAATGATTTACATTCCTTCATTTTCAGAGCAAGTATTAGGAATTGCTGCAGAATACTCTGGCTATTGGATGACACCATTGGCATTAGCATCTGGTATCGGAGCAGCATTTGGCGGGATTCTTGTTGATAAAAAGGGACCGATACTTGCTGTGTTTTTATCTGGCCTCATCACGGCGATTGGTTTTGTGTTATTCCCAACATGGATTGATTTGAAATGGCAATTTATCATTTCTTCTTGTATTGCCGGCCTTGGAATGGGGATCCTTTTAGGGGCTCCTTTGAATATTTTAGCGACAGAGCGTCTTGAAAAAGATAAAGGAACAGCATTAGCTGGGCTCTCACTTTCCCGTCAAATTGGGATGACCATTGCGCCATCTATTTATGCTGGATTTATAGTACGAGGGTTTAACCAGCTTCCAAGTCTGTTCCAAAGTGATTTCAGTAAGATTTTACAGCAGAAAATGGAAAAGGCCGATATAAGCCCAGAAGCGATGCAAGAGTTCCAACAAGTTGTTAGCAACATGCCTACTACTGGTGCTTCATCGAGTGCCGATTACTCTAAAATATTGGAGCACATTCAAGATCCAACATTAAAAGAGGTCATCCAATCAAGTGTAGATCAAATTACCTTGATGGCTGCACAAGATGGATATGGAGGATTATTCTACTCGACAGTCGTCATTGCAGTGCTTGTTGTTCTATTGGCCATTATTTTAAAACCTATTCGCAGCAGAGGCCTGCAGCAAAAAGTGTGACTTTTTGATGAAGCATCGTAGAGCTGATACTGATAATAGAAGGAATGGAGGAGCGTTATGAAAATTATTATATTTGGTGCAACTGGCGGCGTGGGCCAACATGTCGTGAAGCAAGCTTTAGAAAAGGGGTTTAAGGTAACTGCATTTGTACGCACTCCATCAAAGATTAAATTGGCTCACGAGCAATTACAAATTTTGCAGGGCGATGCCTTCAATAAAGAGGAAGTCACAGCAGCGATTGCAGGACATGATGCAGTCGTGTCCTGTTTAGGCTCCAATCAAGGAATGAAAAAATCAACGGAGCTTGAAGAGATGACGAAAAATATTGTAGCTGGAATGCAAGCACATAATGTCAAACGAATCATCTACACAGCATCTGCGGGAATTAACAATGAAATTCCAGGTATTAGCGGGAAAATGGTCATGAAAATGCTAAAAAATGCTCTGACGGATCATCGCCATGCCGTTGATGATATTCAAGCACATGGATTGAATTTTACGATCGTTCGGCCGATGGGGTTAACGAATGATGCCGAAACAGGAAAGTACAGGGAGTCAAAAGATGGCGTACCAGACAAGGCAAGATCAATTTCACGCGCTGATGTTGCACACTTTATTGTGAAAGCATTAAGCGACAGACAATACGAAAACTCCTCTATCGGCATTGCAAAATAAAATGAAGCTTCAAAAAAGAAGGGCAGCTTTAATGTTGTTAAGATAAACAACTTTAAATGCTGCCCTTTGCATTGAAATTTACGCCTACCTTAATGGCTAAGGCATTACCTAATCACTACATACTCCAAATCAACTAATTTTGCGTAACTAACAATTTGGTCTGTTGTTAAATTTAATGAAACAACCGTATGGTGTCCGCCGCCATTTTCAATCCAAGCCTTTACTCCATCCTGGAAGTTCGGCTTAATATTCCAAAGTACGCGGGCAACCGGAAGGTTTGGAGCTGGCACAGTTGGCTCGAATGCCGAAACTTCGTTAATCAAAAGTTTATAATGGGTGCCGAAGTCAGCCATTGAAACAACAACACCTTCTCCTGCTTTACCGTCAAATACTAACCGTGCCGGATCTTCCCGATTGCCAATTCCTAATGGAGAAACGATAATTTTTGGTTTATTGCTTGCTAAAGATGGGTCGACTTCAAGCATATGGGATTGAAGAGCAGATTCTTGACCCAAAGCTAATTCATAGGTGTAATCTTCCATGAAGCCGGTTGATTGGTTACGGCTCATAACTTTAAGTAGACGATCGAGTGCAGCCGTTTTCCAATCTCCTTCACCGGCAAAGCCGTATCCTTGCGCCATCAAACGCTGAACTGCAAGACCAGGAAGCTGTTTCATACCATACAAATCTTCAAAGTTAGTAGTGAAGGCATTGTAACCGCCGTCATCAAGGAAGTGTTTAATCGCGATTTCATAGCTCGCTTGAACTCTTACGCTTGCATCCCAAGCTTCCCTGCTGTAAGTACCATAATCAAATTCATAAAGGTTTTCATATTCGGCAAATAATGCATCAATTTCTTCGTTCGTAACAGCATTCACGTATTGAACCAGATCTCCAATACCAAAGTAGTCCACTGTCCAGCCAAATTGAATTTGTGCCTCCACTTTATCTCCTTCAGTAACACCAACGTTACGCATGTTGTCACCAAAGCGAGCAACTTTGATGTTAAAACTTTCGTTATAAGCAACCGCTACGTCCATCCATTCGGCAATTTGCTTTTGCACTTCAGGGCGCTGCCAGTAACCGACCACTACTTTATTTTGCTTTTTCAAACGGGCATTGATGAAACCATACTCACGGTCGCCGTGGGCAGATTGGTTTAGGTTCATAAAGTCCATATCAATCGTAGCCCAAGGAATGCTTTCATTAAATTGTGTTGCTAGATGGAGCAATGGTTTCTGTAATAATTTTGTACCGCGAATCCACATTTTTGCAGGTGAGAAAGTATGCATCCATGTGATCACACCGGCAACCTCGTCACGATAGTTGACTTCTTTCATAATACTGGTGATTTTATCTGCACTGACAGCTAAATCTTGCAATACAATCAGATATGGTAAGGTACCGCTTTCATTTAAGGCATCGGTCATCGTTTGCGCATGAGCTTTGACTTCTGCTAACGCTTCTTCCCCATAAAGATGCTGTGAACCTACAACAAACCAAAATTCCTTTTTACCTGTTGATGTCATAATGGATCCTCTTTTCGTAGATTAATAGGTTTTTGTTATTTTTGCCCGTAATAGGCATGCTTCCCATGTTTCCTCAGATAGTGCTTATCTAAAATACTTTGCGGTAATAATTCAGCAAAACTGTTTAATTGTCGGGCAAATAAATTCATTTTCGAAACTTCCTCTAGCACTACACTATTCATTACCGCTGTTTTTACATCCTTGCCCCATGTAAACGGCGCATGACCATGCAGTAGGACACCGGGAACTGCTAAAATATCCAGTCCGCGCTCTTCAAAGGTTTCGATGATGACTTTACCGGTTTCCACTTCATAACCGCGGTCAATCTCCTCTTGTGTCAAAAAGCGGGCACATGGAATGGAGCCATAGAATGTGTCTGCATGAGTCGTCCCCATTGCTGGAACATCCAGACCGGCTTGAGCCCAAACAGTCGCCCAGGTTGAATGAGTGTGCACGATACCGCCAATTTCCGGATAATGTCTATACAGCACAGCATGAGTGGCTGTATCTGATGAAGGGTTCATCTCACCTTCCACAACATTTCCATCTAAATCAACAACCACCATGTCACTTGGTTTCATTTTTTTATAATCAACACCGCTTGGTTTGATGACGAACAATCCGCTATCACGATCAATCCCACTTGCATTGCCCCAAGTGTATTTGACCAGTCCTTGCTTTGGTAATTCTAAATTAGCATGAAATACTTCTTCTTTCAGTCTATCTAACATGCAGATCCCCTCCGTTTCCCACTCATACCGTCAATTTTTCAACGGCAGCCTGTTCAATCACTAAGCCTTTTTTGTAACGATCAATGAATACTTCAAACCCTTTAACATCAAACCCATCAGGAAAAATTTCCAGCCTATCAACCTCTTCAAAAACCTTTTTGTCGAGGAAGTCGTCTAAACTTTCATTTTGCTCTTTGGTCATCATGTATGAGGCAAGAATGGCCATTCCCCACGCCCCGCCTTCTCCAGCTGTTTCCATAACGGTGACGGGAGTATTCATGGCAGCGGCGATCATTTTCTGGCCGACAACAGGGGTTTTAAATAAACCACCATGAGCTAAAATACTATCAATCTCCACTCTTTCATTCTTTGTTAAAATATCCATGCCGATTTTCAAAGCACCAAAGGCAGTATAAAGATGGGTCCGCATGAAGTTCGCTAAATTGAAGCGGCTCTCAGGTGTCCGGACAAATAGCGGCCGTCCTTGCTCCAACCCAGTAATATTTTCACCCGAAAGATATCCGTAGCTTAGTAAGCCTCCGCCATCTGAGTCAGCTTCGAGTGCTTTATTCAGCATTACCGCGAATAGCTTATTGGTGTCAACCGTTTGTCCCATTGCCTCATAAAACTCACGGAACAATCCCATCCAGGCATTAAGATCACTTGAACAGTTATTCGCATGTACCATTGCCACCGGGCTACCGCTTGGTGTCGTGACCAAATCAATTTCTGGATATACCTTTGAAAGTTCCTTTTCTAATACAATCATCGCAAAAACAGAAGTTCCGACCGAAACATTCCCGGTCCGTTTCCTCACACTGTTCGTTGCAACCATCCCGGTTCCGGCATCACCTTCCGGCGGACAAAATGGAATGCCCGATTGTAAATTTTGTGAACGATCCAGAATCTTCGCTCCAACTTCCGTTAATGAACCTGCTTGTTCTCCAGCGATGTAGACTTGAGGAAGAATATCTCTCAACTCCCATTGATACCCCTTTGATGCAATATGATCATTAAACTGTTTGACCATCGATTCATTGTAATCCAGCGTTGATTCATCAATCAGGAACATGCCTGAAGCATCCCCAATGCCAATCGCCTTTTTACCGGTTAGCAGCCAGTGAATGTATCCAGCTAAAGTGGTAATAAAATCAACGCGAGGCAAATGTTTTTCGCCGTTTAAAATGGCTTGATAAAGGTGGGCAATACTCCACCGTTCAGGGATATTAAATTGGAATAGATTGGTTAATTCTTTTGCTGCGGCACCGGTTGTTGCATTACGCCAGGTCCGAAACGGAACAAGCAGCTCACCAGCGTAATCAAAAGCCATATACCCATGCATCATGGCAGAAATCCCAATAGAACCAATGGTTCGAATGGTAACACCATAATTTCGTTCAACTTCTTGCTTCATTTCACTATAAGCTGTTTGCAAACCTGTAATAATATCAACTAAGTTGTAAGTCCAAAATCCATCTTCTAAGCGATTTTCCCACTCATAACTACCAGATGCGATGGTTTCAAAGTTTTTATCAATCAACACCGCTTTAATACGTGTGGATCCAAATTCGATTCCAAGAGAAGTCTCTCCTGTGGTAATCGCTTGTTTAATGTTTGTTCGATTCGTCTTCACCGTTAATCCCCTCTCCGATAGCGGTTTCAATATCATCTGTAAACTACGAAGGAGCTTTCCTTTTACAAACCTAGTATATTTTTTGTGCGTACATTTGTCAACCGAAAGTATCACATGTACTTACAAATAAAAAAATGCCCTGTTATCCTTAAATTAACTGATATTTCATCAAATTTTTTTCAAAAATTAGGATTATGTTTTCGTTTTCATAAAACTATGATAAAATATGTCCATACAAATATTCCAAGTTACATGCACATGAACAACTATGAAAGATGTGAGTGAAATGAAGACAAAGTATCAGGTCATCATTGATGATATAAAAAGTAAAATTCTTTCTGGGGATTACATTATCGGCGAACAAATCCCCACAGAATCCGTCCTGCAGGAAAAGTACAATGTCAGCAGACACACGGTTCGAAAGGCCATTTTAGATCTGGCGAATGAGGGATTCCTAAGAAGTGAAAAAGGCTCTGGCACATATGTCAGCAACAAATATCAATCAAAATCCACTAGAGGTTCCACGAATAAAACCATCGGGGTTATGACGACTTACATTTCTGATTACATTTTCCCATCTATTATTCGCGGAATTGAAACCAGATTGAAAGAGGATAATTATTCGTTGCTGCTAGCCAGTACCAATAACGATGTAGAACAAGAAAAAAGGGCTTTGGAAATGATGCTGGCATATGGTGTGGATGGTTTGATCATTGAACCTACGAAAAGCAATCAATACAATCCCAATATTGCTTACTACCTATCGTTCAAGGAACATGATGTTCCATTGATTATGATCAATGCATTTTATGAAGAATTGGATCTGCCCTTCCTTTGCCTCGATGACACCCAGTCCAGCTATCTCGCAACAAAGGAATTGATTTCAAAAGGCCACATGCAAATTGGACTTATTGCAAAAATAGACGACCTTCAAGGTAAGTATCGAATGAAGGGGTATATCAAAGCGCTTGGTGAAGCCAAATTGCGCTTTCAACCGGAACAAGTGCTGTCGTTCACGACAGAGACAAAGCCGGATCTGTCCCGAAACTTGAAGAAGTTCCTGATCGAAAATAAAGACATGCTAACAGCCATTGTTTGCTATAACGACGAGGTAGGGTTGGAAGTGGCAAATGTATGCAGACAAATTGATCTTCCTGTACCGGAAAAACTATCCATTATTGGCCAGGACAATTCCTATATTGCCAAAAATGCAAATATCAAGTTAACCACATTGACACACCCGCAGGAACAAATGGGACGTGATGCAGCTGATTGGGTTATTAAACGATTGCAGGGGAAAAAAGACCTGCCAAACGAAACCTATTATCAGCCAGAGTTGATAGAAGGGGAAACGGTGAAAGAATTAGACGTAGAATAATCTTCAAACGCACAATTGGCCAAAATGACTTTGCACAGAAAAAGCACAGCACATCTCATTCATATTCATGAGATGTGCTGTGCTTGTTTTTGTGGAAAAAATAGACATAGAGAATCACTCAGTTTCTATTCTCACCTGTTCCTGATTCATTCTATCGTCGTTTTTTATAGATTTCTCTTTCATCCTCCACATTTGCACTGCAGAGTATGCGGTGTACAGAATGACAAGAATAATGGACCCGTAAAAAATGAGATTTAACACCGACCACATTTGACCTTTTTGTCTATCTTGAAGCATTGCTTGAACTAGCCATGCGAAACATGTAATAGAGGTCAAGGCATATAAGCGCGATTTTGACTTATCGTTCATTTTTTCTCCCTCTCTTCATTACAGGAATGCTTCCACTCTTTCAGTAAACTATTGAATCTGATTGATAGTCAAGGAAATCGGCCCCATTCGCTACTATATTAGCGTTTCTTTCGCTTGGACAAAATGTCTACCGCGACGGCTAGAAGTAGTACAAGACCTTTAATGGTTTGAATTAATGCTGAGTCTACCCCCATAATCGACAGTCCCTGGTTAATAACTCCCATTACAACTGCACCAATAACAACACCTGGTACAGTCCCAATACCACCTGTAACAGCAGTGCCACCAACAAAGCAAGCCGCAATAGCATCAAGTTCGAAGGAATTACCAGTTGCAGCTGATGCGGAACTCAAACGCGAGAGCATCGCAATAGCTGCAATAGCTGAAAGAAGTCCCATGTGAACGAAGAGTGAAAAATCGACACGTCGAGTGTTAATACCCGAAAGAAGCGCTGCTCGACGATTACCACCAACTGCATAGACGCGACGGCCAAAAACCGTACGAGTCAAAATATAGTTATACGTAATAACAAGAACGCCAACGATTACCAACATAATGGGGATACCGCCTTGAGTGGCATTCCCTGAAGATGCAAATTCAAATGTAAGAGCACCGATTACTACTGTTGCAATAGAAATCTTGATGTAGGTTGCGGTGATAGGCTCTGGAACCAGCCCCACCTTAGAGACTTTGGTACGCTTATGAAGTTGAGTCCACGCAAAAGCAACAATAGCAAGGATTCCAACAACAATACTCAAACCATCAAATGGTCCCCACCACCCAAGAATATTTGGGAGATAGTTTGAAGCAATGGCATTAAATGATGTATTGTTGACTGGGATAGATGCATTAATCATCGTGGTTGCAAGACCTCGGAAGATAAGCATGCCCGCTAAAGTGGTAATAAAGCCTGGAATTCCAGCAAAAGCAACCCAGAACCCTTGCCATACTCCCACGAGAAGGCCAATAAGCAAACCTGCAATAATTGCTAAGAACCAATTAAGGTGTGCATTCTGCATAAGCAAAGCGACGCAACCACCGATAAAACCTACTAAGGAACCAACTGACAAATCAATATGGGTTGCAATGATTACCATAACCATACCAACTGCCAGAATGATGACGTAAGCATTCTGCTGAATTAATTGAACAATGGAATTCGGCTGGAGTAAAAGTCCTCCAGTCAAAATTTCAAATACGATAATGATGACGGCGAGTGCACCAACAATTCCGTATTGGCGAGCATTTGATGCAAAAGATGCTAACACTGCCCCTTTTTTTATATTTTCTTTATTCTGAGGTGTTAAAGATTCTGAACTCATTTTTCTCCTACCTTCTTTAACTGAGTCTTTTCTTGAGTCATACCCTTCATAAGGTACTCCTGAGTAAACCCTGCCTTCGGGACGTCGTCCGTGATGATACCCTGACTGACTGTATAAATACGATCACAAATACCAATAAGCTCAGGAAGTTCAGATGAAATAACAATGACCGCCTTGCCTTCATCAGCAAGTTGATCAATGATTTCGTAAATTTCGTATTTCGCACCAACATCGATACCACGTGTTGGCTCATCAAGGATCAAAATATCTGGATTAGAAATAACCCATTTTGCTAATACCACTTTCTGTTGGTTTCCGCCTGATAGATTAGATACCTGTTCTTCAATGCTCGGTGTTTTGATATGGAAGTCCTTGCGATACTTTTCAGCAGCAATACGTTCAACGCCATCATCAATGACACCATGCTTTGAGTGCTTGGTAAGCGCCGCCAACACGGCATTTTCACGAATATTCTGCAAGAGATTGAGACCATACCCCTTGCGATCTTCAGTTGCGTATGCAATGCCAGCTTCAATTGCCTTCTGGACTGTCGATGTATCAGTCTCTTTGCCATGCACATAGACTTTTCCAGACACACCTGAACCATAAGTATGACCAAAGATGCTCATCGCCATCTCTGTGCGACCTGCTCCCATGAGTCCTGCAAGTCCAACAATCTCACCTGCACGCGCATAAATATTTGCATGATCGACAATCACACGCTGCTGATCAAGTGGATGATGGACTGTCCAATTCTCCACACGAAAGATCTCGTCCCCAATATGTGAAACATGGTCGGGGTAAAGATTGGTAAGTTCGCGACCGACCATTTTATGAATAAGTTCATCCTGATCAAGTGGATTCTCTTTTGAATTCGGCAACCAACCAACCGTGGAACCATCGCGAATAACCGTCACATTGTTGGCAATGGCTGCAATTTCATTCAGCTTGTGAGAAATGATAACCGATGTAACGCCTTGGTTATCACGCAAATCACGAATAATTTGCAGTAAATGAGCCGAATCTTCATCATTCAATGCTGCCGTGGGCTCATCTAGTAACAGAAGTTTAACTTCCTTCGATAAAGCTTTCGCAATTTCCACGAGCTGCTGCTTACCCACACCAATATCCATAATCTTAGTGTCAGGATTTTCTTGAAGACCAACTTGCTTCATCACCTTAATGGCATCGGCGCGGGTTGCTTCCCAATCAATCACGCCATACTTCTGACGCTCATTACCGAGATATATATTTTCAGCGATTGAAAGGAATGGGCTCAATGCCAACTCCTGCTGAATCACTACAATACCTAGTTCTTCAGAATCCTTGATTTTTTTAAAGTTGCATTCTTTACCATCATAAAAAATAGTGCCCGAGTAAGTACCACTCGGATATACTCCTGAGAGTACATTCATCAATGTCGACTTTCCAGCACCGTTCTCACCACAAATTGCATGGATTTCACCACGAGCAATCTCCAAATTCACATTTGTAAGGGCCTTAACTGGACCGAAAGTTTTCGTGATATTTTGCATCTGTAATATCATTTGGGAATTTGACATATTACACACCTCGTTTGCGTTGGCTCCTCGCCTGAGAATATCTCAAGATTTAAAACACCTACTAGTAATTTTATAGCGACCTTGCTACTCCTGTTCGCAAAGTCGCTATAAAGTCTTCAACATACTACTTAATAATCGGAGCAGAGATATCTTTCTGATATTGTGATTCGGTGATGAATCCTGCCTCAACTTCATAATGTAAACCTTTTTGTTCACCTGTTGGGTTCTTAACTAATTCATCTGACATTAACAGCCAAGTTTGCACTTCTTTCTTACCATTGTTCATAGGAGCATCAGATGATTTCGGCTTCTTGCCATCAGCGATCTGAGTCAAGATTGACGTTGTCTGATCTGCGAGTAGGGCAACATTCTTGAAGACAGTCTGTGCCTGTGCACCGTGCTCAATGTTGGTGATCGCGATATCCATACCATCCTGGCCGGTTATGACTGGCCATGCAGATTTGTTCTGCTGGTTTGAAGCAGAGTATGGAATAGATGGAGACATATCAGGACGTGCATTCTTGATTGACTTCATAACACCTAGTGAGATGGCATCATATGGAGAAAGGACAGCGGCGAGTGGCTTATCTCCAAGCTTGGTCATAAATGCATCCATTTGTTTTTGTGCTTGGGTTTGATCCCATGCGTGAACAGAGATCTTCTTCCAATCTGCATCTGTAGTGTCTTTGGTTACAAGACCTGATGGATCAACCAATTGGCCTGACTGGAAGTAAGGCTTTAGTAAATCCCAAGCCCCCTTGAAGAAGTAAGGTGCATTGTTATCATCATCCGAACCAGCAAAAAGTGCAATGTTTAGGGGTTCAGTCTTACCACCGTTACCCTTCAAATCAAGCTTATCTATAATGGTATTTGCCTCAAGGATACCAGTGCGTTCAAGATCGAAAGTCACATAATAATCTACGGCCTTGGTATTCATTACTAAGCGGTCATAAGAAACGACAACGCCGCCTTGTGATTCTGCCTGCTCAACCGCCGGTCCAACAGCAGTGCCATCAACTGCTGCAACGACAATTGCCTTTGCACCAGCAGAAACCAGATTGTTGATATCATTTGACTGCTGTGATGGGCTGTTATTTGCATACGCGAGCTTAGTCTTGAATCCTGCTTTTTTGAGATCCTTAACCAAATTGGCACCATCAACATTCCAACGCTGATCAGCTTTAGTAGGCATTGAAATACCAACCAAATCACCTTTTTTAAGCGCGGTACTTGTTGATGCTGAAGTACTACGGCTAGGACTGCTACAAGCTGCCATTACTGCAACACTAGTAATAGTTATAAAGGCGGTACTTGCTAACTTTTTAAAGTTCATTTTAAATGTCCCCTTTTTTATTTACATTTTAAATTCCAATTTTGAGAAATATTAATACGTTCTAAAATTGCTATTAATCTTGAAAACGTTTAAAAAAATAAAAACTAAAAACAATTCAGAATGCGCTCGTCCCCATCGCGCTAAACCCAACCATGCCAACTTATTTCAAGTACAACCCCATAATGTTTAATAAACATTGACGGCTATTGCACGATACTTCAAACGTAAGCCCTTCCAAATATCTTTAAAGAATAGGTCTACTAACCATTTTTAACTTAAATTGTCCCATTCATAACTTCCAGATGCTGCAGTTTGAAAGGTTGAATCTACGAATCTACTAACTTAGCTTTTATTCGAGCTGATATTTATCCGTACATATTTAGGGGCGGAATTCGGTTATCTGAAGTTATTGCTGTCCTAACTTTCTCCATATTTTATATTCTCCCTCTTTTTAAAATAATAACGCTTACAAATAATGTAGTATTTTTGTACGTACATGTCAATAAAAAAATATATATATTTTTAGATGTACGTATAAATATTCCTGTACAACATAACAAGTAGACTTCTTCCTGTATTCATAGTACCACTCACACCTTGTACAGACGAGTGGGTCCTTTTTCCTTTTGCACTGATTCTTCTACGCTTCAGAATATTGGCCTCCATATGAAAAATACCACAGTACCAAGGACTGTGGTGCGACAAATTATATGCTATCTTATCTATTAGAAAAACCTCATTTACTTATGATACGGTTCACCTCAACAATAGGAAACTTTAATTAAATCTTAAAAAAACCTGCTAGGAACATAAAATTTCTAGCAGGCTTTTGCTCATTTTATCGATTTTTTTATTCTGAGAATATACAATTATTTTTCGTAAAAATGGCTAAACGCTTTATCAAGATTTAGATTCGCACGCTCCCACACCTTATCAGCAGACAAGATATCCGTTCCTTGAGCGCGAACCAAATCAAACTGGCTAAAACCCATGACATTAGTAAACATCTCTTTTAGATAATTTGGGGCAAAATCTAATGCAGTATAACGGTCGTTATTAGTATAGATACCACCTGAAGCTTGCAGTAGAAGCAATCGATAGTCATCAGTCATCAGTCCCACAGAGCCAGATTCTGTGTATTTAAACGTTTCACGAGCGATGAGGATGTTATCCATGTAGTCTTTTAGTCGAGATGTAATGTTAAAATTATGCAGCGGCGTTGAAATGACGATACGATGATAGTCCTTGAATTGTGTCAATAATGCAGCAGATTGTTTGCCAATCATTGCTTCAGTTGGATTTAGTGCTATGTCAGACTGTTGTTTATTCCAAATAGCAAGTAATCCATCTGCTTCAATTCTTGGAATATCCAAATCATAAAGATTAATGATTGTCAGTACATTGTCTGGGAATTCATTCTTATACTTATCAATAAATTTATCTTGCAATTGGACAGAAAAGTGATTGTGGTTTGTAAAATCAGGATGGGCGTTAATAAGTAAAGTTTTCATATTAAATCTCCTTTGTTTTTGATAAACTAAGTATACTGTTTAAAGGTGACAATATAAGACACCATTAAACAAAGGCGGAGGAAAAAATGAAAAAAGCAGAACGACTCAATCAAGAACTTATTTTTTTGAGCAATAAACACGAATTCCAATTGAAAGATTTGATGAAAGAATTCCATATTTCTAAAAGAACGGCACTAAGAGATATTGAAGAATTGGCTAGGATGGGGTTGCCTTATTATACAGAAAGCGGCAGATATGGGGGTTATAAATTAATTAACCAAACCTTGCTACCTCCAGTTTATTTTAACAATGACGAGATTCGAGCTATTTTTTTCGCATTGAACGCCCTAAACCTTCTCTCAAGCACACCTTTTGAAAAATCATATGCCCATATCCGACAGAAATTATTTGCTACTTTACCTAAGAGTCAGCAAGAATATCTTGATAGGATGCTTGAGGTGGTTCGGTATTATGGTGTTGCTCCAATTAATCCGCCAGAATATCTTGCACTCATCTTAACTGCTATTATGGAAGAAAAAATTGTTCGAATGATATATTCTCAATATGAAATAATTAACATTGATTTGCAGATCTATGAATTGTTTTATCGCAATGGCATTTGGTTTTGTAGTGCTTATGAGGTAAATCAAGAAATGTGGGGAACATATCGCTGTGATTATATGTCTGAGTGCGAACTTCTTGAAGAAATGGAACATACCTACTCACATAGAGAACTGAAGAAATTTCAAGAGGATCACGAAAATAATTACCATAACATCCCTTTTCGCGCTCGATTAACTTCGTTTGGAAAAGAGCTATTTTTAAAGCATCATTATCCAAATATGGTGCTAGAAGAGAAAGATGGTATCTCTTATCTGACTGGTGGCTATAATGAAACTGAGCTCGACTATATGACGCATTATCTTTGTTCATATGGAAAACATGTAAAGATTGAATTTCCAGAACAGCTCAAGGAAAGTTATCTCCAACAACTTGAAGAAATAAAGGCACAATATCTGTGAACACATGTAAACACAGGGATGGATCCCTTGTTTTCTTATATGATTCAGTAGATCCGTCCCCGTGTTTTTTTATAGGTTTTGGTTAAAATTCATAGCCTTTTTTTAGAAAAAACTCCTTTACTTATGATACGGTTCTCCGTAACGTATCTAAATGAGGATTTATCACCCTCTTTGATTACGCAGCAACTTATCCTGTTTCCACACAGTTTATTACACTTTTATCTTTTACAATTCAATTCAAAACAAGTCCATAAACTACTTTGTGGACTTACTTTTTTATAAAGCCTTGTATAAGATGGTTTTTTTTTTCAAATAATAAGAAAAAATTATTAAGGATTTTTCAAATGGCAAACACACCAAATAACAATAACTGCCCAAATTATAATAGAATTAAATATATCCTCAACCAATCACCAGATTTACTTTGCAGGACAATTGAGGTCGCTGGAATTTGTCTGGAAGTTGTCTTTATGAAAAATTTAATTAAGAATGCAACAGTTAATGAATACGTTATTAAATTCATTCAACAGCTGCCAAAAAAAGATATCACCCATTCTTATTTAATGAAGAATATCCCTATTGACGAGGTAAAGATTGACTTTAAGGAACAAGAAGTTATTTCTTCACTTTTAAATGGATTCGTTTATATTTACTTATTAAAAGAAAATAAAGCCCTTTTAGTAAATTGTGCTAATCCAATTGAAAGATCCATCGAGAAAGCAGAAACTGAATCCTTGGTATACGGCCCTAAAATTTCGTTTACAGAATCATTGTCTTCTAATATAAAAATTATCAGACAAAATCTAAATAATTCTAATTTGTGTACGGATGAATTAGAAATAGGAGAACGTGTTAAGAAGAAATTAAGAATTATTTACATTAAAGATATAACGGATGAAGACATACTAAAAACACTTAAGCAGAAGCTTGAAACTATTACAACTGATGATATAATTGACAGTTCAGTTTTGGCACAGTGTCTTGAAGATAATCATTATTCCTTTTTTCCTCAGTTTATCATGACAGAGCTGCCCGATCGATTTCTCTATTCTATTTTAAATGGACGAGTTGGTATCCTTTTAGATCGAAGCCCAGTGGCTATTATTGGACCTGCTAATTTTTTTTCGTTTTTTGAATCAACAGAAGATATTTATTTACGCTGGCCTTTAAGTACTTTCATAAGATTTATACGGTTCTTGGCTATGGCTGGATCACTGCTATTTACAGCATTCTATGTTGCAATCCTTACCTATCACTTTGAACTTATACCATCTAAATTGTTAATTGTCATTGGGCAATCACGTTCACAAGTTCCTTTTCCCCCTTTACTAGAAGCAATATTAATGGAATTATTAATTGAATTACTTAGAGAGGCAGGGGCACGTCTTCCATCAAAAGTAGGTCAAACAATGGGGATTGTTGGAGGGATTGTTATTGGTCAAGCAACTGTTGAGGCTGGCTTAACTAGCAATATTTTAATTATTATCGTGGCATTTAGTGCATTAGGGGCCTTTTCAGCTCCAATTTATGAGATGGGGACTGCTATAAGAATTACCAGATTTCCCTTCATTATTCTAGCAGGTGTTTGGGGTATTAATGGGATTGTGATTGGCGTCTGTGTACTGGTTGTCCACTTGTTAAAGTTGACATCCTTAAATAGACCTTATCTTGCACCTCTATACCCGTTTAGGATAAAGGATTTAAAATACTTTCTCATACGGCTTCCACACCATTTTTATAGGAAACGTCCTGTTGTCAATCGTCCATTAAACGTATTCCGGATAGGATGGAAATTTAAAAAAACAGAAAACGATTTAGATGAATTTTGAGGTGGATAATGAAATCAAATATTAGTTTTGTAAACGCCTATATTGCTTTCTTTATCATTCACACTTCACAAATCGGAATGGGCATACTTGGCGTCCCTAGAATTGTTTTTCTTGAAGCTAAGCAAGATGCCTGGATCAGTGTTCTACTATCTGGACTATTCATTAGTGTTATCATTTGGATGATAATTAGCATCCTTGGTAAATATGAAAACTGTAATCTTTATGAAATACACGAGAATTTATTTGGCCGCTTTATAGGCAGTATCATCAATACCTTTATGGTTATTTACTTTATTGCAGCTCTTTACTCTATCATCATCGCTTATGTTGAATTGTCCCTGACATGGGGATATGAAGGAGTTGATGAATGGGTAGGTGTTTTAGTGCTATTATTAGTAACCATTTATGCTGTATCTGGCGGATTCAGAGTAATTGCAGGAACATGTTTCTTATCCTTCTTAATGACTATTTGGCTGGTATTTGTTTTTTATCAACCACTTGAATCAATAAACTTCACTAGAATTTTACCCGTCATGTCGGCAACCCCAGCACAAATAATGAAAGGAGTATTTAAAACCAGTTTTACAATGTTAGGTTTTGAAACTTTATTTTTTATTTTTCCATTTATAAAGGAGAAAAAAAAGCTGCTTTTTTTTAGTCAATTAGCAATCTGGTCTACTACACTTATTGTCTTTATAACAACTGTTATTTCGATATTATTTTTTAGTCCAAAGGAATTAGAAATACATATTTGGCCTGTCGTCAGTATGATAAGCACGGTCCATTTTCCATTTCTTGAAAGGTTTGAATTTATTGCCGTTCCATTATGGATATTGGTTATTTTTCCAAATTTATGTTTATACCTGTTCATTTCTACTAAAGGAGTAAAACAAATATTTCATTTAAAACAAAAACATGGTATATGGGTAATCTCAATAATCATTTTTATCACGAGTTTTTTTGTCACCAAAAGAGTCGACAATAACCTTTTTTTTAATCAAGTTGGTCATGTCGGCTTTTACCTATGGTTTATCTATCCGATCTTGTTATATTCCATATCAAACATTAAATCTAAACTTTTTTCACATTCTTAACGGAGTTGAAAAGATGAAAAAATGGCTTATTCTATTTTGTTGTCTTCTCTGTACTGCATGCGTGCCCCCTGGAAAAATATTAGAAAGGCAAGGGATTTCAACTATTATTGGTTATGATTTACTTGATAAAGATACATATAAAGGCTCTATTAGCTTGTTGCAATTCGACCGTAAAGAAGAAAAAACAAGTGAAACCATTTCTGCCGTCGGTACTACAAGCAAACAAATAAGACAAAGGTTAGAACAACAAACAAGCCACGATATTACATCTGGACAATTGAGGACAATACTTTTTGATAAAGATATAAGTGAAAAGATGGGAATTTCATCCTTTTTAGATTCAATGCAACGGGACAGCAGCATTGGATCATTAATATTTTTGGCCATTACAAACCATACTGAAGAAGTCATTAAAAATAATAATTATGAAGAATACCCTGAGATGGGATCATATATTTATCATTTATTAGAAAAGCAAGCAAGGAATGAAATGTTAATAAACTCCAACCTGAATGATTTTTTCTCCACTCTATATGAAATAGGCATCGATCCTACCTTACCTATTATATCGAATAAGAATGGTGCAGCACCCTATATTGAAAGGGTGGCATTATTAAAGGATGATAAAATGGTCGGTTCTATTTCTTTGACAAAAACCTTGTTCATAAAATTGTTCACCAATCGCAGGGCTTCTTTGGGAGATATAACATTAAATATTCCTATAGAGGTTTTAGAAAAAAAGGGAATACCACTAGTCGAAAAGCCAAAAGGAGATAAATTTAAAATTACAATTCACCCAATAAAGCACCGAGGAAAAGTTAAATTATCTAACGAAGATGACTTTTATCTAAACGCAACGATTAAGGTTTCAACTATAGAAGTACAGCCTGCAATTACTCTTAACAATAAGAAATCTTTAAAAAAATTGGAGCAACTGCTTGGGGAAGAACTAAGCAAAGAATTGGGGGATTTTCTTGAGGAGTTAAGAAAATTAAATACTGATCCAATTGGCATTGGAAGAAAAATAAAAAGCATCAGAAGATATTCCAATTTAAGTGATAAAGATTTGAGGGAAAAGTATTTAAGTTTAAAGTTAAAATCAACTATTAAGGTTGAAATAAAACGAACAGGTGCTGTTGATTAGTAAAGATAGTAGAGAAAAAACTCTACTATCTTATTCTTTCAAGTATATTACGTTCAAGAAATTTAACGAAGAAGAACCTCATTTACTTATGATACGGTTCTCCCCGATTTATCCGAAACGCCCGATAAATCTGTTCCACTAAGATCAGCCGCATGAGCTGGTGGGGGAACGTCATCCGCGAAAAGGATAGTTGTTCGTTCGACCGCTTCAAAACATCTTCACTCAATCCCAATGACCCGCCGATCACAAAGGCAATTTTGCTCTTTCCATATGTAGCGAGTTTATCTAATGAGCTCGCTAACTCCTCCGAAGATGCTAGCTTACCTTGAATGGCTAAGGCTATTACATATGTATCCTGACTAATTTTTGCAAGAATTCGTTCGCCTTCTTTTTGCTTTACCTGTATCATTTCCAGTTCGCTTAATTCTTCAGGGGCCTTTTCATCAGATACTTCAATGACTTCTACCTTTGCATAGGCAGTCAATCTTTTTAAATATTCCTCAATTCCTTGTTTCAAATATTTCTCTTTTAATTTACCAACCGTTATGATCGAGATATTCACAATCCACAACCCTTTTTATTTGATTACAAACAGCTTACAAACAAGTTATCCACAGAGGTTATCCACATATTCACAATTTTTATCCACATCTTGTATGGAATCATTTGTTCTCTACCATATATACAGCTCGTTTTTCGCAATATTCACAGCCTGTTGATGACTTATCCACAGGAATTTGTGATAATACAGGATATGTTTGATATTGATCCACAATATCATCTAATGCAATTTCTATATGTTCCTCACAACTATAAATCAACCTTTTCACCTTCCCGAACTAGATCGTTAGTATTATTTTGAACTTTTCTACCTGCAATCATACTTATAACCCCACCTATAATACCATAATAAAAAGCAGGGAAGTGGACCACACATTCACTTTCCTGCTTTAACATACCGAGTTATTCTAATTTTTCCGCTGATAATGTTAAGGTTGTTTCCTTTAGCTTACCATCCCGGTAAAATTTGATCGTCATTTTCTCGCCAATTTTCTTTTTCTGGTATAAATGTTTGCGGAGGTCGATGACGTCATTGATTTTTTGTCCGTCCATTTCGACGATGACATCAAGCTCCTTTAATCCTGCCTGTGATGCTGGTGAATTGGCAACGACCTGCCTTAAGGCTACCCCATAATTTATATCACGAGGGAGTTTCAATGCTTCCTCCTGATAATATGCCGGAATTTCCGCTACTGATTTTAAATCTACTCCCATATACGGGCGCTTTACTGTGCCGAATTTTTCAAGGTCATCAATGATTGGCTTAGCAGAATTGATTGGGATCGATAAACCAATCCCTTCGACTGCATTTTGGGCGATTTTCATCGAGTTAATCCCAATCACCTGGCCTGCCATATTGATAAGGGCACCACCGCTGTTGCCGGGATTTATCGCCGCATCTGTTTGCAACACCTCTGACTGCCAATCCACTAAACCGTCCTGATTGATGTCAGTAGGAATCGTTCGTTTTAACCCCGAGATAATTCCTTGTGTGACGGAACCGGAGAAGGTGGCGCCGAGTGGATTTCCGATGGCGATGACCGGTTCTCCCATTTTCAAACTGTCAGAATTACCAAATTCCGCCACTTTTTTTACTTTGCCAGCATCAATGGTAAGCACCGCTAAGTCCGTCCAAATATCACTACCTAAGAGTTCTGCAGGGATCTTTGTTCCATCCGCCATCGTTACTTCAAGTTTAGAAGCACCCTCGACAACGTGATGGTTGGTTACAACAAAGGCCTTATTACCTGCCTGTTTATAAATAACCCCAGAGCCTGTTCCAGTGGGCTCTTCGGCATCGGCATTATCCGTCCAAAAGCTTGAGGACTGAATGTTGTTGATACCGACAACGGCATCGCCAGTCTTTTCAACCGCTTTGGTAATATTGGTATTCACATCATAGGAAACCTGCTGTTGAATCACATTTTGCTGGTTCGTACTATTGGTTTCCGTTGCCGTATTTTGATTTGGATTAATTGTATAGGGCAGGACACCTTGCTTTGACAAGGTGGGAATGGAAAAGACCACGACAAGTGCACCAATAATGGCTCCGATTAAACTAGTGAGAAAATATCCGCCCCTTTTTCCTTTTTGCTCCCGATGACGCCCCTGTGGATTCTCGTCATAATAACCCATTAACACCATTCCTCTCTTCCCGAAAAGGTTGCTATCTACTATTTTGGCTTATAATAACAATTATACTCGTTCAACCTTAAATTACTAAAAAATTGTATCTAGTTCTGGAAAACTTACGAATTTGTTCATATCTTTTTCATAATAAAATGAAGCCCCCTTAAAAAGGGCAGCTTCATTCTTCAAATTCTATACGGCTGTTAAACTAGTTGGTATTTTCGGATCTGTATCATATAACTGGAATTGCTCACCGATTACATGACCACGGCTCTCGAGGGTTTGTGCGACCGCCATCTTTGCTAAGTCTTTCATGTTGTTATCAAGGCTTAAATGGGCAAGATAGACACGTCTTGTCCGATCCCCGATCACATCACTCATGGCCAGTGCTGCATCCTCATTAGAGACATGGCCGACATCGCTTAAGATTCGGCGCTTGATGTTCCAAGGATATCTCCCCATCCGCAGCATTTGCACATCATGGTTCGATTCAAAAATATAGACATCAGCATTGGTGATAATCCCCTTCATCCGGTCACTTACATAGCCGGTATCGGTAATCAAAACGATCTTTTTGCCACCATGATAGAAGACGTAAAACATCGGTTCCGCAGCATCATGGGAGACACCGAATGATTCGATATCAACCGATCCAAAACTCTTTACCGTTTCCATGTTAAAGACAAACTTTTGCTCTGTCGGAATCGCGCCCACTGAACGTTCCATCGCGCGCCAGGTTTTTTCATTTGCGTATACGGGTAAATGATATTTACGGGCGAGGACACCAATTCCTTTAATGTGGTCGCTATGTTCATGCGTGACAAAAATTCCGGTAAGCTTGCTGATATCACGGTCAATTTGTCCGAAAAGCGACTCCATCTGTTTTCCGCTAAACCCAGCATCCACTAGAAAGGAATGTTCATCAGACTCTACAAACAGGGCGTTCCCCGTACTCCCGCTTGCAAGGATGCTATATCGTAACGTCATACTGCCTCACTCCACTTTACTATTTTCATCACTATTAAAATCAATAATTTGCCCTTCAAAGGCATTGACAAACAAATTTTCCTTTTCATTAACAACAAAACGCCAGGTTGGTGCTAACACCTGGGAAGCCGCTAATTTGACCTTGGAAGAATAACCAAGTTCAATCTTAGTAATTTTACTCTTTGGCCGTAATACACCCTTTTGATGCAACGTTTCAATTGCTTTTATTGGAGTGAGGATATCCTCCTTGGCTGTTAGCGTTTTAAAGTCCTCTAAATAGGTTTGTTCGTAAGAAATAATTTGATTATCGCCATTGAGCGTAAATGTAATCATTCCTTTTAAATTTTGATATAGGGGGAATGATTCATATTGTTGAAGATAGGTAATTGTATTTTTCTTATCATCTTTCTCCCAAAATTGATAGTGTTCACCGAAAAGGACATTTTCCTTAAAAAAAGCAGATAGATCGGCTGGCTCAAATTTTGCACTTAATTGAATGGGCCTATCCAAGGTTACCTGCAACGTATTGCCCGCATCCTTTACTGAAACTGCCTGACCTTTCAGCTTTGCTAAATCACCCTTCGAAAAGGTCTTAGACGTTGAACTGAGATATTGCCCCTTTATCGATGTCTTCGGAAGCTCATTATAGGTAATTTCATCTGCCTTCAGTTTTTCTTCAAAAGAAGCCTCTGTGGCTATTTCATACTTATTGGCATCCCGGACTTCCATGAATTGAAATAGGAGATACACATCCAGAATTAAGAAGGTAATAATAAAAATAGTTTTTATTTTACTCCAATCCATACTTCAATCCTCCCTGATTTTCCATCGTAATTTGCTCCCAATTTCCATCATAAAGATAGAACCAGGCAGGTTCTAAAAGGATTAATTTTTTCTCCTCCGAATCCCTGTCCATTCGATAGCCCAAAATCAGTTTATCAAGAAGCTCTGGCTTAAAGTTTTTCTTCTTCTGTAAATACTCCACGACAGCATGTCCCGATGGGAGGGTAGCCTTTTTTGTTTCTGTTACTAAATCTAATGAAATATTGGGCCGGACATACCTATTAATTTCATCCTTACCCCAGACTTCATTAATTTCAGAAAGTCCCCTATCGTTAAAAACAGGATATCCTTCCATGCTGTATAATCGG
The DNA here is from genome assembly GCF_030915505.1 of Neobacillus sp. OS1-2. Classification (GTDB taxonomy): domain Bacteria; phylum Bacillota; class Bacilli; order Bacillales; family Cytobacillaceae; genus Neobacillus. The sequence continues at coordinate 1,887,074 of NZ_CP133265.1, forward strand.
AAGGTAACAGATTGTTTATATTCACTTTTTGAAACGTACCGAAAGGCATCTGTCCAACCACCGTGTTCATTTACAAAATCAATACTTCTTTTCACTAGACCATAAGAGCTGTCAAGATAATTGTCAGCTGCAGTCGGATTCACATAACTAAGAATATTGGTATCATTATTGATAATCAATTTACTCGAGTCGTTCGTGTATTCCTCACTTTGCGGTAATACAAAACTTTTTTGAACAAACCTTGGGTCGTTAAAAAGGGCACCCTTAAATTCATCAGAATTAAGCGTAACCGGTAAATATTTATACGCGGTCATCTCTGTTTCAGCTTCGGGCAGAAAGAGCGTATGCTTGTCAGTTGCTTTATAAGCGAAATACTGAGGGTAGCGGTTAGCATTTTTATAAAATTCACGATTAAATTCATTTACATTAGCGGATGAGATATGACCGATATAGACTTGTTGATTTTCAGAGGAAACAAAATATAAAATTCCATTTTCCTTTTCTGCATTATCAACATTAATCAAAATTCGATTGAAGTTGAAGGAAGGGACCCTTTTTCCTTCAATCGTTAACACACTTCGATATAATTCAATCGGAACCTCACCAGGGAAAATAATCTCGGCGTTACCACTGCTATGGATTAATTCCTCGATGTTTTCCACTTTATCCGAATAGTTTCTTACATCAAAAATCGACCACCGGCCCATATCCTTCATCAGCTTCTCAAGTTCAGCTGAGCTGTTTGTTCCATAATGCTGACCTTTTATGTGGAACAATACTTGATCTGGTTTAACAATTTTCTGAACCTCTTGTTTCTCACTTACCGTTACTCCGGCAACATAATTGCTATTTTCCTCGAGCATGTCAAATTTGGGCTGGTAAGTCCAAAGACTCCATGTTAACAGAATACTAACCAAGACTAATATGGTTAAAATGCCTGACTTAATATTTTCGTATCTCATGACCATTCATCCTCTTCAGAACGCTCATATGGCAGTGTAAAGGAAATTTCCGTTCCTTTTCCTTCCTCACTTTTCACCCAAATATCCCCGCCATGAGCATGAACCATTTCCTTTGCAATCGCCAGTCCAAGTCCTGTCCCGCCCAATTTTCGGGTCCTTGCCTTATCCACACGAAAAAAACGGTCGAATATCTTACCAATATTCTCTTTCGGAATCCCCACTCCTTGGTCGGACACACTGGCAATAATCTTATCTTCCTTTTCCTTTATCGAAAAAGTAACCCGACCACCTTCTGGTGAATACTTTAAGGCGTTGGAAATAATGTTGTATAATACCTGGGTCATTTTGTCTTCATCGATTTCGACAAAGATGGCTTGCTTTGGCAGCTTTCTTTTGAAGATAACATTTTGCTCCTTGGACATCTCAAACCGATCGATGATCCGGTCGTAGAAATCGACAAAGTTCACCCACTCCATGTTTAGCTTGTAATCCGTACTATCCATCTTGGATAATTGCAGCAAGTCATTAACAAGACGGATCATCCGCTCCGTTTCGGTCCGTGTTACCTCTAAAAAGTTGGGCGCAATTTCCTCATCCTGCCATGCCCCATCCGCAAGTGCTTCTAAGTAACTGCGCATCGTTGTGAGTGGCGTCCTTAGTTCATGAGAAACATTCGCAACAAATTCTCTTCTTTCTGCATCCACCTTTTCCTGCTCCGTAATATCATGGAGGACACAAATTAACCCATTCACAAAACCTGTTTCTTTTTGAATAACGGAGAAGTTAGCCCTTAATATATAACGTTCTGCTTTTGTACTATAGTCTAATATTAAAGAGTCCTTTTCCTCAAGCAGGTCCTCGAAGGTATTCGTATCTTCTAAACTTAATAATGAGACAATTGGCTGGGAAAGGACTGTTTCACGTGAAACATTCAGCATGTCGGCAGCAGGCTCATTGATTAAGATAACCCGTCCTTTTCTGTCGGTAGCAATTACGCCATCCGTCATATAGGATAGGACCGATGACAGCTTTCTACGTTCTCCTTCCGTTCCCGCTTGCGCTTCCTGAAGCTTTTTTGTCAGGTTATTAAAGGCAATTGCCAATGTCCCTATTTCATCATTACCGTATACTTTCACCTTCCGTGAGAAGTTCCCTTTTGCCATCGCTTGTGCCTGCTTCTTCATATCAGCAATGGGTCTAGTTATGGTCTGTGCCAACAAAATCCCTAATACGGCAGTAATCGATAAGGCGATTCCTGTTCCAGTAGCAAAAATCTTATTTATCGTTTTCATTTGTCCAAACACATTTTCAATTTTCGCGACAAGATCAATAGCGCCGATCACTTTTTTCCCTGACTTTATCGGGGTAGAAAGGACCCAAATTCGATGTCCTGTTTGTGGATCAATTTTAATCGCACTCTGATCCTCTTCTAACACCATCGATTGTTTGATTCGAAGCTCCGTTGTTCTTTGCCCGACAACGCCTTGGTTACTTTGATGCGAGGTCCCCAGAATTTTAAGCGATCTATTTTCAATGACACGGACCTCAGATATATCCCCAGCGTTGAAGTCGCGCAGGATTTTCTTAATATCCTCTTCGACGGTAGGGTCTTCAGGTGTTCTTTCCTTTTCCATTTCCTCCACAATATTATAGGCAAGCAAATTGATCCGTTCCTTTAACGAGGATTGGAAGTTTGTTCGTAATGTTTCTTCAAGCTGTTTGACAAAATAAACTCCAATAATTTGCATGGCTACTAAGATAAGGAGGACATAGATGATCACAAATTTTACGTGTATAGAGCGAAAGAAACCAACCTTTTTCATTTAGTGCTACTCCTGTTCAGGATTACGTAAATAGTAGCCAACCCCACGACGTGTGACAATCCATGTTGGATGGCTCGGGCTGTCCTCAATTTTTTCACGCAAGCGTCTAACGGTCACATCGACAGTCCGTACATCCCCGTAATAATCATACCCCCATACCGTTTGCAGCAAATGCTCTCTCGTCATAACCTGGCCAATATGCTGCGCTAAATAGTAGAGCAATTCAAATTCACGGTGTGTGAGTTCAATCGTTTCACCCCGTTTTGAGACAACATAGGCATCAGGGTGAATCACTAGCGAGCCAATTTCAATTTCATTTGTTTCATTTTCCGCATCTGCCTGCGTTAGGATTTGGTTGTGGCGACGTAAATTTGCCTTTACACGGGCAATTAATTCCCTCGTGCTAAATGGCTTTGTCACATAATCATCCGCACCCAGCTCAAGCCCTAACACTTTATCAATTTCCGAATCCTTGGCTGTTAGCATAATGATGGGCATTTCATATTTCTTCCGAACCTCACGGCACACTTCCATCCCGTCTCTTTGCGGGAGCATGATGTCCAAGAGAATTAAGTCAGGCTGTATTTCATCTACCAATCGGAGCGCTTCGTTTCCATCGTAAGCGCAATAAACCACATATCCTTCTTTTTTTAAGTTGAACTGCAAAATATCAGCAATTGGTTTTTCATCGTCAACAACAAGAATTTTCTTATCCATACCATTGCTCCTTTTCATTCATTTACAATCTATATAATTAAAATTAACTAGAAGTCATAACTGTACTAGTTTACTTTACCATTTTATTTACGTAAATTCATCCATTACTATCATTTAACACAATTGGCATGGGAAATATTGTCTGTTTAACTCGTTTAAAGTAAAAAGCCTCCAGCATCTGCTAGAGACTTTTTTCGCTATTAATGTAAAACAGAAAGTGGGTTAACTAAGCTGCCATTTTTGTACACTTCGAAATGGAGATGTACACCTGTTGCATCACCGGTTGCACCCATGACACCTATCGCTGTACCTTTTGCCACCGTTTGCCCCACTCTAACATTCACTGATGACATGTGGCCGTAGAGTGTACGCATCCCATTTTGATGGTCGATGATTACCTTATTACCATAGCCATCGCCAGTGAACCCTGCGGAAACAACTACACCGTTATCAGCTGCCTTAATCGTTAAGTTGCCCGGTCTGGCAATATCAATTCCTTTGTGCATTCTGCCCCAGCGATGGCCCATTTGACTGGACACATAACCGCCAACGGTCGGCCAGGCAAAGCTGCCTTCACCGCGGGAAGGAATGACCTTTGTTCCCTTTACCACAATGTGGTTGATAGGTTGCGATAGAATCTGTTCATTTGTTTGCTCTTTTTTAATCGTTACACCATTTTGTTCAGAGATCGCATACGTAACCGAACGAGAACCATTTTGACCTGCTTGTTTCTCCTTTGTATCACCCTTTGGCATCGATGCGTCCTCAACCACTTCATTCGCAAAAGGCATTTCTTCTTTTTGGTTTACTTCCTTATCAACAACTACTTCTACAAATGGTTTAAGTGCTGTGACATTCAGGTCCTGCCCGATTTGTAAAAGAGAGTCCTCTGTTAAACCAGGGTTTAAAGCCATAAGGTCCGCTTTCGCCAACCCATGCTTTTCAGCAATTGTTCCGAGGACATCACCTTCTTGAACCGCATACTTCTTTTCTTCTAAGGTGCCCTTTTGTAAAAAGGCAACTGCATCATCTGCAGACAATATTTTTTCTGGAGCAATATTTTTCGCTTCAATTGAAACATTTTTTGATAAACGAACGTCTAATAGTCGAGATTGATTTTCTTGTAATGCAGGTAAGGTCGTAGTTTCTTGCGCTTTTCGTGTCTCTAGTTCCGCTAATTGATCCTCAGTCACATATTGCAGCTTCAGCTTTTTCATCACTTCTTCAGCTGTCTCTTTACTATCCAAGTAAACAGCAGGCGTGCCATCGATCACGATTGCGGAAGCTTCTGCCTGAAGTTCAAACGTATTTTTAATCGTTTGGACTGTCTCTTGATTTGTCGTTGCAGCTTGGAAAACCTGTTCTGGTATGTATTGAACCTGTGAACCAATGTTGAAATTTACATCCTTTAGAGATAACTTGGCGGAGTCGACCTTCTCAGCGATGAGTTTATTTACTACTTCTTTATCCGTAACATTGCCTATATAGGTACCATTCACATACACATGATAAATGGTGGTCATTTTTGATGATGTCGCAAATGCAACCGGTCCGTTACTAAAGGCAATGACAGAAGCAGCCACGGCAGTAACAACAGTTGTCTTTAAGAATAAAAACCCTTTTGATTTTTTATTTGAAAATAACATTTTTTCCTCCTAAACCACGGTAAAACCCTTATCTACTAGACTTTTAATCTTGTAAAGCGTTTTCCAGAATTTTAGCCTCCTTTACTTTAACATAGTTTGATTTAAAAAAATTCGGAGTCTTTATAATGTAACAAAAATGTATAATAGCTGACATTTTCCTACATTTTATTGAAATATGCTAGTCAATTCTTCGTATTTTCCAAATGGATTTTTTTGAAAAGATGGGGGATAAAGCCTATTATATCAAGGTTTGATATAGTTCTAGAGTAATAGACATACATATGACAAAATCGGACAAACAAAAGGAGTATTTTGTAAAAAATAGGAGTAATTATTACAATCCTATTACAAGAGTAACAACAATGAGGGTAAAAAAAGAAGTCTGCGTGTGCAGACCTCTTTTTTGAATGGCTCAGGACGGAATCGAACCGCCGACACAAGGATTTTCAGTCCTTTGCTCTACCGACTGAGCTACTGAGCCATTTTAAGTGGCGGTCTGGACGGGACTCGAACCCGCGACCTCCTGCGTGACAGGCAGGCATTCTAACCAACTGAACTACCAGACCAAATGACCCCTACGGGACTCGAACCCGTGTTACCTCCGTGAAAGGGAGGTGTCTTAACCGCTTGACCAAGGGGCCATAATATGAAAGTTATTTTGCTTTGGCAAAAAACTTTGGTGAGCCATGAAGGACTCGAACCTTCGACCCTCTGATTAAAAGTCAGATGCTCTACCAACTGAGCTAATGGCTCGTACTTATTGCCGTATCGTGACGACGCTTTTTATAATATCATGGATGTTATTATTAATGCAATACTTTTTTAAAAAACTTTTTATAAAGGTTTGAAGCCCTCCAAAAAGAGGGCCCCATTCATTATTATTAGATCTGCCTCCAAGGGCTGCGGACGACATTTGTTTGTGTCCGGTCAGGACCTACAGAGAAGGTCGACAATGGAATACCTGTCAGCTGTGTGACACGTTCCACATAGTGACGGGCATTTACAGGTAATTCATCTAACGTTCTAACTCCCGTAATATCCTCTGTCCAGCCTGGAAGTTCTTCATAAATCGGTTCACATTGAGATAACACCCTTAAGTTTGCAGGGTATTCAGTAATCACTTCATCCTTATAACGATAAGCGGTACAAATCTTAAGTGTCTCAATCCCTGTTAACACATCGATGGAATTAAGGGATAAGTCGGTTAAACCGCTGACACGGCGGGCATGACGCACAACAACACTATCAAACCAACCGACACGGCGTGGGCGTCCAGTTGTAGTCCCATACTCGCGTCCCACTTCACGGATGCGATTGCCAGTTTCATTATTCAACTCCGTAGGGAACGGACCATCACCAACACGAGAAGTGTATGCTTTACAAACACCGACAACATGAGTGATTTTCGATGGACCGACACCTGAACCGATGGTTACTCCTCCGGCTACTGGGTTTGATGAGGTTACGAATGGGTAGGTACCCTGGTCAATATCAAGCATAACCCCTTGAGCCCCTTCAAATAATACACGTTTACCATCATCCAAGGCATCATTTAATACAACAGATGTATCGCAAACATACTTTTTAACCTGTTGGCCATATTCATAATATTCATCAAGAATATCTTCTTTCTTAAAGCCCTCTGTCTCATAAATCCGCTCAAATAAGCGATTCTTTTCTTCAAGGTTCTGAATTAATTTCTCCTCAAATATTTCACGGTCAAGTAAATCGGCAATTCGAATACCCACTCGAGCCGCCTTATCCATATAGGCAGGTCCGATTCCTTTTTTTGTTGTTCCGATCTTATTGGCACCTTTTCGTGCTTCTTCTACTTCATCCAATTTTAAATGATAGGGAAGGATCACATGGGCACGATTACTAATCCGGAGATTTTCAGTAGTGATTCCCTTTTCATGTAAATAAGCGAGCTCTGTTACAAGCGCTTTGGGATCCACAACCATTCCGTTGCCAATGACACTTATTTTTTCTTTATTAAAAATCCCTGAAGGAATTAAGTGCAATTTGTAGGTTTCCCCATTGAACTTAATTGTATGGCCTGCATTGTTGCCGCCTTGATAACGGGCAATGACCTCTGCATTTTCTGAAAGGAAGTCTGTAATTTTCCCTTTTCCCTCGTCTCCCCATTGCGTCCCAACAACCACTACTGATGACATGAAAGGCACCTCCAAAATTTTTGTTCCAGTAAATAATTTATTATCACACCATCATAGTTTATCAATTCTACAACTAAAAATCAAACAAAACACGAACATTTTATATAAAAATATGAAATACGTTCGTGAAAATAGCAATCTATGAGAATAAGAAAAGCGCAAGCGCCTTGATCAGCCCCGACAAGCATAAGCCACTTATGACCTCGAGGGGCTAGGCGCTGGAGCTGGACAATAAAAAAGAGCCGGTCCAAGAATGAACCGACTCACTACGCACCAGGCGGAGAATCATAACGTGTTTCTATATTAACAAATTTATTGTATTCTTTCACAAAAGCCAACGAAACAGTACCTGTAGGGCCATTACGCTGTTTGGCAATAATGATTTCAATGATGTTCTTAGACTCTGACTCTTTATCATAATAATCGTCACGATAGAGGAAGGCAACGATATCGGCATCCTGCTCGATCGAACCTGACTCACGAATATCAGACATCATGGGCCGTTTATCCTGACGCTGCTCGACACCACGGGAAAGCTGCGAAAGGGCAATAACTGGCACTTGCAGCTCACGAGCTAATTGCTTAAGGGAACGGGATATTTCCGATACCTCCTGCTGACGATTTTCGCCAGAACGGCCGTTTCCTAAAATAAGCTGTAAATAGTCAATCAAAATCATCCCTAAGCCGTGCTCTTGCTTTAAGCGGCGGCATTTAGAGCGAATATCACCGACACGCACGCCGGGGGTATCATCAATATAGATTCCCGTATTTGACAAGCTCCCCATTGCCATTGTCAGCTTACCCCAGTCATCCTCTGTCAGCGACCCCGTACGAAGCCTTTGGGCATCAATATTTCCTTCCGCACAGAGAAGACGCATAACGAGCTGCTCGGCACCCATCTCAAGGCTAAAGATAGCAATATTTTCACCCGTTTTTTTTGCAACATTTTGCGCAATATTTAAAGCAAAGGCTGTTTTACCAACGGAAGGACGAGCACCAACAATAATTAAATCGTTCCGCTGGAAGCCAGCAGTCATCCGGTCAAGCTCCGCAAACCCTGTCTCAAGACCAGTAATCTCACCAACGCGGTTATGCATCTCCTCAATATTGTCATACGTGCGAACAAGCACATCTTTTATGTTGTGGAAGGCACCAGCGTTCTTTCGCTGCGCCACCTCTAAAATACTTTTTTCCGCCTCACTTAACAGGGCTTCAACTTCATCTTCTCGCGAATAGCCATCAGAGGCAATCGTGGTTGCCGTGCGGATTAATCGTCTAAGCAGCGACTTTTCTTCTACGATTCTAGCATAATACTCAATATTAGCAGCAGTCGGAACAGAGCCTGCCAAGTCACTTAAATAGCTGACACCGCCAATATCCTCTATCAGTTTAGCTGCTGCGAGCTCCTCCGTTACCGTTACAAGGTCAACCGCTTGGCCTTGATCATTTAGATGGAGCATCACATTAAAGATCTTTTGGTGGGAAGCACGATAAAAGTCTTCAGGAATTAAGATTTCCGAAGCCAAGGTAAGAGCAGAAGGCTCTAGAAAAATAGCTCCTAATACAGCCTGTTCCGCTTCAATATTTTGTGGCAGCATACGATCTGCATATACATCATTCATCTATCAAAAGCCTCCAATCAAGAGGATTTATTTAAAGGCGTAAAATGCCTAGAGTTAGAGCATTCTCAAAGTCAAAAACCTATACTTCCTTATCTCTTAAAAAATTTATAATGAAAAAAAGTGACCAGTCATAACCGATCACGTCCCATTACTTACTTTTTATATTCTACCATGTTTAATCAAAACTTCGCACTGGAAATTTATTTACATCTTATTTTACTTCTGTCACAGATACCGTTAATGTCGCTGTCACTTCATGATGGAGTTTTACTGGCACCTTTGTGTGACCAAGAGTACGAATGGCATCCGTTAACTCCATTTTTCGTTTATCAATTTTAATACCATGTTTCTTTTGGAGCTCTTCAGCCACTTGCTTCGTTGTAATCGAACCAAATAGACGACCGCCTTCACCAGCCTTAGCTGTTAGTTCAACCGTAATTTGATCCAACACTTCTTTCAACTTTTTGGCCTCTGCCAGTTCTTCAGCAGCCATTTTTTCTTCCTTCTTCTTTTGGGCATCTAATGAACTAATGCTGGAATTATTTGCTTCTACCGCTAACCCTTGTTTAATTAAAAAGTTATGTGCATAGCCATCCGCAACATTTTTTACTTCCCCTTTTTTGCCCTTACCTTTAACATCCTTTAGAAAAATAACCTTCATTCCTTTTTCACTCCTTCAAAATAGTCATCAATTGCCAGCAATAATTGTGCCTCTGTTTCTTCAATCGATAATCCGGTCAGCTGTGTGGCTGCATTTGTTAAATGGCCGCCGCCTTTCAAACTTTCCATAATGACCTGTACATTGACATTACCTAGTGACCTTGCACTGATCCCAATAACCGCCTCACCCCGTTTGGCAATGACAAAAGAGGCTAACACCCCGTCCATTGTTAACAATGTATCGGCAGCCTGAGCAATAATCACTTGATCATGAAGTTCCTGTTCCGTTCCTTTTGCAATCGCAATCCCATCACGATAGAAGGAGACTGATTCAATTAACTTTGACCTTTTTATATATGTATCAATGTCTTCTTTTAAAAATTTCTGGACGAGAATGGTATCAGCACCGTGAGCCCGAAGGTAGGAGGCAGCATCAAAGGTCCGTGAGCCCGTTCTTAACGTAAAGCTTTTTGTGTCAACGATAATACCTGCGAGCAGGGCTGTTGCCTCAATCATCTCAATTTTACCGCGTTTCGGCTGATATTCCAAAAATTCCGTTACAAGCTCCGCAGTAGAAGAGGCATAAGGCTCCATGTAAACAAGCAAGGGACTCTCGATAAAATCCTCACCGCGGCGATGGTGGTCAATCACGACGACTTGATCAATCCTATTTAATAAACGTTCCTCCATGACCATTGAAGGTTTATGGGTATCAACCACAACAAGCAAGGTTTTGTCAGTGGCCATTTCGAGTGCCTGCTCAGGACCAACGAAATGAGAAAATAATTGTTCTTGCTGTCGGAGTTCATCCATAAGCCGTTTTACGCCATTATCAATTTCCTGCATATTGACCACGATATACGCTTCTTTTTGATTCATTTGGGCAACTTTGTAGATTCCAATACTTGAACCAATTGAATCCATATCGGGGTTTTTATGTCCCATGATAATGACTTTATCACTGGCGATAATTAAATCTCTCAAAGCATGAGAGATCACACGTGCCCGTACCCGCGTCCGCTTTTCAACTGGATTTGTCTTTCCACCAAAAAATTTCACTTTCCCATTTGGAAGTTTAATCGCTACCTGATCGCCGCCACGACCTAACGCTAGATCCAGGCTTGATTGTGCTAAAACGCCCAATTCAGGCAGCGAGGACACGCCCGTACCAACCCCAATACTTAAGGTAAATGAAACATTTTGCTTTGAAGTCAATTCCCGTACCTCATCCAAGATCGTAAATTTTTCTTTTTCAAGGATGCGAAGAATTCTTTCACTAAAAACAGCGATAAATCGTTCGGATGATACTCGCTTTAGAAAGATGCCATTATCAGTGGCCCATTTATTCAAAATAGAGGTGACCAAATTATTGATACTGCCGCGCATCTGATCATCCATACCTTGAGTCAGGTCATCATAATTGTCTAAAAAGATGGTCGCTATTGCCGTCCGGTCATCCTGGTACTTCTTCTCAATTTCCTTTTGTTCCGTCACATCAAAAAAGTATAATAGCCGCTCTTCACGTTTATGAATGACACGAAACTTTCGGTCATGAAGGGTAATAATTTCTGTCTCCACTTCCTGCTTAATTAATGGGATCAGCGTATCAGCGATATCATAAAGCGATTTGCCAATCAATGTATCCTCATCAAAATAGGAGGATAGAAAAGGGTTTGACCATTCAATAAAATATTCCTCATTGATGAGCATAATCCCAATTGGCATTTCCATCAATGCTTCTTCGCCGACCTTTTTTACTCGGTATGACAGGGTGGAAATATACTCTTCCATTTCTGCCCGCTCGCGATGGTCAATGACAAACATATAGTAAATGGGGATCAACATTAAAAGCAGCCCAGCCACACTTAAGATCCAATTATAAAGTAACAGGACAATGAGCAGGATGACTATAACGCCAATTAGTCCGTAAAAAGGGTAACGAATGGACCGCTTTTTTAAAAATGCAGGCAAAGTTCTCAGCTCCTTGACGCTAGACTTACTCTTTTTTTTCAAATCGCTTTCTAAAATCAAAACCTAAATCGGTAATGCCTAGTAACAATATTATATAATGAACAATTGGTAGGACGAAAGTAAGAATTACAACAAGTACACCAAGTCCTTTAGCGACAGAGCGCTGGTGGAAAATAAAGAAAACAAAGGCTAGTCCCTGGAAAAGGATAAAATAATCTAATATGTATCGCGCATTTATTAAGACGGAGTATAAATAGGTTCCTTCATGAGGATGGAGCAACAGCAGCCCCCCCAAGGCTATTAGATAGTACCATAACAAGCTTTTTGGCAGGGAAATGTTTCGAAAACTCCCCCACGGCTGAACCGTTATACCAAATCTTTTAGCAATAGGAAAACAAACCCATTGAATCACAAAAACAGTGATAACGGAAACCATGATTAACAGGCTAGGTGCGAGTGTTTTCAGCATCTTGATCATATTTGCGTTTTGTTCATTCAAAAGCTTAATTTGTTCTCCTTGCCCCATTGCCTTAAGCATATCCTCTGACATTTTGGCCGATTCCTTTAATGCCAGCGTGAATTCATGAATGAAATCGAGATGAAAAAATACCACACTACCGGCATAAAACAGAATCAATCCGACAATTAATGTGAGTGTGCTTGCAATTAATATCGCTGTACGGCTCTTATTCTTTTGGAGCATGTAACCAATAACAGCTCCTACCGCACCGTACATTAGCATAAAGGCTAGTCCCATAACGGAGCCGGCAATAAAGGAAATAAATGCAGCCGCCACAAAGAATGCCGTAATATACTTCATATTATTTTTGGCTGAAAACATGATAAACGGCAGTGGCAAGACAAAGTTTAGAAAAGTCCCTATAATGGGGACATAGATTGTTACTAATAAAAGAACGGTAAATGCCGCCAAAAGGATGGCGCCCTCTGTTAGTTTACGTACATTTTTCACTTAAACACCTCTAAATTCATAAGCCTATCTCCCTATTTTAGCAGATAGAAGCCGTGATTCAACTTTTTAAATGTAAAAAAGCAGTAAGGGCGTCCCTTACTGCCTTAATGCTTACTATTATCCAGCTTTATTCACCAGCAACAAATGGTAGTAATGCCATTTGACGTGCACGTTTGATAGCAACTGTTAGTTTGCGTTGGTATTTAGCGCTTGTACCAGTTACACGACGTGGTAAAATTTTTCCACGCTCAGAGATGAATTTTTTAAGTAAATCTACATCTTTGTAATCGATGCGAGTGATACCATTTGCTGTGAAATAGCACACTTTACGACGCTTTGCGCGACCGCCTTTACGTCCTCCTGCCATGAAAATTCCCTCCTTTATTTTATTATTTCATCACGTTCAAGGTTTTGCTTAGAACGGTAGATCATCATCAGAGATGTCGATTTGACCATTTCCAGCAAATGGATCATTATCCATATTAAAACCTTTATTTTGATTTTGGTTCTGATTTTGTCGTTGATTCTGATTGCCGCTGCCATATGGATTACCTTGCGGTTCCATTGGAGGAGCACCGTAAAAATCGTTGCTTCTACCGCCGCCGCCCGAAGAGCCCTTCGGTTCAAGAAATTGAACACTATCTGCTACAATCTCAGTAAAATACTGACGTTTTCCATCTTGCTCGTAAGTACGAACTTGAATTCTGCCGTCTACACCAGCTAAACTACCCTTTTTCAGGAAGTTCGCAACATTTTCAGCAGCCTTACGCCAAACAACGATGTTAAGAAAGTCCGCTTCACGCTCACCTTGCTGATTTGAAAATTGACGATTTACTGCAAGAGTAAAGGTAGCAACAGCAATGCCATTCGGTGTGTATTTTAATTCAGGGTCTTTTGTTAAACGGCCAACAAGCACAACACGATTAATCATCAGAATCAACTCCTTTTTTTGGTAATTGTTTCACATGAAACATTTTTTACCAAATATATTTATGCTAATTTTTATTCTTCTTCTTTAATGACGATATGGCGAATGATATCTTCGCTGATCTTTGCAAGACGAGAAAATTCTTGTACTGCAGCAGCTGAAGATGTAGTTTTAGCGATTTCGTAGTATCCGTCGCGGAAATCGTTGATTTCGTATGCTAGACGGCGCTTACCCCAATCCTTTGTTTCAGCAGTTTCCGCTCCGTTATCAAGAAGAATAGTGTTAAAACGCTCAACAAGAGCCTTTTTCGCTTCATCTTCAATATTTGGGCGGATGATGTACATGATTTCGTACTTTTTCATCACAGTCACCTCCTTTTGGTCTAACGGCCCGAATGGGCAAGGAGCAATTATTCATTACTCACAAGTTGAAATTATAGCACAGCTTTTGTGGAAAAGCAATGTACTTCATAATTATGTCACTTTTATCCAAAAACAAAGAAGCTGACACTATAGTCAGCCTCTAAAAAAGAATTACACGTTAAAACGGAAATGGATGACATCGCCGTCTTTTACTTCATACTCTTTGCCTTCTAAACGCACTTTTCCTGCTTCTTTCGCCGCATTATGGCTGCCTGCTGCGAGAAGATCATCATATGAGACCGTTTCAGCGCGAATGAAGCCGCGTTCGAAATCGGAGTGGATGACACCGGCACATTGCGGGGCTTTCATGCCCTTTCTGAATGTCCAAGCACGAACCTCCTGTACACCTGCCGTAAAGTAAGTAGCTAACCCGAGCAAATGATAAGCAGCACGGATTAATTGGTCAAGTCCTGATTCTTCAATTCCAAGCTCTTCAAGGAACATTTGCTTTTCTTCCCCTTCAAGCTCAGCGATTTCCTCTTCAATTTTTGCACAAATGACGATTACTTCGGCATTATCAGCCTTTGCAAATTCGCGCACCTTTTGCACATATTCATTATCTGCTGGATTAGCCACTTCATCTTCACTTACGTTTGCCACATATAGGACAGGCTTAATGGTTAAAAGATGCAGGCCTTTCACCAATTTCATTTGCTCTTCGGTGAAATCAACCGTACGTGCTGGCTTTTCTGCTTCAAAGGCATCACGCAGCATCGCTAAAACTTCAAATTCAGCGGCAGCATCCTTATCCTTTTGCTTGGCCAACTTTTCAACGCGGCTAATTCTTTTTTCGACTGATTCCATATCCGCTAATATCAATTCGAGGTTGATGGTCTCAATATCATCAATCGGATCTACCTTCCCAGAGACATGGGTGATATTTTCATCGGCAAAGCAGCGTACTACTTGGCAAATAGCATCTACTTGGCGGATATGCGACAAGAACTTGTTACCGAGTCCTTCTCCTTTACTTGCACCCTTAACAATCCCGGCAATATCGGTAAATTCAAAGGCTGTTGGTACGGTTTTCTTTGGTTGAACTAATTCAGTTAATTTCTGCAAACGATGGTCAGGAACTTCGACAATCCCGACATTCGGGTCAATCGTACAGAAGGGGTAATTTGCTGATTCCGCTCCTGCCTGTGTTATTGCATTAAAAAGAGTAGACTTACCAACGTTCGGCAACCCTACAATACCAGCTGTTAAAGCCATTCACGTTCACTCCTCAATGAAAATACATCTATTTTAAAAAATACGTTCAAAAGTAATTAAAAAGCCTCCCACAATTATAGGAGACTATCGATAAAAAAACAACTGCAGCAAAGAAAAGCGTAAGTGTGCTGGAGCTAGAAGATTCTCGATGTCTTAAGGCTCCTGTTGGTTGATTTTTTCAAGAGTAACCAGACAATCATATAGCGTACTTCCAAGACCATTATCAGATTCCCGGCTTGAGGTCAGCTGATTGACAGATCCGCCAAACTCCTGCCAAATCCCCTCATCGATATTAATCGTGTCCGGGTGGGCTTTAGCCAGAATGGAAATAAAGCCTTTTACCTCACCACGGTCATTCCATACCTTGACGAAATCACCATTTGCCAGTCTCAAACTTTCAGCAATATTTGGAGCAATCTCCACCTTCACCTTTGGCCTTGAAGACCATACATGATAATTCTGCGAGTGATTGGAACGCATTGGATGAATCGTTAGCAGGTGATATGGATATTTTTTTGCCAGTTCAGGGCTTTTCCACTTTGATTCACCCGGAACCGCTAATGTTAACAGGCCGTGTTGACCTTTTTGTTGGGCAGTAAATTCAAACTTCCCGCTTGGCGTCTGAAATTTATGGTCATGCCATGGAAGTTTTCCAACTGGAAGTTCCAGGGTATGATCTGACTTTAACTTTTCAAGGGTAATGCCTTTTTCCTTTAAAGGTTTAAGCGTCATTTCAAGAAACTCTTCCCTTGTAAAAGCAAAATCCTCACCGAAGCCCAGCCTACGGGCTAATTGTGTCCAGATCCATAAATCAGGACGTGCCTCACCAGGGGCGGTGACGAGCTTTGGACCATAATTCACATAATGATGATACATAGAGGAATAATAAAGATCTTCCTCCTCAAAGGCCGTTGTCGTCGGTAATACATAATCAGCAAGCATGGCCGTATCCGTGAGGTATTGATCAATCACGACAAGTGTCGGAATAGAGGAGAAGGCTTGTTCAACCGTATTGGTGTCAGGCACCTGTGTCAGCGGGTTGCCACAAGTTACGATAATCATCTTTATTTCCGGGTCTGTTGCCTTTAGCACTTCTTCTGCCTGTTTCATGATTGAAAATTGCCTATGGTGTTTCCTGCGCTGTGTTAGTGTTAATTCATCAAACGCAAAGCTTTGCCCCACTTGGAGATTGGCGTAATTGGCGCCGCCGCCAGCTATACCGATATTCCCACTGACCGCGACAAGGGCGTCAATCAAGCGAATGGTATTTCCACCATTTTGGTATCGCTGCATTCCTAACCCCATAAAAGTAGCAGTTGGTTTATCAGCGTATACTTGTGCCAAAGTGGTCATTGCCTCACAGGGGACCTCCGTCATTTCACTGACCTTTTCTAAGGAAACACCGTCGATAAGTTTCACGAGGTCAGCAAATCCATGTGTAGATTTCTCAATAAAATGGCGATCCTCTAGCCCTAAGCGAAGCATTTCCTTAATAATTCCCGCAGCTAATACCCCGTCCATCCCTGGCTTAATCGTGATATATTCATCGGCAATCTTTGCCGTAGCATTAAAAAGTGGATCAATGACAATTATTCTTGCCCCTAGCTTCTTTGCCTCAAGTAATTTTTCGTAAAAATGCATATTGGTCCGGGCGACATTTCTTCCCCAAATAATAATGTTTTTACTGTTAAAAATATCATTTGGTTCATGACTCCAGGCATTTCCGAAATCCCATTTCTGTGCCTCAATTCCAGAACCCCAACAAAGTGAGCCGTAAAGCTCCGTTACCCCGCCAAAACAATTAAAAAAGCGCTGGTCAAGGTTTTTTAAGATCCCGTTATTGGCATAATCATGACTGTGGAGAACAGCCGTTGTCCCGTAGTTTTCTTTTATGGATACTAATTTGGCAGCTATTTCATCCAAGGCCTGTTCCCACGAGACTTTTTCAAATATCCCATTTACCTTTTTCAGAGGGTGCAATAAGCGCTGTGAAGAGTTTGCCCTTGTTTCCAGCATTCGTCCACGACCACAAATTTTCCCCTGGGTAATCGGATGTTCCGGGTCACCCTCTACCTTCACAACTCTATCTTGATCAATCGTTACATTGAAACCGCAGCTATCCCAGCAATTCAATGGACACGCCGCTTTTTGTATTTGTGGCAAAATCTCCACCCCCATAATCACGATTCTCTATCTACTGTTCTAACTTTGATAACTACCTAGCTAAAAAGCATGAATTTATTCTTCATGCTTTACCAAAACCTTCTTCATTTTTCGCGAAAACTCTCTTCTTGGGATCAGAACGCTATGCCCGCAGCCTTCACACTTAATCCGAATATCCATACCCAAGCGAATGATTTTCCAGCGATTGGTTCCGCATGGATGCTGTTTCTTCATTTCAACTACATCATTTAGAGCAAATTCCTTTTCCTCCATCACTTTCCCCCCATTTCTATTTAGATTGACCAGATCCATTTTGGTACATCATAAAGTTAAGATTTGGAGCTTTTATCCCATTTTCGTCTAAAATAAGTTTTATATCCTTACGAATTCCCCGCGTCACTCCTGACTGTTTCATCGGTAATGTTTCCGCGATTACCCGTAAAACAATCTCGTTAGGACCCATTGTTTGAATCCCTAACAATTCAGGTGCTTTCGTTAATTCTTCATATTGGCTTGGCATTTTTTCCAAGGCATCGGCAATCACCTTTTCCGCTCGTTCAATATCTTCACCATAGGAAATGGCAATATCAATAATCGCGAGACTATTATTTAATGAAAAATTGGTGACCTGCGTGATGCTGCCATTTGGTAATATATGAACCTCACCTGTCCAGCTTTTGAGTTTTGTCGTTCTTAACCCTATTGTTTCGACGTTTCCTTCAAATAATCCTATGCGAACGTGGTCACCTACTGAAAACTGGTCTTCAAAGATGATGAAGAAACCAGAAATAACGTCTTTTACTAAGCTTTGTGCTCCAAAACCTACTGCTAACCCCACAACTCCAGCACCAGCAATGAGTGCCTTTACATCAATTCCTAAGACTGAAAGAACCATCATAATCGCGATAAAATAGACCACATATGTAAGAACACTGTCGAGTAGTCTAGAAAGTGTATCCTCGCGGCGGTCCGATGTATTAAGCGGTGACAAATTTCTTATCTTAAAAACATTGTGAATGGCTACTTTACCAAGACGGATAATAATATTGGCAACAACTAATATAGCAATAATTTTTAGCGCGCCTTCGCCAAGGTTTAGCCATGTATCTTCATCTTGAAGTTTCGTAACCTCATCTTGAATTCCTTTTGTTGTGACACTCATTTTAGCACCTTCCTTTAACCCCATTTACATTGAATCTATTTTAACAATTTTTCTATGCAGATAATAGCATTATGAATTTTTGTTTTTCTATCCTCTCCATGTATAGATTTCCTGAATTTTCCGTATAATGTTTAAAAAGCGGAAGCGCCTTGCCCAGGGGCGACAAGCATAAGACGAACCGGTAAGAAGGTTGCATTTTAACCTTCTTGCCGGATTGGCTTATGACCTCGAGCCCCTAGGCGCTGCAGCTAGACTGTAAAACTGATTATCGTATTAATTTTAGGGAGTGGACGTAATGAATCTCAAAACAAGCCTTTTTGACAGGATGGGGAAGGTACCAATCATTCATGATGATTTTCACGCTGCTGAAAAGCTTGCTGAAGAGTTACTCCTGAATATTCCTAATATGACAAGACGCCCCATCGTCTTCATCTGCATCGGGACAGACCGCTCCACAGGCGATTCATTAGGGCCGCTGGTAGGCACACTCCTTGAGGAGAAGGACCTCCAATCCTTTTACGTCTACGGGACCTTAGACGAGCCTATACATGCCGTTAATCTGGCTGAAAAACTAAAAGAAATCCAGACGAAACATGTTAATCCCTATATTATTGGGATTGATGCTTGTTTGGGGAGAATCAAAAATGTCGGTGTGATTCAAGTCGGGAATGGACCTGTTAAACCGGGTGCAGGGGTGAACAAAGATCTGCCAGAGGTTGGTGACATACATATCACTGGCATAGTAAATGTCAGCGGGTTTATGGAATTCTTCGTGTTACAAAACACTCGATTAAATTTAGTTATGAAAATGGCGAAAACGATTGCGGGCGGCATTTACAAAGCAAGTCTTTTGTACTCTAAGCATGAATGGAAAGAATTAAATTGGCTGGAAGAAGAGAAGACAAACTAAAAGGAGCAATAGACTTCGGCTATTCCTCCTTCGCTAATTCCAATTATTATAAAAAATATAGAACTGTTACAATGACTCCCGTTACAACAATGCCTGGAAGCAGGTTTGCCACTTTAATTTTTACCATTCCCGTGAGGTTCAAGCCAATCGCAAAAATCATAATACCGCCAGTTGCGGTCATTTCGACAATAAACTGATCCATTAGTGCTTGAGGAACAAAACGATCAATCTGAGTGGCAAACAAGGCAATTAAACCTTCATAAAGAACAACAGGAATAGCAGAAAAGATGACACCAATGCCCAATGTTGTGGTTAAAATTAATGCCGTAAAGCCATCGATCAATGATTTTGTATAGAGGACATCATGATCACCGCGAATGCCACTGTCGAGGGCTCCAATGATCGCCATTGCCCCAATCACAAAGATTAAGGTAGCCGTCACGAAACCTTCCGAGATACTGCCTTTGCCGTTTGAGCCAACTTTAAGCTCCAACCAGCCACCGAGGTCATTTAATTTATCCTCTAGTTTTAACAGTTCTCCAACCACCGCACCGACGACAAGACTAATAATAACAATCAGGAAGTTTTCACTCTTTAATCCCATCTGCAGGCCTAAAACCATCACAGATAATCCAATCGCAAACATAACCGTCACTTTCATACTTTCGGGAATACGGTTCAAAAGTTTTCCAATTAGTGTGCCAATAATAATCAATAGCCCATTTACAAGTGTTCCTATTAAAAACATCGTAATTTCACCTATTCTTCGCCTCTCGAAATTGTAATAGTACTAAACTATCATGTTTTCATTCTATTGAAAAGACTGAATGGAAAGAAAAGCGCACACGCCTTGATCAGCGCCGTATGGCCTAGAGCGTAAAAAAAATAACCATCATAGATGGCTTATAAGGATTCTTCCTGATCAAGTAATTCTAAGATTCGTTCCAAATCATCCTGCGAGAAAAATTCAATTTCAATTTTCCCTTTATTTTTATTCTGTTTAATATGAACTTTCGTTCCGAACCGCTCACGAAGGGAATGCTCCCGCTCCTGTAAAAACACATCTTTTTTCTTTTCAGGCTTTTTTGTTTCACGTGAAACATTTTCATTTAGTTGCTGGATTAACTTTTCTAATTGCCGGACATTCAACCCTTCCTGAATGACCTTTTCTACTAAAACAGGCAGCTTTGCTTTTTGTCTAAGGCCTAATAAGGCACGTCCATGACCCATTGAAATGTTCCCGGTTGAGATCAATTCCTGAATTTTTGGAGGAAGGGAAAGCAGACGAATGTGGTTTGCTACATGCGGACGGCTTTTGCCTAAACGCTTCGCAACCTCTTCCTGTGTCAACTTTAATTTCTCCATTAAGGTTTGATAGGCAATTCCCTCTTCAATTGGATTTAAATCTTCCCTTTGGAGATTTTCCAATACAGCCAATTCCATCATTTGCTGTTCGGAAAGATCACGGACAACCGCCGGAACGGTTTCAAGCTTGGCCTCCTTGGCGGCTCGGAAGCGGCGTTCGCCCACCACAATTTCATATCCTTTAATACTTTTTCGAACAACGATTGGCTGTAAGATTCCATGCTCAATAATTGAAGCCTTTAATTCATCGATTGTCTCTTGTTGGAAGGTTTTCCGTGGCTGATACGGGTTTGGACGCAGTTCTTTCAGCTTAATCTCTTGAACTGTCTCCTCTTTACTGACATCACTAAAAAATGCATTCAGGCCTTTTCCTAAACCTTTAGCCATTCGAAACCACTTCCTTTGCTAAATCTAAATACACCTCAGCACCGCGGGATTTCGAATCATAGGTGATGATAGGTTCCCCATGGCTTGGAGCCTCACTTAGACGCACATTTCTAGGAATAATGGTTTTATAGACTTTATCTTGAAAGTATTTTTTTACTTCTTCAATGACTTGAATGCCAAGATTTGTTCTCGCGTCAAGCATTGTTAATAACACGCCTTCAATTTTTAAATCCTGGTTAAGATGCTTCTGGACGAGTCTAACCGTATTTAATAATTGGCTCAAGCCTTCCAACGCATAATACTCACATTGGACAGGGATTAATACCGCATCAGAAGCTGTTAAGGCATTTAGCGTTAGTAGCCCTAATGATGGCGGACAATCAATAATGATATAATCAAACTGATCTTTTACTTCTCCGAGAGCACGTTTTAAGCGGACCTCTCTGGATATAGTAGGTACCAGTTCAATTTCAGCTCCTGCTAATTGAATCGTAGCAGGGAGTGCATACAAATTTTTTACAGATGTCGCTTTAATGACATCTTTGGCCTCGACATCGTCTACTAACACATCATAGATACATTGTTCCACTTCTGCCTTTTCAATTCCGACCCCGCTTGTTGCATTTCCCTGCGGGTCGATGTCTACTAATAGAACCCGTTTCCCTATGTATGCTAAGCAGGCGCCTAGGTTGACAGAGGTCGTCGTTTTACCGACTCCACCTTTTTGGTTTGCGATTGAAAGGATTTTCCCCACGTTGTCACCTACCCTTTATTTCTCAGAATCTGCTATTCTATCAAATGTTTACATAATATGCTTAATTATCCCCTAATAGAGGAGGAATGTAAAATTCCATTCCTTTATTTTATCATGAAATAATAGGGATGTTGTTTTATTTTCAAAAAATATTCCATTCCATATTTCCCTTTTTTACACAAAAAAAACCAACACCCATTGTGCCGGTTCTTTCTGTATCACTATTTTTTCTTAGGAATCCGGATGGTAAATTGATAGAACTCCTCAAATTCCTCTTCGTCGGCATCCAAATTAATCCCGCTGTCTGTTACCATGGATAAAGATTGACGGATGGTATTCACGGCAATTCTCATATCTTTGCTAAAAGCCTTTCGTTTAGGTTTTGGTTTTTCTTTCTTTTGTTCGAGCATTCTCACTACGCGTTCCTCAGTCTGCTTAACATTCCAATTCTTTTCAATGACTTCCGCCAAAAGTGCCACTTGTTTCTCCGGATTTTTCAGCGGAATAAGCGCACGTGCATGGCGTTCAGTAATCGTTTTATTCAATAAGGCATCCTGGACAATCTCTGGTAATTTAAGTAAACGAAGCTTGTTGGCAACGGTCGACTGCCCTTTCCCAAGGCGCTGCGCTAATGCCTCTTGTGTCAAATTGTGCAATTCAAGCAGCTTGCCATAGGCAAAAGCCTCTTCAATTGGCGACAATTCTTCGCGCTGCAAATTTTCAATAAGCGCTACTGATGCGGTTTCTGTGTCAGATAAATTTTTCACGATGGCCGGTGCTTCTGCCCAGCCCAGTTTTTTCATCGCACGCCAGCGGCGCTCACCGGCAATAATCTCATATTTATCAACAGCAAACTCCCGGACAACAATCGGCTGGATAATCCCATGTATATGAATAGTTCGTGATAATTCTTCAATCTTATCTTCATCAAATACCGTCCGCGGCTGGAAGCGATTCGGAATAATTTGGTTAATCGGAATCTTTTTTATTTCTTCGTTCCGTTCAATATCCAGCTCTTTTTCAAGCTCAACCTCTTGTTCTCCCTTATCGCCGAGGCCAAAAAAGCGTGTAAATGAACTCTTCATCCCCAACACCACCTTTACGAAACTCCCTATTACTTATTCTCTATGTCACTAAATACTTCCTGCCTAGGATACCATTTTTCTCTAAAAATTGTTATACAGATTTTCACTCTTGGAAGCAGTGAAGGGAAAAAGCTATAGGAATAACTCTTTATTCAATTGGCATTTTTCCTGGTGTTCCTGGCTTTCGTGGGTATTTCCTTGGCGTCTGTTTTTCTTTTTTTATAATTAAAATATTCCGTTCACTATCTTCCATTGGCAAGGTAAATGTGTACACCTTTTCTACTTTACCACCAAGTGTTGTAATCGCCTTTTGGCCCATTTCCAATTCATCATTCGCATGCAAGGCCTTCATCGCAATAAAATGTCCCCCTACTTTTGCAAGTGGTAAACAAAACTCACTTAAAACAGACATTCTAGCCACCGCTCTTGCTGTTACAACATCAAAGTTTTCCCGGTAAGCAGGATTGACGCCAAACGTCTCAGCACGGTCATGGACAAAATGGACATTTTCCAACTCTAATACGGTAGCAAGATGATTCAAAAATGAAATTCGCTTGTTTAATGAATCAACGATTGTCACTTGGATATGTGGGTAGACTATTTTTAACGGTATACTCGGAAAGCCCGCACCTGCCCCAACATCACAAAGATGAAACTGCTTGGTAAAATCAAAATAAAATGAAGCGGTAATAGAGTCGTAAAAATGTTTTAAATATACATCTGTTTTTTCCGTGATCGCTGTTAAATTCATTTTTTCATTCCACTCGACCAATGTTGAAAAATAGGTTTCAAACTGGTCGAGCTGCTTATCACTTAGGGAAATTCCCTTTTCCTGAAGACTGGATTGAAATTGTTCGATATTCATCTATTAAAACTTCCTCACTCGATTATTCATTGGATACTCTCGCTACCCGTCCTTGTTCTAAATACACAAGCAGGATCGAAATATCTGCAGGATTGACACCGGAAATCCGGGATGCTTGGGCAATGGAGAGCGGTTTAATCTTTTTGAGCTTTTGTTTCGCTTCTGTAGCTAATCCATTAATGGCATCATAATCAATATTGTCAGGGACTTTCTTATCCTCCATCTTTTTCAGACGCTCTACTTGCTGCAGTGACTTTTCAATATACCCCTCGTACTTAATTTGGATTTCCACCTGTTCTTTCACATCGTGATCCAAAGCAAGCTCACTCTTAGTCAGACTTTCAAGCAATTCATATGTCATTTCCGGTCTTTTCAGTAAATCGGATGCACGGATCCCATCTTTCAATTCACTACCGCCGATGCTGCGAATTAATTCCTGTACTTCAGCAGATGGCTTTAGAATAATGGACTGCAATCTTTCCCTCTCTGCTTCGATTGCTTCCCTTTTTGCCAAGAATGCTTCATAGCGATCTTCACGAATCAAGCCAATTTCATGTCCCATATCGGTTAACCGTAAATCGGCATTATCATGACGCAATAGAAGGCGATATTCTGCTCTTGAGGTTAACAATCGATAGGGCTCGTTTGTCCCTTTTGTAATTAAATCATCAATGAGCACGCCAATATAAGCATCAGAGCGTCCAAGGACTAATTGCTCACGGTCAAGCGCGTTTAATCCGGCATTGATCCCGGCCATTAACCCTTGACCCGCAGCTTCTTCATACCCGGACGTTCCATTAATTTGGCCCGCAGTGTATAAATTTTTAACAACCTTTGTTTCTAAAGTCGGCCATAATTGTGTCGGTACAATCGCATCATATTCGATCGCATAACCGGCCCGCATCATTTGGGCATTTTCCAGTCCAGGAACGGTTCTAATAATTTGATGCTGGACATCTTCAGGCAGGCTGGTGGAAAGTCCCTGTACATAGACTTCCTTCGTATTTCTGCCTTCCGGTTCAAGGAAGATTTGATGGCGCGGCTTGTCATTGAAGCGGACAACTTTATCCTCAATCGATGGACAGTACCTTGGGCCTGTTCCTTTGATCATGCCGGAAAACATCGGCGAGCGATGCAAATTGGCATCAATTAACGAATGTGTTCGGTCATTTGTATAGGTGAGCCAGCATGGCAGCTGATCGGTAATATATTTCGTTGTTTCATACGAAAATGCTCTAGGTTCTTCATCACCAGGCTGAATTTCTGTTTTACTGTAATCAATGGTATTGCCATTTACTCTTGGCGGTGTACCTGTTTTAAAACGGACCAGTTCGAATCCAAGTTCCTCTAAATGTTCAGACAGCCTAATCGATGGCTGCTGATTATTCGGGCCGCTTGAATATTTCAATTCGCCAAGGATAATTTCACCGCGCAAGTAAGTTCCCGTTGTGACGACTACCGTTTTAGCGCGATAGATAGCGCCGGTTTTCGCAATAACCCCTTGAACCACTCCATCTTCCACAATCAATTGCTCGACCATGCCTTGGAGCAAGGTTAGGTTTGGTTCTTCTTCTAAAGTCTTTTTCATTTCATGCTGATAGGCAAATTTATCTGCCTGGGCCCGTAAGGCACGGACAGCTGGACCTTTTCCAGTGTTCAGCATCCTCATTTGGATATAGGTTTTATCAATATTCTTTGCCATTTCACCACCGAGGGCATCGATTTCACGTACGACGATCCCTTTTGCCGGGCCGCCCACGGAAGGGTTACAAGGCATAAAAGCTACCATATCTAAGTTTATTGTGATCATTAATGTTTTTGCGCCAAGTCTTGCCGCCGCAAGGCCTGCTTCACAGCCGGCATGTCCAGCTCCAACGACAATGACGTCATAACTACCTGCTTCGTATTGCATGGTATTTCCTCCTTTTCCGTATCACGACGGAAACGTTACTTCTTCTGGTCTATTTTAAGGTTTTAATAAGTCCTATTGGATACCTTTTTTCTATTCTCCAAGATCGTTTGGGCTCCAATATGCCCTATTGGATACTCTTTTTTTATTTACCAAGGCGGAATGGGCTCCAATATGCTCCATTGGATACCTTTTTCCTATTTTTCAAGACCGATTGGGCCCCAATATGCCCTATTGAAAACCCGTTCCTCACTACTTTAAGCATGAAGGGCTCTAATAACCCCTATTTTTCTATCTTATCCGCTCTTGTGCCGGGAAAAACCCGCTTTTTTATTTTCCTAGACAGAACTGTGAAAATAACTGGTCGATTAGGCTCTCATGGACGCTGTCACCGATGATTTCCCCCAGCAATTCCCATGTCCTGGTTAAATCGATTTGCACGATATCAATCGGAGTCCCCATTTCCACCCCTTCAATTGCGTCCTC
Source organism: Neobacillus sp. OS1-2 (assembly GCF_030915505.1). GTDB lineage: Bacteria > Bacillota > Bacilli > Bacillales > Cytobacillaceae > Neobacillus. Next base: position 1,913,267 of record NZ_CP133265.1, read on the forward strand.
AATTGTCTGTAGACTCATGTTTAATAACGCAATGTGACGGCTATTGGACACATATGTTAAATCGCCAGCCTCAATGGATCCTGCAAAAAATAACGAGGCAATTGCATCTTCCAGCTCATCGATACCGCGATCTTCCAATAATGAGGTGGTAACCAAGCTATGCTCTTTCGCCAATTCTCTGACCCGCTCCATATCAATTTGCTGCGTCAGATCCGTTTTATTGACGATGACGATGACATCCATCCCTTTGACAACCTCAAAAAGGCTCTCATCCTCAGCGGTCAGCTTGTCGGCGTTATTCAACACAAGCAAAATTAAATCAGCCTCATTCAACACTTGACGAGAACGTTCCACTCCGATGCGTTCAACAATATCCTCTGTTTCCCTAATCCCTGCCGTGTCTAGCAGTCTAAGCGGCACCCCGCGGACATTGACATATTCCTCAATCACGTCACGTGTTGTCCCAGGAATATCGGTAACAATGGCCTTATTTTCATGGACAAGACTATTTAATAACGAGGACTTGCCGACATTTGGCCGTCCAACAATGGCGGTCGATAGCCCTTCTCGTAAAATTTTCCCTTGCTCAGAGGTTTGCAGCAGTTTCTTTATTTCCTCATGCACAAAATGAGCCTTTTCTAACAGCATCTTATGGGTCATTTCTTCGACATCATCGTATTCAGGATAATCAATATTCACTTCAACATGGGCAAGGACTTCTAAGATTTCTTGCCGCAGCCTGCGTACAAGCTTTGATAGACGGCCTTCCATTTGGCCAAGCGCCAGGTTCATTGCCCGATCAGTCTTTGCCCTGATTAAATCCATGACTGCTTCAGCTTGTGATAAATCAATCCGGCCATTTAAAAAGGCCCGTTTCGTAAACTCACCAGGCTCTGCTAGTCTTGCCCCATTTTTTAACACATGCTGGAGCACGCGGTTCACGGAAACAATTCCGCCGTGGCAGTTAATTTCCACTACATCCTCTTTGGTAAACGTCTTAGGCCCCTTCATAACTGAAACCATTACTTCTTCTACCACTACACCGCTTTTCGCATCGAGGAGGTGTCCATAGTGAATCGTATGGCTGGCTACATCCGTAAGCCTTTTTCCACCGATACTCTTAAAAAGCTTGTCTGCAATTTGAATGGCCTCATCGCCACTCAAACGAACAATCGCAATGGCTCCCTCTCCCATTGGAGTCGAAATCGCCGCAATTGTATCAAATTCCATCTTCTTCACCTCACAACTAAAAACTCCATCTATATCAAAAATAAGATTTTTCTCCAAAATAATAGAATATCACATGAATTTCTGATAAAAAAGCATCTTACTTCTATCCACAGGGTAAAATGTCTATTTTTTATTTTAACTTATCCACATGTGAATAACAATAAAGTGTGAAATCTCACCCTAAAAGTTATCAACAATCATAAATAAGATAAAAAAAAACACCCTATCATCAGATAGGATGCTGTTTCACTATACTCTTTTAACCGGTGTAATGACTATAAAACGATGCGGTTCAGTTCCATCAGAAAACGTTTTGACACGTTTATTTTCGGATAAAGCGGTATGAATGACTTTTCGCTCATAGGAAGGCATCGGTTCCAATGCTACATCTTTTCCAGACTTGACAGCCTTTCCTGCTAATCGATGTGCTAATTGAATTAACGTTTCACTTCGTCTGTTTCGGTAATCCTCTGCATCCAAAATCACATTTAAATAGTGGGTTGCAAAGCGATTAATCACCAATTGGGTCAAATATTGCAGTGAATTAAGTGTTTGACCCCGTTTACCAATTAAGAGAGCGATTTTTTCCCCTGTCATCACAAAGTGAACCTGTTTGCCGTCCCGTTTAATCTCTATCTCTGCAGGTGCACCCATTTGTTCACTTACTTGAATAAGAAATTTCTTTGCTTCCTCAATAGGATCGATGATCATCGTTACTTTTACAACAGCCGGACGGGAACCGAAAATTCCGAAAATACCCTTTTTGCCTTCATCAATAATATCAACATCTGTGCGGTCTTTGGTGGTTTTTAATTGAGCTAAAGCTGATTCTACTGCTTCTTCGACAGTTTGTCCTGTAGCAGTTACCTGTTTCACTTTTTTGCTCCTCCCACATTACCGGTGGCATTCGCCTTTAAATCCGGTCCTTTAATAAAATAGGTTTGCACAATCATAAAAATATTACCAACAACCCAGTATAATGAAAGGGCTGCAGGGAAACTAAACGCAAAGAACATAATCATAATCGGCATTATCCAGGTCATCATCGCCATTTGCGGATTTTGCTGCTGGCCAGCCATCATCATCTTTTGCTGAATAAAGGTTGTGACCCCGGCAATAATCGGCAAAATAAAATATGGATCCTTTTCGCCCAAGTCAAACCATAAGAAACTATCCTGAGCAATTTCCCTTGTTCTAGAAATAGCATGATAAAAACCAATTAAAATTGGCATTTGCACAATTAACGGAAAACAGCCTGCCATTGGATTGACACCATGCTTTGAAAACAGTGCCATTGTTTCCTGCTGCAGTTTTTGTTGCGTCTTTTGATCTTTTGAACTATATTTTTCACGAAGTGCCTTCATTTCAGGCTGAAGCGCCTGCATGGCCTTTGAGCTTCTTGTTTGCTTGATCATCAATGGCAAAATTGCCAATCGAATTAAAATAGTTACAACAATCAGCGCTAAGCCATAGCTTCCCCAGAGGATAGTTGCTCCCTCTTTAATCACCCATGATAACGGATACACGATGTATTCATTCCAAAGACCTGTACTTTCAGCAGTAATCGGCTTCTTAATTTCACTGCATCCTGTTAAAAACAAGAACACAGAAAGCAGGCCGAACGAAAGTAATATTCGTTTCTTCAACCACTTATTCCCCCTTACCAAATGTAGAATAAAAAGTGCGGATCTAAACCTTATGTAGTAATTTCCTTTTACATTATCTAAAAATTAGTTTATCACTTTTTCCATTCAATTGTCTTCACGACAACAGCTATATAATGACTAATTTAGCAAAGTTAGTTTCTCTTTAGTACTTTTCCAACCTTAAGGACATGAGTTAAACTCTTTTTCACCTCGAAAAAGTCCATCTCCGCCGTCGGTTTCCTTGCGATAATCACGTAATCATTCTCCTGTAAGACCTGATCATGCAATTCATGAATAGATTGACGCACATAGCGCTTAATTCTATTTCTGGTAACAGCATTCCCAATCTTTTTGCTCACAGACAGACCTATCCGAAAAAAGCCTTGTCCCTCTTTTTTCAATGAATAGACAACAAATTGGCGATTGGCGAATGATTGCCCCTTCTGAAAGGCAACCTGGAAATCCTTATTCTTTTTAATTCGGAATTCTTTTTTCATAAAAAAACTCCTTTAAACTTTGTTTGTGACCTTGAGAATTGTCCAGCTACAGGCACCATCGGCTAGTGTACTTCGCGCTTCTCCCTACGATAAGTCAACATCGAATCGCTACGCTCTCCGTGTTTCCTTTATCTCAGTCGAAGCGCTCCAGTCCATACGCCGATAGGCGGGTGCCTTCCGCTTTTCTTACAAAAAAGACCACTGACGCTTCAGTGGTCTATGCTGATAATACTTTTCTTCCCTTTAGACGACGACGAGCTAGGACCTTACGTCCGTTTGCTGAGCTCATACGACTGCGGAAACCGTGAACTTTACTGTGTTTACGTTTATTTGGTTGATATGTTCTTTTCATTATATGACACCTCCCTGAGGAATAGCTGTTTAAATTTAATCAGACAGTCTTAACTATTATAAAGACCTGAGTATAATATTGTCAACTCCTCTTCTCATATTGTTTCCTTTTTCAATTTTTTTCGAACATGATTTAGGGCATTTCCAGAAATTCTATAAATAACCTTCAACTTTGAGAATTGTCTAGCTCCAGGCCATACGCCGCTGACCAGGGCACTTGCGCTTTTCTATCTGTGGATAAAAATTCGACACTTTTTCTATTATCCACACAAGATATTGACAGGTTTTGCACAAGTTATTTACCTGTGGACAATTACTATACACACAATGCTGTTGTTGTGGATAAACGATTAAAAGGCATTGCGTATTAAGCAATTATTTGATATTATATTTGTGTTTTCACTCTTAATAACTACATCCCGAATAATACGTTATCCACAATTTGTGGATAACGTGTGGATAGTTTATTCAAGGACACTGTAGAAACTTGTCCACAAGAGGTGGATATTGTCGAAACTCCACATTATTTCCTTATTATATGTTTTCCACAACCACTGTTTCGTATATTTATAAATTAATAGGTTGTACTGGTAGTATAAATCTTATTTTTTCACGGAACTTAAGTCGAATAGGTAATCTGGTTGCACAGAGCTACTTCATGAAGACAACATTTTTTTGGGGTTAGACAATAAATAATGCGAGTGCTAGTTTAGATAAATAATTTGTCCAAACGAACAAAAAGGAGGGATAGTAGTTGGAAAATATTGCGGATCTTTGGAATGCAGCGCTAGCCAATATTGAGAAAAAGATAAGTAAGCCTAGCTTTGATACATGGCTTAAATCCACAAAAGCCCATTCCCTTCAAGGCGACCTACTAGTGATCACGGCACCGAATGAATTTGCACGTGATTGGCTGGAAGAACGTTATTCTCAGTTAATCTCCGGGATTCTATATGAAATCACCGGGGAAGAGCTATCTGTAAAATTTATTATTCCGCAAAATCAAAAAGAAGCCGAAAATGAGCTGCAGCTGCCGCCCAAAAGGATAAAAAAGGATGATGACCACGGGGATTTCCCGCAAGGTATCCTCAATCAAAAGTATACATTTGATACATTCGTTATTGGTTCAGGCAACCGATTTGCCCATGCTGCATCACTTGCAGTAGCAGAAGCACCGGCTAAAGCTTACAATCCTTTATTTATATACGGTGGTGTAGGATTGGGGAAGACTCACTTAATGCACGCCATCGGCCATTATGTTTTGGATCATAACCCAGGGGCAAAAGTTGTCTATTTATCATCTGAAAAATTTACCAACGAGTTTATTAACTCAATTCGTGACAACAAGGCGGAGAATTTCCGCAATAAATATCGAAATGTCGATATCCTACTCATTGATGATATTCAGTTTTTAGCTGGAAAAGAATCAACTCAAGAGGAATTTTTTCATACTTTTAATGCACTTCATGAAGAAAGCAAACAAATTATTATCTCTAGTGACCGACCTCCACGGGAAATTCCTACACTGGAAGACAGGCTCAGGTCACGCTTTGAATGGGGACTCATTACTGATATTACCCCGCCAGATTTAGAAACAAGAATCGCGATCCTCCGCAAAAAGGCCAAGGCGGAAGGGTTAGATATACCGAATGAGGTAATGCTTTATATTGCTAACCAAATTGATTCGAACATTCGTGAACTTGAAGGTGCGTTGATCCGCGTGGTCGCCTACTCTTCGTTAATTAATAAAGATATTAATGCAGATCTTGCTGCTGAGGCCTTGAAGGATATTATTCCAAGTTCAAAGCCAAAAGTTATTACCATCTTAGAAATTCAAAAGACTGTCGGGGAACATTTTAGTATTAAGCTTGAGGACTTCAAGGCCAAAAAGCGGACAAAATCGGTTGCCTTTCCGCGGCAAATTGCGATGTATTTATCACGTGAATTAACCGACTATTCTTTGCCCAAAATAGGTGAGGAGTTCGGTGGACGTGATCATACAACCGTTATTCATGCACATGAAAAGATTTCTAAACTGCTGCAAACTGATTCAACCCTGCAAAAGCAGATGAAGGAACTGCATGAAATATTAAAGGTTTAAGGAAAAGGGGCGGAGCGCCGCATTTGTCTAGCCATTGCACATTTAATGGCTATGGATAAGAGTATCTATTTGTAATGGCAGGTTTAGCTCTGCTCACACCACCTTTTTGATGTTAAAATTGTGAATAACTTCTACCATTCTGTACACAGTCTGTCCACATGTGGATAGGCTGTGTTTCTATTGAAAATCAGGGTTATCCACATACTAACAGGCCCTACTAGTACTTCTACTATTTTTTTAAAAAATAATATTATATGTTACTGCTAAAAAAATATGCATCAAAAGGAGGAAATAATGCGATGAAATTTATCATTCAACGCGATCGTCTTGTTCAAGGTGTGAACGATGTTATGAAGGCCATTACATCAAGAACAACGATACCTATCTTAACGGGGATCAAAATTGTTGCCAGTGCAGAGGGAGTTACCTTAACCGGAAGCGACTCTGATATTTCCATTGAATCGTTTATTCCAATGGAGGAAGCAGGAGATGAGATTGTTGAAATCAAGCAACCGGGAGCAATTGTCCTGCAAGCGAAGTTTTTCAGCGAAATTGTCAAAAAGCTCCCTACTGATTCGGTTGAAATGGAAGTTCTCGGTTCTCTTCAAACCGTCATTCGCTCTGGGAAATCAGAGTTTAATTTAAATGGCCTTGATGCCGAGGAGTACCCTCACCTGCCGCAAATAGAGGAAAATAATAAATTTCACATTGCAACAGATCTATTAAAAGCAATGATTCGTCAAACACATTTCGCAGTGTCCACCTCAGAAACACGCCCAATCTTGACAGGTGTAAACTGGAAGATTGAGAACGGGGAGCTAACCTGTATTGCAACAGATAGCCATCGGCTTGCACTAAGGAAGGCCAAAATTGAAACGGAAAATAACGAAATGTACAATGTTGTTATTCCGGGAAAAAGCTTGAATGAGTTAAATAAAATTATTGATGATTCCAATGAATTAATTGATATTGTGATCACGGAAAATCAAATTTTATTTAAAGCAAAGCATTTATTATTTTTCTCAAGATTGTTAGAGGGAAATTATCCTGATACATCAAAATTAATTCCAAATGAAAGTAAAACCGATGTAACTGTCAATACGAAGGAATTCCTCCAAGCTATCGACCGTGCTTCCTTGCTGGCGCGGGAAGGGCGCAATAATGTTGTTAAATTTTCCATCATTGAGGGTGGGGTCATTGAAATTTCCTCCAATACACCTGAGATTGGAAAGGTAGTAGAGGAAATACAAAGTAGTTCGATTGATGGAGAAGATGTAAAGATATCCTTTAGTGCGAAATATATGATGGATGCCCTAAAGGCGCTGGAAGGGACAGATATTAAAGTGAGTTTTACTGGCGCGATGCGTCCATTCTTACTACGTCCCCTGCATGATGAAACTATTTTACAGTTAATATTGCCAGTAAGAACTTATTAAATAGTCATCCACTTAAATACGCCGCCATTCTTTTGGCGGTTTTTTCGATGTTTTAATAATTCTTACCGGTTTTCTTTGTAACTTACTGCTTTTTTTAGTAAAATAAAGTATTGGGACCATTTTTAGAAATGAGGGTGACGATTGTGCCTGAGAAAGTGAAGCTAGACACTGAATTTATTACATTAGGTCAATTTTTAAAACTGGCTGACGTGATTCAAACAGGTGGGATGGCCAAATGGTTTTTAAGCGAACATGCCATTTTTATTAATGGTGAGCAGGACCAAAGAAGAGGAAGAAAACTTCGTGCCGGTGACAAAATCCAAATTGCTGGCTTCGGGGAATTTATGATAACCGACTAGCTAAAGGATATGTTGCTATGTATATTGAAAAGTTAGCATTGAAAAATTACCGAAATTACGAAGAGCTATTCGTCCAATTTGAAAATAAAGTGAATGTTATCTTAGGCGAAAATGCCCAAGGGAAAACGAATATTATGGAGTCTATTTACGTTTTGGCCTTGGCTAAATCGCATCGAACTTCTAATGATAAAGAACTTATACGCTGGGACCATGAGTATGCTAAAATAGAAGGCAGGGTTCAAAAACAGCATAGCTCCTTGCCCTTGGAATTAGTCATTTCAAAAAAGGGAAAACGAGCAAAATGTAATCATATTGAACAGCAAAAATTGAGTCAATATGTTGGAAATATGAACGTGGTCATGTTTGCCCCGGAGGACCTTAACATTGTGAAGGGAAGCCCACAGGTGCGCAGACGTTTTATCGATATGGAAATCGGGCAGGTATCGCCCGTTTATTTACATGATATGAGCCAATATCAAAAAATACTGCAACAACGTAATCATTATTTAAAAATGCTGCAGATAAAAAAACAAACGGATCAAACGATGCTTGAGGTTTTAACGGAGCAGTTTATTCAAATGGCCGTGAAAATTGTCAAAAAACGTTTTGAATTCCTTCAGTTGCTTGAGAAATGGGCCATACCGATTCATCAAGGGATATCTAGGGGTTTAGAAACGCTTGAAATCACCTATAAACCATCTGTAGAGGTATTAGAAGAACAAGATTTGTCGAAGATGATAGCAAGCTTTGAAGAAAAGTTTACCAAGGTCAGAACGAGGGAAATTGAACGTGGCACAACCTTGTTCGGCCCCCATCGTGATGACTTATTGTTTTTTGTCAACGGCAGGGATGTTCAAACCTTTGGTTCACAGGGACAGCAGCGTACAACTGCCCTTTCAGTCAAACTTGCTGAGATTGAATTGATTTATAATGAAATTGGCGAGTATCCCATTTTACTTCTTGATGATGTTTTATCAGAATTGGATGATTACCGACAATCCCATTTACTCAATACCATACAAGGGAAAGTTCAAACGTTTGTCACTACCACAAGCGTGGAGGGGATTGACCATCAAACCCTGAAGGAAGCAGCGACGTTTTTTGTCAATTCCGGTACTATGAACAAGGTTAATTGAGGTGAACCATGTATATTCACATCGGGGAAGATCTTAATATAAGGGCGAAGGATATTATTTCAATACTAGACAAAGAGAGTGCAAATCATTCTCCGTTGATTGAAGAATTCTTAACGCACCATAAAGACAGATTAATTAACTTGTCCAAAAACCCCTTTAAATCAGTCATTATTACATATGACAAAATTTACTTATCCCCTATTGCTTCTGGAACATTAAAAAAACGTTCAAACCAAATGAATATACACGAATTTATATAATACTTTTTAAAACTAAAATATTGAGCTATTTTTTATCAGAAGGTGCGGTGAACATGGATGACTATGGAACAAAAGGCAGTAGTAGAAGAATCATACGGTGCGGATCAAATTCAGGTTCTCGAAGGACTTGAGGCAGTTCGAAAACGACCTGGTATGTATATTGGCTCGACAAGCGGTAAAGGGCTCCATCACCTTGTTTGGGAGATTGTTGATAACAGTATTGACGAGGCGCTCGCTGGCCATTGTGACGAAATTAATGTCATCATTGAGAAGGATAACAGTATCACTGTAATAGATAATGGCCGGGGAATTCCGGTTGATATTCAAGAAAAGATGGGCAGACCAGCTGTTGAAGTCATCATGACAGTTCTTCATGCCGGTGGGAAATTTGGCGGCGGGGGCTATAAGGTTTCCGGCGGACTTCATGGTGTAGGTGCCTCTGTTGTGAATGCCTTATCCACAGAGCTTGAGGTTTATGTCCACCGTGATGGTAAGGTCCACTATATTAAATTTGAACGTGGCGCCGTTGTGAAAGAACTAGAAGTCATTGGAACGACAGACCACACAGGTACAATTACGCATTTTAAACCGGATGGCGATATTTTTACAGAAACATTGGAATACGAATATGACATCCTCGCTACACGTATCCGTGAACTGGCCTTTCTTAACCGTGGCCTTAAAATCACGATTGAAGATAAGCGGGTTGAAAATAAACGAAATGAATACCACTATGAGGGCGGTATTAAATCCTATGTAGAGCATCTAAATCGCACAAAAGAAGTGATTCATGATGAACCAATTTACATGGAGGGCGAAAAGGACGGTATTAGTGTTGAAGTGGCTCTTCAATATAATGAGGGCTACACAGATAACATTTACTCTTTCGCAAATAATATCCATACCTATGAAGGCGGTACACACGAATCAGGCTTTAAAACTGCTTTAACGAGGGTTATTAACGATTATGCCCGGAAGAATGGTCTAATCAAGGAAAATGATACAAACTTATCTGGGGAAGACGTTCGTGAAGGAATTACGGCAATTGTCTCGATCAAGCACCCTGACCCGCAATTCGAAGGACAAACAAAGACGAAACTAGGTAATTCCGAAGTCAGAGCGATTACGGATACCGTTTTTGCCAGTACATTCGATAAATTTTTGTTAGAAAACCCTACAGTTGCCAGGAAAATCGTAGAAAAGGGTTTAATGGCCGCGCGGGCAAGACTTGCAGCTAAAAAGGCTAGGGAACTGACACGCCGGAAAAGTGCGTTAGAGGTTTCGAGTTTACCTGGAAAATTAGCTGACTGTTCCTCAAAGGATCCCGCAGAAAGCGAAATGTATATCGTTGAGGGAGATTCTGCCGGTGGCTCTGCGAAGCAAGGTCGTGATCGCCATTTCCAAGCCATTTTACCTCTTCGTGGAAAAATCCTTAATGTAGAAAAGGCTCGTCTGGATCGAATTCTTTCTAACAACGAAGTAAGGGCAATGATTACAGCAATTGGAACGGGAATCGGAGAAGATTTTGATATTTCTAAAGCACGCTATCATAAAATTGTCATTATGACTGATGCCGATGTTGATGGTGCTCACATTCGGACGCTTCTTTTGACGTTCTTTTACCGTTTTATGAGAAAAATCTTAGAAGCCGGTTATATTTATATTGCTCAGCCGCCGCTCTATAAAGTCCAGCAAGGAAAACGGATTGAGTATGCCTATAATGATAAAGATCTTGACCGGATATTTGCAGAACTACCAGCAGCACCAAAGCCCAATATTCAACGATATAAAGGTTTAGGCGAGATGAATCCTGAACAATTATGGGAGACAACAATGGATCCCGAGAGAAGAACGATGCTTCAAGTTAGCCTTGAAGATGCAATTGAAGCAGATGAAACCTTTGATATGCTAATGGGGGAAAAGGTAGAACCACGCCGCAACTTCATTGAGGAAAATGCACAATATGTTAAGAATTTAGATATATAAAACTTTTCGGAGGGAGGTAGTCAGAATGTCTGAAACACCTAATTCTCAAATAAAAGAGATTAATATCAGCCAAGAAATGCGTTCATCGTTTCTTGACTATGCGATGAGTGTTATCGTTTCCCGTGCCCTTCCAGATGTTCGTGATGGCCTAAAACCGGTTCATCGCCGTATTTTATACGCTATGCATGACCTTGGAATTCATGCGGATAAACCCTATAAAAAGTCTGCCCGTATCGTTGGGGATGTAATTGGTAAATATCATCCGCATGGTGATTCGGCAGTGTATGAAACAATGGTTCGGATGGCTCAGGATTTCAACTACAGGTATATGCTTGTAGATGGTCATGGGAATTTTGGCTCTGTGGATGGTGACTCTGCAGCAGCCATGCGTTATACAGAATCGAGAATGTCAAAAATCTCAATGGAATTATTAAGGGATTTAAACAAAGATACAATTGATTATCAAGACAACTATGATGGCGAAGAAAGAGAACCTGTCGTTTTGCCGGCACGATTCCCTAATCTATTAGTGAACGGAACAACTGGCATTGCCGTTGGGATGGCAACAAATATTCCGCCGCACCAGCTTGGCGAGGTCATTGATGGAGTTTTAGCTATTACCCATGACCCCGAGATTACAATTCCGGAGTTAATGGAAATTATTCCTGGCCCGGACTTCCCAACAGGAGGCCTAATCCTTGGCCGCAGTGGTATTCGCAAAGCATATGAAACAGGCAGAGGATCGATTACTCTTCGTGCAAAAGTAGTGATTGAACAAAAGTCAAATGGTAAAGAAGTCATTATTGTGAATGAACTGCCTTATCAAGTGAATAAGGCGAGATTAGTCGAAAAGATTGCTGAATTAGCCCGTGATAAGAAAATCGAGGGCATTACAGACCTAAGGGATGAGTCAGATCGTAAAGGAATGCGAATTGTTATTGAGGTTCGTAAAGATGCGAATGCCAATGTCCTTTTAAATAACTTATACAAACAAACCGCACTGCAAAGCAGCTTCGGAGTCAACACATTAGCACTTGTAAATGGCCATCCAAAGGTATTGAATCTAAAACAATGTCTAGTCCATTATTTAGATCATCAACAAGTAGTCATTCGCCGTAGAACAGAGTTTGAATTGCGGAAAGCGGAAGCACGCGCCCATATTTTAGAGGGCTTGCGAATTGCTCTTGATAATTTAGACGCTGTCATTACCCTTATTCGAAGCTCGCAGACCACAGACATTGCCCGCGAAGGCTTAATGACGCAGTTTAGCCTATCTGAGAAACAAGCACAAGCCATTCTTGATATGCGTTTGCAACGTTTAACAGGACTGGAAAGAGAGAAAATTGAGGATGAATTTCAAAACCTCATGAAGCTAATTGCAGAATTAAAGGCAATTTTAGCTGATGAAGAGAAAATCCTTGAGATTATCCGTGAAGAATTGCTAGAAATAAAAGAACGTTTTAATGATAAGCGCCGTACCGAAATCGTTACTGGCGGAATTGAAAATATCGAAGATGAAGACTTAATCCCTCGGGAGAATATTGTAATTTCTTTAACCCATAATGGGTACATTAAGCGTCTGCCAGTTTCCACTTACCGGGCACAACGCCGCGGCGGCCGTGGTATCCAAGGAATGGGGACTAATGAGGATGACTTCGTCGAACATTTAATCACGACATCGACGCATGATACGATTCTCTTCTTTACGAATAAAGGGAAGGTTTATCGTGCAAAGGGCTATGAAATCCCAGAATACAGCCGTACAGCGAAGGGAATCCCAATTATTAATCTTCTTGGAGTTGAAAAAGGGGAATGGGTTAACGCTATTATACCTGTTGAAGAATTTGTCGATGATTGGTACTTATTCTTTACAACCAAACAGGGTATTTCAAAACGTTCGCCGTTAACCTCGTTTGCTAATATTCGGAATAATGGTCTCATCGCGTTGAGTTTACGCGAGGATGATGAATTAATCTCAGTCCGTCTCACTGATGGCAGCAAGCATATGATTATTGGTACGAAAAAAGGTATGTTGATTCACTTCCCTGAGACCGATGTAAGGTCAATGGGACGAACAGCAACAGGGGTTAAAGGTATCACACTTGACCATGATGATGAAGTGGTCGGCATGGAAGTATTAGAAGAGGAAAGTGACGTTTTAATTGTAACGAAGAATGGCTATGGTAAACGCACACCTTCCTCCGAATATCGCATTCAGGGACGCGGCGGTAAAGGAATAAAGACATGCCATGTAACGGAGAAAAATGGAGACCTTGTTTCGATGAGAGCTGTCACTGGTGAGGAAGATTTAATGCTCATTACGACTGGTGGTGTTCTAATTCGGATTGATGTCGCCGGTATTTCAAAAATGGGCCGGAACACACAAGGTGTCAAACTGATTAGCATGAAAGAAAGCGAAAATGAATTTGTCGCAACTGTTGCAAAGGTTGAAAAAGAAGAAGAAGAAGAAGAAGTAATTAAGGAAAACGAAGTGATAGAAGGAGAAGAAATCAACGTAGATGGAACTCCAGATAGCAGCATTCCTGAGACCGAAGAATAATGACCAAGAAGAGGCATACCTGGTGTGCTTCTTCTTTTATTTTGATCACAAAAGGTTTTTAAGATAATTATAGTAGAAAAACAAAAAACGTGTTGACTTTAAATAGCATAGGTGATATATTTATTAAGTCGCTTACGAGTGACTGTGAAATTGTCCTTTGAAAACTAAACAAACAAAGATGTGTAAACAAACAATAAATGATTCATTTCTTTTATGAAATGAAGCCAACGTTTTATTTTATGAGCTAATCAACTTTCTTGGAGAGTTTGATCCTGGCTCAGGACGAACGCTGGCGGCGTGCCTAATACATGCAAGTTGAGCGAATCTTTGGGAGCTTGCTCCCATTGGTTAGCGGCGGACGGGTGAGTAACACGTGGGCAACCTGCCTGTAAGACTGGGATAACACCGGGAAACCGGTGCTAATACCGGATAATCCATTCCCTCTCATGAGGGAATGCTGAAAGACGGTTTCGGCTGTCACTTACAGATGGGCCCGCGGCGCATTAGCTAGTTGGTGAGGTAACGGCTCACCAAGGCGACGATGCGTAGCCGACCTGAGAGGGTGATCGGCCACACTGGGACTGAGACACGGCCCAGACTCCTACGGGAGGCAGCAGTAGGGAATCTTCCACAATGGACGAAAGTCTGATGGAGCAACGCCGCGTGAGCGATGAAGGCCTTCGGGTCGTAAAGCTCTGTTGTTAGGGAAGAACAAGTACCGGAGTAACTGCCGGTGCCTTGACGGTACCTAACCAGAAAGCCACGGCTAACTACGTGCCAGCAGCCGCGGTAATACGTAGGTGGCAAGCGTTGTCCGGAATTATTGGGCGTAAAGCGCGCGCAGGCGGTCCTTTAAGTCTGATGTGAAAGCCCACGGCTCAACCGTGGAGGGTCATTGGAAACTGGGGGACTTGAGTGCAGAAGAGGAAAGCGGAATTCCACGTGTAGCGGTGAAATGCGTAGAGATGTGGAGGAACACCAGTGGCGAAGGCGGCTTTCTGGTCTGTAACTGACGCTGAGGCGCGAAAGCGTGGGGAGCAAACAGGATTAGATACCCTGGTAGTCCACGCCGTAAACGATGAGTGCTAAGTGTTAGGGGGTTTCCGCCCCTTAGTGCTGCAGCTAACGCATTAAGCACTCCGCCTGGGGAGTACGGCCGCAAGGCTGAAACTCAAAGGAATTGACGGGGGCCCGCACAAGCGGTGGAGCATGTGGTTTAATTCGAAGCAACGCGAAGAACCTTACCAGGTCTTGACATCCTCTGACACTCCTAGAGATAGGACGTTCCCCTTCGGGGGACAGAGTGACAGGTGGTGCATGGTTGTCGTCAGCTCGTGTCGTGAGATGTTGGGTTAAGTCCCGCAACGAGCGCAACCCTTGATCTTAGTTGCCAGCATTTAGTTGGGCACTCTAAGGTGACTGCCGGTGACAAACCGGAGGAAGGTGGGGATGACGTCAAATCATCATGCCCCTTATGACCTGGGCTACACACGTGCTACAATGGATGGTACAAAGGGCTGCAAGACCGCGAGGTTTAGCCAATCCCATAAAACCATTCTCAGTTCGGATTGTAGGCTGCAACTCGCCTACATGAAGCCGGAATCGCTAGTAATCGCGGATCAGCATGCCGCGGTGAATACGTTCCCGGGCCTTGTACACACCGCCCGTCACACCACGAGAGTTTGTAACACCCGAAGTCGGTGGGGTAACCGCAAGGAGCCAGCCGCCTAAGGTGGGACAGATGATTGGGGTGAAGTCGTAACAAGGTAGCCGTATCGGAAGGTGCGGCTGGATCACCTCCTTTCTAAGGAATAGATCTGGACGTATGAGCCAGACAAAACAGGTTTGATACACGTTCTTTGTTTGCTTAGTTTTGAGAGTGCAATTCTCTCTATACTATTCGTTGTGGGGGCCTATAGCTCAGCTGGTTAGAGCGCACGCCTGATAAGCGTGAGGTCGATGGTTCGAGTCCATTTAGGCCCACCATTTCCATAACGGGGCTTTAGCTCAGCTGGGAGAGCGCCTGCTTTGCACGCAGGAGGTCAGCGGTTCGATCCCGCTAAGCTCCACCAAAGTTTTTTCACGCAGTGAAAATAACTTTTAAATCGTTCTTTGAAAACTAGATAATCGTAAGAAGAAGCAAAGTAAACATCGAGTAATCGCCATTTTAGTTTTTCTCTCTATTTAATAGAGAAACAAACCTTTTAGGTTAAGTTAGAAAGGGCGCACGGTGAATGCCTTGGCACTAGGAGCCGATGAAGGACGGGACTAACACCGATATGCTTCGGGGAGCTGTAAGTAAGCTTTGATCCGGAGATTTCCGAATGGGGGAACCCACTGTTCGTAATGGAACAGTATCTTTACCTGAATACATAGGGTATAGAAGGCATACCCGGGGAACTGAAACATCTAAGTACCCGGAGGAAGAGAAAGCAAACGCGATTCCCTGAGTAGCGGCGAGCGAAACGGGACATAGCCCAAACCAAGAGGCTTGCCTCTTGGGGTTGTAGGACACTCAACATGGAGTTACAAAGGAACGGGGTAAATGAAGCGACCTGGAAAGGTCAGCCAGAGAAGGTAAAAGCCCTGTAGTTGAAACTTCGTTCCCTCCTGAGTGGATCCTGAGTACGGCCGGACACGAGAAATCCGGTCGGAAGCAGGGAGGACCATCTCCCAAGGCTAAATACTCCCTAGTGACCGATAGTGAACCAGTACCGTGAGGGAAAGGTGAAAAGCACCCCGGAAGGGGAGTGAAATAGTTCCTGAAACCGTGTGCCTACAAGTAGTCAGAGCCCGTTTATGGGTGATGGCGTGCCTTTTGTAGAATGAACCGGCGAGTTACGATTACATGCAAGGTTAAGTTGAAGAGACGGAGCCGCAGCGAAAGCGAGTCTGAATAGGGCGAATTTAGTATGTAGTCGTAGACCCGAAACCAGGTGATCTACCCATGTCCAGGGTGAAGTCCAGGTAACACTGGATGGAGGCCCGAACCCACGCACGTTGAAAAGTGCGGGGATGAGGTGTGGGTAGCGGAGAAATTCCAATCGAACTTGGAGATAGCTGGTTCTCTCCGAAATAGCTTTAGGGCTAGCCTCACGTAGTAAGAGTCTTGGAGGTAGAGCACTGTTTGGACTAGGGGCCCTCATCGGGTTACCGAATTCAGACAAACTCCGAATGCCAAAGACTTATCCGTGGGAGTCAGACTGCGAGTGATAAGATCCGTAGTCAAAAGGGAAACAGCCCAGACCACCAGCTAAGGTCCCAAAGTATACGTTAAGTGGAAAAGGATGTGGAGTTGCTTAGACAACCAGGATGTTGGCTTAGAAGCAGCCACCATTTAAAGAGTGCGTAATAGCTCACTGGTCGAGTGACTCTGCGCCGAAAATGTACCGGGGCTAAACGTATCACCGAAGCTGTGGATTGACACCGTTGGTGTCAGTGGTAGGAGAGCGTTCTAAGGGCGTTGAAGCTAGACCGTAAGGACTGGTGGAGCGCTTAGAAGTGAGAATGCCGGTATGAGTAGCGAAAGATGAGTGAGAATCTCATCCACCGAATGCCTAAGGTTTCCTGAGGAAGGCTCGTCCGCTCAGGGTTAGTCGGGACCTAAGCCGAGGCCGAAAGGCGTAGGCGATGGACAACAGGTTGATATTCCTGTACCACCTCTTTATCGTTTGAGTGATGGGGGGACGCAGGAGGATAGGGTAAGCGCACTGTTGGATATGTGCGTGTAAGCAGTTAGAGCGAGAAGTAGGAAAATCCGCTTCTCACAAAGCTTGAGCTGTGATGCCGAGGGAAATATAGTACCGAAGTTCCTGATTCCACACTGCCAAGAAAAGCCTCTAGCGAGATAAAAGGTGCCCGTACCGCAAACCGACACAGGTAGGCGAGGAGAGAATCCTAAGGTGAGCGAGAGAACTCTCGTTAAGGAACTCGGCAAAATGACCCCGTAACTTCGGGAGAAGGGGTGCTCTTTAGGGTTCATAGCCCTGAAGAGCCGCAGTGAATAGGCCCAGGCGACTGTTTAGCAAAAACACAGGTCTCTGCGAAGCCGCAAGGCGAAGTATAGGGGCTGACGCCTGCCCGGTGCTGGAAGGTTAAGAGGAGGGGTTAGCTCACGCGAAGCTCTGAATCGAAGCCCCAGTAAACGGCGGCCGTAACTATAACGGTCCTAAGGTAGCGAAATTCCTTGTCGGGTAAGTTCCGACCCGCACGAAAGGCGTAACGATCTGGGCACTGTCTCAACGAGAGACTCGGTGAAATTATAGTACCTGTGAAGATGCAGGTTACCCGCGACAGGACGGAAAGACCCCGTGGAGCTTTACTGTAGCCTGATATTGAATTTTGGTACAGCTTGTACAGGATAGGTAGGAGCCTGAGAAGCCGGAGCGCTAGCTTCGGTGGAGGCGTCGGTGGGATACTACCCTGGCTGTATTGAAATTCTAACCCGCACCCCTTATCGGGGTGGGAGACAGTGTCAGGTGGGCAGTTTGACTGGGGCGGTCGCCTCCTAAAGAGTAACGGAGGCGCCCAAAGGTTCCCTCAGAATGGTTGGAAATCATTCGTAGAGTGTAAAGGCACAAGGGAGCTTGACTGCGAGACCTACAAGTCGAGCAGGGACGAAAGTCGGGCTTAGTGATCCGGTGGTTCCGCATGGAAGGGCCATCGCTCAACGGATAAAAGCTACCCCGGGGATAACAGGCTTATCTCCCCCAAGAGTCCACATCGACGGGGAGGTTTGGCACCTCGATGTCGGCTCATCGCATCCTGGGGCTGTAGTCGGTCCCAAGGGTTGGGCTGTTCGCCCATTAAAGCGGTACGCGAGCTGGGTTCAGAACGTCGTGAGACAGTTCGGTCCCTATCCGTCGTGGGCGCAGGAAATTTGAGAGGAGCTGTCCTTAGTACGAGAGGACCGGGATGGACGCACCGCTGGTGTACCAGTTGTTCTGCCAAGGGCATCGCTGGGTAGCTATGTGCGGACGGGATAAGTGCTGAAAGCATCTAAGCATGAAGCCCCCCTCAAGATGAGATTTCCCATAGCGCAAGCTAGTAAGAACCCTGAAAGATGATCAGGTTGATAGGTCAGAGGTGGAAGCGTGGCGACATGTGGAGCTGACTGATACTAATCGTTCGAGGACTTAACCAAATAGAAAAGCGGAAGCGGCCGGTTAGCAACGTATGGCCTGGAGTGCTTTGACTGAGATAAAGGAAACACGAAGAGCGTTAGCGATTCGATGTTGACTTATCGTAGGGAAAAGACCGAAGGACACTAGTTGCTGGACGCTGGAGCTAGACAAATTTTAAAAGCGAACTTGATTTTTACAAACCTCTTCTGCATTATCTAGTTTTGAGAGAACGATCTCTCAATTAAATTAGTCTGGTAACAATGGCGAGAAGGTCACACCCGTTCCCATACCGAACACGGAAGTTAAGCTTCTCAGCGCCGATGGTAGTTGGGGCATGCGCCCCTGTGAGAGTAGGACGTTGCCAGGCAAATAAAGGACAATCCAATTGGGTTGTCCTTTTTTTCGTTATTATTTCATCAAATATTGATAAATCAAAAATGGTCCCTTTTTCAAAGTGATGTCAAGAAACGATTCAATAAATGGATAATCTTGATTCGGCATCATTTTTGTACATTCACTCCACCACTCCGTCTCATATCTGGCAATCATACTCAAGTTATAAAGCAGTAAATAATGGATCAACAGTTCGGGAAAAGAAAAAAGGTGGTTTTTATTAAGCGGTATTGTGTAACAGCCATCTTCTAAATGGAACTTTAATGGTGAAACACCTAAGAATTTGCTATCACCCATCAGTAACGCGAGCCCCTCACCGGAAAACTCTATTCCCTTCGCCAATTTTGGACCCAAGAATTCCTTTAATCGATCTTCTGTCATGTGATAATGATCCAATACTGCTTCTGGGATCAAGAAACGATCACCCTCTTGTGATAACCTTTCAAATGTCCGTTTTCCCTCAAGTATAAAGAATAATTCATCGAGTTCCGGTATAAGCTGTAATAATTCCTCCATAATGACTTTTTCCCCTTCTAATTGTTTCATGTGAAACAATTTATCTGACATGAAGGGGAAGAGTCCATTTTTTTGAAATTTAACTTCATCCTGAAAGAATAGATAATTTTGCTTTTTCCTTTTTCTAGCAGAGACACCGTGGGCTAAGACCGCTGTTGTTTCAGGATAGGTAGGGTCTGTCGTTAAAATACATGCTTTAATTAAATGGACAAGACCATAAAAAAGCAAAATAGGTTTTAATATAAGCGGTGCCTTTTCTGCTTGTTCATAATATATTTGCCCATGTTCGAGATAATAGAGAAAGGCATAACAGTTTTCATATCCCTTTTGTTCAGGATTTTCAAAATTGAGCCTTTGATAACTACTTTTTAAATAACGCTGGCAGTATTCTGCCGAGAAGAAACAACTGAAGCTTTTCCAGCCCTTAAATCCTTTATTCAAAGTAAATCACCTTTTTCAGAAGAATCAAACTAATAGATATTCCTTGACAGTATTTTGTCCAATTGATAACCTACAAATAATATTTTTTGATGGAAAAGGGCGTTTACGCTTTTAAGTTTTATAAATGGGAGGCCGTTAAAATGTGGGAAAGTAAATTTTCAAAGGAAGGTTTAACATTTGATGATGTGTTATTAATTCCTGGTAAGTCTGAGGTTCTGCCAAGAGATGTAAGCCTGCAAGTAGAATTATCACCAAGTGTAAAGCTTAATATTCCAATCATTAGTGCCGGTATGGACACGGTAACAGAATCAGAAATGGCAATTTCTATTGCCCGTCAAGGTGGATTAGGGGTTATTCATAAGAATATGACCATCGAACAGCAGGCAGAGCAGGTGGAAAAGGTTAAGAGATCTGAGAGTGGGGTTATTACCGATCCATTTTTCCTCACTCCAGAACACCAAGTATTTGATGCTGAACATCTAATGGGGAAATATCGCATTTCTGGGGTACCAATTGTTAATAACATGGAAGAACAAAAACTTGTAGGAATTATCACCAATCGCGATCTTCGATTCATTCAAGATCAAGATTATTCCTTTAAAATTTCCGATGTCATGACAAAGGAAGATCTCGTAACGGCTCCTGTTGGAACCACTTTAAAAGAAGCTGAGAAGATCCTGCAGAAGTATAAAATTGAAAAGCTGCCCCTTGTTAATGAGCGAGGAGTTTTGAAAGGTTTAATCACCATTAAAGATATTGAAAAAGTGATTGAATTTCCAAACTCCGCAAAAGACAAACAAGGCCGCCTGTTAGCAGGTGCGGCTGTTGGGGTAACAAGTGATACGATGAAACGGGCCGAGGCCCTTGTTGCGGCGAACGTTGATGTGCTGGTTGTTGATACTGCTCATGGACATTCTAAAGGTGTCCTTGATACTGTGAAGGAACTTAAAGCTGCCTTTCCACATGTAACCATCATTGCCGGGAACGTAGCGACCGCTGAAGCGACGAAGGACTTGTTTGAGGCAGGTGCCGATGTTGTTAAGGTTGGAATTGGACCTGGATCCATTTGTACAACAAGGGTTGTTGCCGGTGTTGGCGTGCCGCAAATTACGGCGGTCTATGATTGCGCCACAGAGGCAATGAAGCACGGTAAAACAATTATTGCCGACGGCGGTATTAAATACTCCGGGGATATTGTTAAGGCGCTAGCAGCGGGCGGACATGCCGTTATGCTAGGCAGTCTGTTAGCAGGGGTATCTGAAAGTCCTGGAGAAACGGAAATTTTCCAAGGTCGCCGTTTTAAGGTATACCGCGGAATGGGTTCAGTAGCTGCAATGGAAAAGGGCTCGAAGGATCGATATTTCCAAGAGGATAATAAAAAGTTTGTCCCTGAAGGAATTGAAGGCCGCATCCCATATAAAGGCCCATTAGCCGAAACGATTTATCAATTAATTGGCGGCTTACGATCCGGAATGGGCTATTGCGGTTCGAAAGACCTTGAAGCATTAAGGACTAAAGCACAATTTATCAAGATGACAGGTGCTGGCCTTAGAGAAAGTCACCCACACGATGTCCAAATCACAAAAGAAGCACCCAATTATTCAATGTAAATAGGACTGAAACGGAGAAGTTACGGCTTCTCTGTTTTTTTGCGAAAAAAAAGCACTCTAGATGCTTTTATGTCATAAGTCCTAAATGAAAGCAGATTCCATGCTCCGCCTATGATTTGCCAAGCAGTTGTGTTAAAATAACCAAGGTGTAAAAAAACGTTGGAGGGCTATAAAGTGAATAAACATTTTTATCAGAAATGCGTTACTAGTGCGCTGGCGCTCATCATGTTTTTCAGCCTATTTGCTGGAGTGAATTCAGCTAAGGCAGAAGCAGCATTGAATATTAATGCAGATGGGGCTATCTTGGTTGACGGAGAAACAGGAAAAGTTTTATACGAAAAAAATGCAGATAGTGTACTAGGAATTGCTAGTATGACAAAAATGATGACAGAGTATCTTTTACTAGATGCTGTTAAAAAAGGTAAAGTGAAATGGGATCGAGAATATACACCTAGTGACCTTGTTTATAAAATTTCCCAAAACCGTGATCTTTCAAACGTCCCATTAAGGGCTGATGGTAAATATACAGTACGTGAATTATATGAAGCAATGGCCATTTACTCCGCTAATGCAGCAACCATCGCCATTGCTGAAATCATTGCCGGGTCAGAAACAAATTTTGTAAAGATGATGAATGAAAAAGGAGCTAAATTAGGGTTAAAGGATTTTAAATTTGTTAACTCAACCGGGCTAAATAATGCTGATTACAAAGGGGAGCAGCCACAGGGAACAGGTGCCGAGGATGAAAACGTCATGTCCTCACGCGCCGTTGCGAAATTGGCCTTCCACCTAATAAATGATTTTCCTGATGTATTAAAAACGGCGAGTACCGCTAAGAAAGTTTTTAGAGAAGGTACCGATGACCAGATTAAGATGGATAACTGGAACTGGATGCTTCCGGAATTGACATATGGTTACCAAGGAATGGACGGGCTGAAAACAGGTACAACTGATTTCGCAGGCTATTGTTTTACTGGTACTGCCAGCCGTGATGGAAAAAGATTTATCACAGTTGTTCAAAATGCGAAGGATGCCAGCGGTGCAGGTGGTTATAAAGCCCGCTTTGATGAAACGAGAAAGATGATGGATTATGCCTTTAGCAATTATTCAAAAGAAGAGATTGTTCCGAAACATTATCAAGTAAAAGGACATAAATCGGTACCAGTCATTAAAGGGAAAGAAGATCAAGTTAACATTTACACGAAGTCAGCTATTGATATGGTCGTTCTTAATGGAGAAAAGAAAAACTATAAATCTGTATTGGTATTAGACAAAAATAAAATCAATAAAAAAGGTGAGGTAACCGCACCAATTAAAAAAGGGGAAAAGGTTGGCTATTTAACCATTCAACCGAAAAACGGCGAAAAGGTTAGCTTCTTAACAAGTGAAGGCCAGGAAAAAGTACAAGTAGATGTGATTGCCGCACAAGGTGTTGAAAAAGCAAATTGGTTTGTGCTTATGATGCGCGGAGTTGGCAATTTCTTCGGAGATGTATGGCACGGGATTTCTTCCACTGTTAAAGGATGGTTTTAAATAAGCGTATTTTCCGATAGTAAAAGAAAGGATTCTTGTCTTGACAGGAGTCCTTTTTTGTTGCTTTAATGACTTTATGGAATAAAAATTCCGATTGAATGAATAGGATATTCCAAACGTATACAAGGAATTTTCTTAATAGTAAAACAAAGGGGGATTTTAACAATGAAAACTGGTACGGATCTCGTAAAACGCGGTATGGCAGAAATGCAAAAGGGCGGCGTCATCATGGATGTTGTCAATGCGGAGCAGGCAAAGATAGCGGAAGAAGCAGGTGCAGTTGCGGTAATGGCACTAGAGCGTGTTCCTTCTGATATTCGTGCTGCTGGCGGCGTGGCAAGAATGGCAGACCCAAGAATTATCGAAGAGGTACTTAATGCTGTTTCAATCCCTGTCATGGCTAAGGCTCGAATTGGTCATATTGTTGAGGCACGTGTACTTGAAGCAATGGGTGTTGACTACATTGACGAAAGTGAAGTATTAACACCTGCTGATGAAGAGTATCATTTATATAAAAGTGATTTTACCGTTCCGTTTGTATGTGGCTGCCGTGACTTAGGTGAGGCTGCCCGCCGTATTGGTGAAGGTGCTTCCATGCTTCGTACAAAAGGTGAGCCGGGAACTGGTAACATTGTGGAAGCCGTTCGTCATATCCGTAAGGTAAATGCACAGGTTCGTAAAGTGGTTGGCATGAATGAAGACGAGCTTATGACAGAAGCGAAGCTTTTAGGTGCACCATTTGAATTACTGCTTGAAATCAAGCGCCTTGGCCGCCTTCCAGTTGTTAACTTTGCTGCAGGCGGAGTGGCAACACCTGCTGATGCTGCATTAATGATGCAATTAGGGTCAGATGGTGTCTTTGTAGGATCGGGTATTTTTAAATCAGAAAATCCTGCTAAGTTTGCTAGAGCAATAGTCGAAGCCACAACGCACTTCCAAGATTATAAATTAATCGCAGAACTTTCAAAGGATTTAGGGACACCCATGAAGGGGATTGAAATTTCATCCTTAGCACCTGAAGCCCGCATGCAGGAGCGTGGATGGTAAGATGATTAAAATTGGTGTTCTCGCATTGCAAGGTGCTGTTCGTGAGCACATGAATTCGATTGTCGCATGTGACGCCCAGGCAGTTGCTGTGAAACGCAAAGAGGAATTACAGGATTTAGACGGTCTTATTCTTCCCGGCGGTGAAAGTACCGCAATGCGGCGCTTAATTGACAAGTATGATTTTATGGATGCCCTGAAGGAATTTGCCCGCCAAGGAAAACCAATGTTCGGCACATGTGCAGGCCTCATTCTTCTGGCAAAAAATCTTGTCGGCTATAGTGAACCGCATATTGGTGTGATGGACATTAAGGTGGAACGGAACTCCTTTGGGCGCCAGGTTGACAGCTTTGAGGCGGACCTTGCGATTAAAGATGTCGCTGACAGCTTTCCAGCCGTATTTATCAGGGCGCCGCACATCGTTGAGGCGGGAGAAAATGTAGAAATTTTGTCCAAGCATAATGGCCGCATCGTGGCTGCACGGGAAGGACAATTTCTTGGCTGTTCCTTCCATCCAGAGTTGACAGATAATCATTGCCTTACCGCCTATTTCGTTGAGATGGTAAGGGAAGCAAAAGCTAAACAATTTGTATAAGGTTGTTGCAAATTGCGAATAATTATAGTAAATTATTAAACAAATCAATAATGCTAAAAGCAATGAGAGGAACTAGTAATGAGAAATTCACTCTTTTAGAGAGCCGGTGGCTGGTGCGAATCGGTGTGTGAACCTTGTGAATCCCTCCTCGAGCAAGGTATGGAACGCCTCACAGTAGAGGTCAGTAAGTACTTTCGGTAGAAACCGTTACATTTTTTTTGAGGTGGATAGCTTTGGCTGTCAACCAGGGTGGTATCGCGACTAACTCTCGTCCCTGTTTTTAGGGGCGGGAGTTTTTATTTTTTTAAGCAGAGGCGGCTGTTTAGCGAAGTACACTAGCCGCTGGCCGCTGGAGCAAGATATTTTTTTAAAAGGAGTGTCAATACAATGTTAGATATTAAAGTATTACGAGCTAATTTTGCTGAAGTAAAAGCAAAGCTAGCGCATCGCGGTGAGGATTTAACGGATTTAGGACGGTTTGAGGAGCTTGATCTGAAGCGACGTGAATTAATAGTTGAGACTGAAAAGTTAAAGAGCAGGAAAAATGAAGTTTCACAGCAGGTGGCGGCATTAAAGCGTGAGAAGCAAGATGCGGAGCAGTTAATAGCAGAAATGCGTGAAGTTGGCGATCAAATCAAAACACTTGATGATGAACTGCGTGGTGTAGAAGAGATCTTAGACAATTTATTGCTCAGTATTCCAAACATCCCGCATGAAAGTGTTCCGATGGGAGAGACCGAAGATGATAATGTCGAGATTAGAAAATGGGGCCAAATACGCGACTTTGAATACGAGGCAAAGCCGCACTGGGATCTCGCCGATCAGTTAGGGATTTTAGATTTCGAGCGGGCTGGAAAGGTAACTGGAAGTCGCTTTGTTTTTTATAAGGGGCTTGGGGCACGTTTGGAGCGGGCGTTAATGAGCTTCATGCTCGACCTTCATGTAGATGAGCACGGCTATACAGAAATCTTGCCGCCTTACATGGTCAACCGCGCAAGTATGACGGGAACAGGTCAATTGCCAAAATTTGAAGAGGATGCCTTCTTAATCGGAAGCGAAGATTATTTCCTTATTCCAACGGCTGAAGTACCTGTGACCAACTACCACCGCGATGAAATTCTAAGCGCTGAGGAGCTGCCCATTAAATTTGCGGCCTACAGTGCGTGCTTCCGCTCTGAGGCTGGCTCTGCAGGACGTGATACTAGAGGGCTGATCCGCCAGCACCAATTCAATAAGGTGGAGCTTGTTAAGTTTGTTAAACCAGAGGATTCTTATGAAGAGCTTGAGAAACTGACACATGATGCGGAGCGGGTGTTGCAATTGCTTGAACTGCCTTACCGCGTCCTCTCCATGTGTACAGGTGACCTTGGCTTTACGGCCGCAAAAAAATACGATATTGAAGTATGGATTCCCAGCTACGGCACGTACCGTGAGATATCATCTTGCAGTAATTTTGAGGCGTTCCAGGCGCGCCGAGCTAATATCCGTTTCCGCCGTGATCCAAAGGCGAAACCGGAGCATGTTCATACGCTAAACGGTTCTGGCCTTGCCATTGGCCGCACGGTCGCAGCACTGTTAGAAAACTATCAGCAGGCGGACGGCAGTGTAGTTATTCCTGCGGTTTTACGTCCTTATATGGGCGGCCGTGAGGTTATCAGGCCACAATAATAATAAAAATCCGGATGGGTGAAAACCTGTCCGGAAATAAACATAATTATGTTTGACATTGGATAAAATATATGATAAATTATCTCTTGTCGATACGGAGGAATACCCAAGTTCGGCTGAAGGGATCGGTCTTGAAAACCGACAGGCGGGTCAAACCGCGCGGGGGTTCGAATCCCTCTTCCTCCTCCATTATTATTAACAATCGCGCATAAAAACTGGAGATAAAATCCGTTACATTTGATGTAGCGGATTTTTTTTATGCCTTTTAGCAAAACAAAAACACCTATTAAAACATAGGTGTCTTAGTTATACTTAGAATCTCATTTAACTTATCTTCGACATCACGGCAAACCCGTAAGGCATCGGCATTGCTTTTCACAACATCCGTGGTATCCATATCAATGACAAGTACTTCACTAGCATTGTATTGATTCATAACCCATTCATCGTAGCCCTTCCACACCTCGAAGTAGTACTCCTTCAGTTCAGGGTTAATTTCGAAGCTGCGGCCGCGAGCCATGATGCGGTCAATGACGGTATCAAATGAGCCCTTCAAGTAGACCATTAAATCCGGAGCCTTTTTGGGAAGTTCATTTAACTCTTCCAGCATATTATCAACAAGCTCTTCATAAATTTTGAATTCTAATTCCGAAATCCGCCCTAAGTTTTTATTTACATAGGCAAAATACCAATCTTCATAAATGGAACGGTCTTGGATTGTGTATATCGGTTCGCACCAATTGATGCAATCCTTTACTGTCTTAAAGCGCTTATTTAAGAAAAATAATTGCAACAGAAACGGAATTCTCCGCGCATCTAATTCTTCAGGTGTCAGTTCATAATAAAGTGGAAGAATCGGATTATCATCGACCGCTTCGTAAAATACCTTACTTTCAATCCCTTTATTTTTAAAATGTGCACGTAATGTGTCGGCAACACTTGTTTTTCCAAGGCCAATCATTCCACCAATAACGATACTCACGAACATCCCCCTGTTTCTATTTTATTGTTTGTCCAACGATTCTCTTTTAACGATGCGGTTAACTTTTGAAAAATATACTGTAAATCTTGTTCGCTTTTTACAAAATCCAACTCATCACCGCTAAAGCGTAGGACGGGGATCTCTGGGTGTTCCCTTTCAAAAGACGCCATGGTAGTTTCATAATCGATTGAAAGCTGCTCAAGATATAAGGGGCTGATATTCTTCTCAACTTCACGGCCGCGTATTTTGATCCGCTTCAGCAGTGTATCTAAGCTGGCATTCAAATAAATAATGACATTTGGTCTTGGCATATCTTCGGTCAGAATTTGATAAATTTTGTAATACTTGTGGTATTCGTCAGGATTTAGGGACCGTTCGGCAAAAATTAAATTTTTAAAAATATGATAGTCCGCCACGACTGACTTGTTTTGGCTTAGGTAATGGGTATTGATATCCCCTAATTGCTTGAAGCGATTGCAGAGGAAAAACATTTCCGTCTGGAAACTCCACTCCTCAATATTTTCATAAAATTTCCCTAAGAATGGATTCTCATCAACAATCTCTTTTAATAAAGCAAACTGAAACTGTTCTGAAATGGCCTTGGCGAGCGATGTCTTACCGACACCAATCGGCCCTTCAACGGTAATAAAGGGTGTATCCCCCATTATAAGTCCTCCTTCGTAGCTCCCTGCACTTTCTATGATTAATCAGTTTGAACTGGTTTACTCGAGTATATCTATTCTGTACATTCATTGACACAAAGAATATTTTATCACAATCTGTCGGAGGAAGGGATATGGAAATTGTAGAAGATGATGTAAGGATGTCAAAAAAACAAAATAACTGCCGGGGAACGGCAGTTATTGTCGAAAAAATAGTTAAGTGCCTCTTTTTGTTACATTAAAATTATCCACGATAAGCAGCCAATTTTGCGGGAAGGCCAACCCAAGCTTCCAGTAGCTCATCCCTCTAATATTCAGCTCTTTAATTAAATCAAACTTTGCCTGGATGGAGCGAGCATCCTCGAACCATACCTCGTGCTGTTTCCCCTCATCTATATATTTGAAAAATGGTGCCTGTGTTTTTGTATCGTATTGAATGGGGACATGATGCCTGGCCGCCAACTGAATAGCTTGCTGTGGACTCACTGCCCTTGCCACTGTCCCCTGGACGAATGGAAGGGTCCAATCATAGCCGTAAAGATTTTGCCCCATCAGTATTTTAGTTGAGGGCATTTCGGTGATCGCATACTCTAATACCTTTCTTACCGGGCCAATAGGTGACACGGCCATCGCAGGGCCGCCGCTATAGCCCCATTCATAGGTCATAATGACAACAAAGTCCGAGATTTCTCCATGTGCCTTATAATCATGGCCCTCATACCATTTGCCTTTTTGTGTGGCACTTGTCTTCGGGGCGAGCGCGGTCGACATCAGCCAGCCTTCACTTTTAAAGCGCTGCTTCGCCTTACGTAAAAAGTTATTATAGGCTTCGCGGTCGGCTGGACGTAAAAACTCAAAGTCAAAATGGATGTCACGGAATCCGTATTTCTTTGCTGTTGCGACAATGTTATTGATAAATTTATTCTGCGTTGCACTATCGTTTAAAAGGATACGTCCAAGTTCATCGCTAAATTGGTCATTCTCCTGATTATTAATGACCATCATTAAGACGTTGCGGTTAGCCTTTGCGATTGCCGGAAAGTTATTTAGTAATGGCTCTTTCAATGTGCCATCGCGGCGTGCTTGAAAGCTAAACGGGGCTAAATAGGTCAGATAGGGTGCGGCATCGCGGGCACTATTTTCTAATACAGGGGCGACAGTGGTGCCGCGCGGCTCAACATATGCATTAAACTCGGCACTTCTTTTTTTCGCTTGAGGAATATAGAGACGAAGCCCGACATTAAGTGGCTGATTTACATTAATGCGGTTGATTGTGGCGAGCTCCTGATAGGGGACACCAACCTTTCTTGCGATAGTGAATAAAGAATCCCCTGACTGCACGAAATAAAAATGGCCGATAATTGGAATAACAATCGCTTGACCGACGACAAGATTATTTGGATTCGGTAATTCATTAGCTTCGATAATATCCTGAACGGTTGTATGATAGGAACTAGCAATGGTCGTTAACGATTCATTGCTTTTGATCACATGGATTTGCATTCATAGCCCCTCCCTAAAAAACATACGCTACCGCTATTTTATGAGGGTGGAGATGGATAAATGATATAATATTGTAAAATTAGAAGAATGGTCCCCAATAGAGATGGTAAAGGCGGTATTAACATGGAATTTGGTCATAACCATGACGAGTATTTTATGATGGAAGCTATAAAGGAAGCGAAGAAGGCAGAAGAGCTAAATGAGGTCCCCATTGGGGCAGTTATCGTTCATGATGGAACCATTGTCGCACGGGCCCATAATTTACGTGAAAGTGAGCAAAACGCACTCGCCCACGCGGAACTTTTAGCTATTGACCAAGCCTGCCGGGAAACAGGATCTTGGCGGCTGGAAGATACCACTTTGTATGTCACGCTGGAGCCTTGTCCAATGTGTTCAGGGGCGATTATTTTATCCAGAGTGAAAAGGGTTGTTTACGGCGCTGGCGATCCAAAAGGAGGCTGTGCCGGCACGCTGATGAATCTTGTACAGGATCCGCGCTTTAATCATCAAAGCGAAGTGACCAAAGGGGTATTAGAGGCAGAGTGTGGACAAATGCTTTCTGACTTTTTTCGGAAGATACGAGATAGAAAAAAG
The DNA here is from genome assembly GCF_030915505.1 of Neobacillus sp. OS1-2. Taxonomy (GTDB): domain Bacteria; phylum Bacillota; class Bacilli; order Bacillales; family Cytobacillaceae; genus Neobacillus. The sequence continues at coordinate 1,943,493 of NZ_CP133265.1, forward strand.
CTTGAGAAACAGCAAAGAAGTGACACATCTACAAACGACTTGAAATAATTTACAATTGATTTGGATTGCATTTTTTCAAGAATGGTTGTATAGTAAGAGAGCGTCAGATATGGACGCACTAAACTTTGGTATCAACTTTGCCGTGCTAGGTGGGGAGGTAGCGGTGCCCTGTACTCGCAATCCGCTCTAGCGAGACTGAATCCCTTCCTGAGGCTGATTGTCTGTAGGGTCTGCCTTAAGTAAGTAGTGTTGACGCCCTGGTCCTGCGCAATGGGAATCCATGAACCATGTCAGGTCCGGAAGGAAGCAGCATTAAGTGGACTCTCCCATGTGCCGCAGGGTTGCCTGGGCCGAGCTAACTGCTTAAGTAACGCTTATGGGCGACAGTCGATGGAAGGTGCACGGCAGTTATTGTACATAAATTAACTCATCTCAGAAATTGGGATGAGTTTTTTGTTATTCTTTTTGTAAAAAGGAAATTAGATACGTTATAATAGAGTTGATGAAAAATTTGAAGGGGGCGATTGTCTTGGCATATCAAGCTTTATATCGTGTTTGGCGGCCTCAAAACTTTATTGATGTAGTAGGACAAGAACATGTAACCAAGACATTGCAAAATGCCCTGCTTCAAGAAAAGATCTCTCACGCCTATCTTTTTTCCGGACCAAGAGGAACAGGGAAAACAAGTGCGGCGAAAATATTAGCTAAGGCGATTAACTGTGAACGGGCACCCGTGTCCGAACCATGTAATGAATGTGCTGCATGCCTTGGTATCACAAACGGTACGATACCGGATGTGCTAGAATTTGACGCTGCTTCCAACTCTCGTGTCGAAGAAATGAGAGATGTACTGGACAAGGTTAAATTTGCTCCAACTTCGGTGAACTATAAGGTCTACATCATTGATGAAGTACATATGCTATCGATTAGTGCCTTTAATGCCTTGCTAAAAACATTAGAAGAGCCGCCGAAGCATGTTATTTTTATTTTAGCAACAACAGAGCCTCACAAAATCCCCTTAACCATTATCTCAAGGTGTCAGCGGTTTGATTTTAGACGCATTACGGCAGGGTCAATTGTCAATCGGATGAAATTAATTGTAGCTGAAACAGGTATCGAATGTGATGATCGTGCACTGCAAATGATTGCCCGTGCAGCAGAGGGTGGGATGCGTGACGCTTTAAGCTTATTAGATCAAGCAATTTCCTACAGTCAGGACCGTGTCACCGTTGAAGATGCCTTAACGGTCACAGGCTCTGTGTCCCAAGGGTTCCTAAATAAATTAGCGCTAGCGTTTCAAGATGGTGACGTTGCCAGTGGTTTAGAAGCACTTGATGAGCTTTTGTTTCATGGGAAGGATCCAACGCGATTCATTGAGGATTTGATTTTATTTTACCGCGATATGCTGCTCTATAAAACTGCACCCAATCTTGAAGAATCACTTGAAAGAGTGATGCTTGACGATGAGTTTCGTCAGATGGCAGAAATCACTCCCACTGGACAGATTTATCAGCTAATTGACCTGTTAAATAAAACGCAACAAGAAATGCGCTGGACAAACCATCCAAGGGTATTTCTTGAGGTGGCAATTGTTAAGCTTTGTCAAATGGAAGCTAAACAAGTGGATCATGCAGAATCACCACAGCTTAATCAATTGCTAGCGAGAATTGAACAGCTTGAGTCGGAATTGCAGCATTTAAAAGCAACCGGTGTTGCGCCAGCAGTACAAGAAGCGGCACATCAGCCGCAAAAGCCTGCTCCAAGATCTGCAAAAAAGGTATTTCAGCCGGCAGTTGGAAAAATAAATGAAATTTTAAAGCAGGCAACAAAGAGTGATTTAAATCTAATTAAAACAAATTGGGCAGAGATGAGAGCAGGGCTATTAAAGTCGCAAGCGGCCTTGTTAAATGATGCTGAACCAATTGCTGCTTCAGCTGATGCTTTTATCATAAAATTTAAGCATGAAATGATTTGCCAAATGGCAATGAGTAGAAGTGACTTCACTGAAGCCGTAATTGCTGCTATAAATAAATTAACCGGCAAACGATTTATCATCGTGGGCGTCCCTGAGGACCAATGGTTACCAATTCGCGAAGACTTTCTGAACAGTCAGCATGGCGAAGAAGGAGAGTACAGCGAATCGACTAAGGAAGAAGAATCACATATTACAGAGGCAAAGAAATTATTTGGCGAAGAATTCGTCGAAATCATCGACTAAAACTAATTTACAGGAGGGTAACATAATGATGCGTGGTGGAATGGGAAATATGCAAAATATGATGAAGCAAATGCAAAAAATGCAAAAAAAAATGGCAGAGGCGCAAGAAGAATTAGGCGAACAAAAGATTGAAGGTACTGCCGGCGGTGGAATGGTGACAGTTGTCGTAACCGGACATAAAGAAGTGGTAGATGTGCAAATTAAACCTGAGGCCGTCGACCCGGATGATATTGAAATGCTTCAGGATCTAGTTCTTGCCGCAACAAATGATGCGCTTAAAAAGGTGGAAGAATTAACAAACAATACAATGGGGCAGTTTACTAAAGGTATGAATCTGCCATTTTAAAAATGTAGCTGGGGTGCTGAAACAACTTAAGGGGTTAGATCCTTTTGTATCAGGCACCCTTGCTTTCTTGAAGGGGAAAAATAGAGATGCATTATCCTGAACCAATTTCCAAGCTGATTGATAGCTTTATGAAACTCCCGGGTATCGGGCCAAAAACAGCCTCACGTTTGGCCTTTTATGTATTAAGTATGAAAGAAGATACGGTGCTTGATTTTGCTAAGGCACTGGTGAATGCAAAGCGAAATCTTACGTATTGTTCTGTCTGTGGTCATATTACTGACCAAGACCCATGTTATATTTGCGAAGACCTCCGCCGGGATAAGAGTATCATTTGTGTTGTCCAAGATCCTAAAGATGTTATTGCAATGGAAAAAATGAAGGAATTCAATGGGTTGTACCATGTGCTGCACGGGGCTATTTCCCCGATGGATGGGATTGGACCTGAGGATATCAATATCCCTGATTTGCTAAAACGCCTTCAGGATGAAACCGTCCAGGAAGTGATTCTGGCAACAAACCCTAATATCGAAGGGGAAGCCACTGCCATGTATATTTCCCGTTTGTTAAAGCCGTCGGGAATTAAGACCACGAGAATTGCTCATGGGCTGCCTGTTGGCGGAGACTTAGAATATGCGGATGAGGTAACATTATCAAAGGCTTTAGAAGGCAGAAGAGAAGTATAAGACTTTCGGAGGAATCAACTATGTTTTTTCGGCGTAAAGGGAAGCTTCGAAAAGAGTATGATGAAAAATTGTTAACACAGCTAAATAGTTATAAGGATCATTGGCAACAGGAAAAGCTGCTGTTGGAAAAGAGCTTCGATCCTTCCGATGAGGTCATTTGCCAAACAAAAATAGCCGAAGCCAAATACATTTTTCTTTTAAGAGAGGCAAAGCATCGCAAAGTAACTTTATTTAGATGAAACTAAACCCCTTCTATTTCCATAGTTCTATTCCTACTAACTTGTACATATGTTGTATGAAACGTGACTATAGAAGGGGGATAGCTTTTTTGGAACCAATGATTGTTATATCTCTTTTAGGAGGACTTATCCTAATCTTGTTGTTCTCGGGTGCTCCGTTTAAGCCGGCAAGATTTGTCGGACATACAGCGATAAAATTTCTAATTGGAGCCCTTTTGTTATTTTTCTTAAATGTGGCCGGAAACCGGTACGGAATACACATCCCTATTAATTTTGCCACATCTGCTGTCTCGGGCTTCCTGGGCATTCCGGGTTTGTTCGCTTTAGTAGCTATTCAACAATGGGTGATCTAGATGTACATGAGCCGCTGATATTCAGCGGCTTTTATAATTTAAAAAAAGTTGAGGAAAGGGGTTGACCAATATAAAAAAATCCTGTAATATATGAAAAGTCGTCACTGAGACGGCGTGAGTCAAACGAAAAAAGTTGTTGACTTTTAGTTGGTGACTTGGTATGATAATAAAGTCGCTTTTAGCGATTGAGACATTTGCTCTTTGAAAACTAAACAAACAAAGACGTGTAAACAAACAATATTTTTTAGTTTCAATATAGATGAAACTAAGCCAACGTAACAAAATGAGCGAATCAACTTTCTTGGAGAGTTTGATCCTGGCTCAGGACGAACGCTGGCGGCGTGCCTAATACATGCAAGTCGAGCGAATCTTTGGGAGCTTGCTCCCTAGGGTGAGCGGCGGACGGGTGAGTAACACGTGGGCAACCTGCCTGTAAGACTGGGATAACACCGGGAAACCGGTGCTAATACCGGATAATCCATTTCCTCTCATGAGGAAATGCTGAAAGACGGTTTCGGCTGTCACTTACAGATGGGCCCGCGGCGCATTAGCTAGTTGGTGAGGTAACGGCTCACCAAGGCGACGATGCGTAGCCGACCTGAGAGGGTGATCGGCCACACTGGGACTGAGACACGGCCCAGACTCCTACGGGAGGCAGCAGTAGGGAATCTTCCACAATGGACGAAAGTCTGATGGAGCAACGCCGCGTGAGCGATGAAGGCCTTCGGGTCGTAAAGCTCTGTTGTTAGGGAAGAACAAGTACCGGAGTAACTGCCGGTACCTTGACGGTACCTAACCAGAAAGCCACGGCTAACTACGTGCCAGCAGCCGCGGTAATACGTAGGTGGCAAGCGTTGTCCGGAATTATTGGGCGTAAAGCGCGCGCAGGCGGTCCTTTAAGTCTGATGTGAAAGCCCACGGCTCAACCGTGGAGGGTCATTGGAAACTGGGGGACTTGAGTGCAGAAGAGGAAAGCGGAATTCCACGTGTAGCGGTGAAATGCGTAGAGATGTGGAGGAACACCAGTGGCGAAGGCGGCTTTCTGGTCTGTAACTGACGCTGAGGCGCGAAAGCGTGGGGAGCAAACAGGATTAGATACCCTGGTAGTCCACGCCGTAAACGATGAGTGCTAAGTGTTAGGGGGTTTCCGCCCCTTAGTGCTGCAGCTAACGCATTAAGCACTCCGCCTGGGGAGTACGGCCGCAAGGCTGAAACTCAAAGGAATTGACGGGGGCCCGCACAAGCGGTGGAGCATGTGGTTTAATTCGAAGCAACGCGAAGAACCTTACCAGGTCTTGACATCCTCTGACACTCCTAGAGATAGGACGTTCCCCTTCGGGGGACAGAGTGACAGGTGGTGCATGGTTGTCGTCAGCTCGTGTCGTGAGATGTTGGGTTAAGTCCCGCAACGAGCGCAACCCTTGATCTTAGTTGCCAGCATTCAGTTGGGCACTCTAAGGTGACTGCCGGTGACAAACCGGAGGAAGGTGGGGATGACGTCAAATCATCATGCCCCTTATGACCTGGGCTACACACGTGCTACAATGGATGGTACAAAGGGCTGCAAGACCGCGAGGTTTAGCCAATCCCATAAAACCATTCTCAGTTCGGATTGTAGGCTGCAACTCGCCTACATGAAGCCGGAATCGCTAGTAATCGCGGATCAGCATGCCGCGGTGAATACGTTCCCGGGCCTTGTACACACCGCCCGTCACACCACGAGAGTTTGTAACACCCGAAGTCGGTGGGGTAACCGTAAGGAGCCAGCCGCCTAAGGTGGGACAGATGATTGGGGTGAAGTCGTAACAAGGTAGCCGTATCGGAAGGTGCGGCTGGATCACCTCCTTTCTAAGGAATAGATCTGGACGTATGAGCCAGACAAAACAGGTTTGATACATGTTCTTTGTTTGCTTAGTTTTGAGAGTGCAATTCTCTCTATATTATTCGTTGTGGGGGCCTATAGCTCAGCTGGTTAGAGCGCACGCCTGATAAGCGTGAGGTCGATGGTTCGAGTCCATTTAGGCCCACCATTTCCATAACGGGGCTTTAGCTCAGCTGGGAGAGCGCCTGCTTTGCACGCAGGAGGTCAGCGGTTCGATCCCGCTAAGCTCCACCAAAGTTTTTTCACTCAGTGAAAATAACTTTTAAATCGTTCTTTGAAAACTAGATAATCGTAAGAAGAAGCAAAGTAAACATCGAGTAATCGCCATTTTAGTTTTCTCTCTATTTAATAGAGAAACAAACCTTTTAGGTTAAGTTAGAAAGGGCGCACGGTGAATGCCTTGGCACTAGGAGCCGATGAAGGACGGGACTAACACCGATATGCTTCGGGGAGCTGTAAGTAAGCTTTGATCCGGAGATTTCCGAATGGGGGAACCCACTGTTCGTAATGGAACAGTATCTTTACCTGAATACATAGGGTATAGAAGGCATACCCGGGGAACTGAAACATCTAAGTACCCGGAGGAAGAGAAAGCAAACGCGATTCCCTGAGTAGCGGCGAGCGAAACGGGACATAGCCCAAACCAAGAGGCTTGCCTCTTGGGGTTGTAGGACACTCAACATGGAGTTACAAAGGAACGGGGTAAATGAAGCGACCTGGAAAGGTCAGCCAGAGAAGGTAAAAGCCCTGTAGTTGAAACTTCGTTCCCTCCTGAGTGGATCCTGAGTACGGCCGGACACGAGAAATCCGGTCGGAAGCAGGGAGGACCATCTCCCAAGGCTAAATACTCCCTAGTGACCGATAGTGAACCAGTACCGTGAGGGAAAGGTGAAAAGCACCCCGGAAGGGGAGTGAAATAGTTCCTGAAACCGTGTGCCTACAAGTAGTCAGAGCCCGTTTATGGGTGATGGCGTGCCTTTTGTAGAATGAACCGGCGAGTTACGATTACATGCAAGGTTAAGTTGAAGAGACGGAGCCGCAGCGAAAGCGAGTCTGAATAGGGCGAATTTAGTATGTAGTCGTAGACCCGAAACCAGGTGATCTACCCATGTCCAGGGTGAAGTCCAGGTAACACTGGATGGAGGCCCGAACCCACGCACGTTGAAAAGTGCGGGGATGAGGTGTGGGTAGCGGAGAAATTCCAATCGAACTTGGAGATAGCTGGTTCTCTCCGAAATAGCTTTAGGGCTAGCCTCACGTAGTAAGAGTCTTGGAGGTAGAGCACTGTTTGGACTAGGGGCCCTCATCGGGTTACCGAATTCAGACAAACTCCGAATGCCAAAGACTTATCCGTGGGAGTCAGACTGCGAGTGATAAGATCCGTAGTCAAAAGGGAAACAGCCCAGACCACCAGCTAAGGTCCCAAAGTATACGTTAAGTGGAAAAGGATGTGGAGTTGCTTAGACAACCAGGATGTTGGCTTAGAAGCAGCCACCATTTAAAGAGTGCGTAATAGCTCACTGGTCGAGTGACTCTGCGCCGAAAATGTACCGGGGCTAAACGTATCACCGAAGCTGTGGATTGACACCGTTGGTGTCAGTGGTAGGAGAGCGTTCTAAGGGCGTTGAAGCTAGACTGTAAGGACTGGTGGAGCGCTTAGAAGTGAGAATGCCGGTATGAGTAGCGAAAGATGAGTGAGAATCTCATCCACCGAATGCCTAAGGTTTCCTGAGGAAGGCTCGTCCGCTCAGGGTTAGTCGGGACCTAAGCCGAGGCCGAAAGGCGTAGGCGATGGACAACAGGTTGATATTCCTGTACCACCTCTTTATCGTTTGAGTGATGGGGGGACGCAGGAGGATAGGGTAAGCGCACTGTTGGATATGTGCGTGTAAGCAGTTAGAGCGAGAAGTAGGAAAATCCGCTTCTCACAACGCTTGAGCTGTGATGCCGAGGGAAATATAGTACCGAAGTTCCTGATTCCACACTGCCAAGAAAAGCCTCTAGCGAGATAAAAGGTGCCCGTACCGCAAACCGACACAGGTAGGCGAGGAGAGAATCCTAAGGTGAGCGAGAGAACTCTCGTTAAGGAACTCGGCAAAATGACCCCGTAACTTCGGGAGAAGGGGTGCTCTTTAGGGTTCATAGCCCTGAAGAGCCGCAGTGAATAGGCCCAGGCGACTGTTTAGCAAAAACACAGGTCTCTGCGAAGCCGCAAGGCGAAGTATAGGGGCTGACGCCTGCCCGGTGCTGGAAGGTTAAGAGGAGGGGTTAGCTCACGCGAAGCTCTGAATCGAAGCCCCAGTAAACGGCGGCCGTAACTATAACGGTCCTAAGGTAGCGAAATTCCTTGTCGGGTAAGTTCCGACCCGCACGAAAGGCGTAACGATCTGGGCACTGTCTCAACGAGAGACTCGGTGAAATTATAGTACCTGTGAAGATGCAGGTTACCCGCGACAGGACGGAAAGACCCCGTGGAGCTTTACTGTAGCCTGATATTGAATTTTGGTACAGCTTGTACAGGATAGGTAGGAGCCTGAGAAGCCGGAGCGCTAGCTTCGGTGGAGGCGTCGGTGGGATACTACCCTGGCTGTATTGAAATTCTAACCCGCACCCCTTATCGGGGTGGGAGACAGTGTCAGGTGGGCAGTTTGACTGGGGCGGTCGCCTCCTAAAGAGTAACGGAGGCGCCCAAAGGTTCCCTCAGAATGGTTGGAAATCATTCGTAGAGTGTAAAGGCACAAGGGAGCTTGACTGCGAGACCTACAAGTCGAGCAGGGACGAAAGTCGGGCTTAGTGATCCGGTGGTTCCGCATGGAAGGGCCATCGCTCAACGGATAAAAGCTACCCCGGGGATAACAGGCTTATCTCCCCCAAGAGTCCACATCGACGGGGAGGTTTGGCACCTCGATGTCGGCTCATCGCATCCTGGGGCTGTAGTCGGTCCCAAGGGTTGGGCTGTTCGCCCATTAAAGCGGTACGCGAGCTGGGTTCAGAACGTCGTGAGACAGTTCGGTCCCTATCCGTCGTGGGCGCAGGAAATTTGAGAGGAGCTGTCCTTAGTACGAGAGGACCGGGATGGACGCACCGCTGGTGTACCAGTTGTTCTGCCAAGGGCATCGCTGGGTAGCTATGTGCGGACGGGATAAGTGCTGAAAGCATCTAAGCATGAAGCCCCCCTCAAGATGAGATTTCCCATAGCTCTAAGCTAGTAAGAACCCTGAAAGATGATCAGGTTGATAGGTCAGAGGTGGAAGCGTGGCGACATGTGGAGCTGACTGATACTAATCGTTCGAGGACTTAACCATTTGATTATTCGTTTTTACAAACTTCTTCTGCATTATCTAGTTTTGAGAGAACGATCTCTCAATTAAATTAGTCTGGTAACAATGGCGAGAAGGTCACACCCGTTCCCATACCGAACACGGAAGTTAAGCTTCTCAGCGCCGATGGTAGTTGGGGCATGCGCCCCTGTGAGAGTAGGACGTTGCCAGGCACATGAAGAGGACAATCTTTTACAGATTGTCCTCTTTCTTTTTTTATAAAAGTGAGGGTTTCGGTAAAAAAGTACGAAGTGTTTTGAAAGAAAACACGAATAGACATACACCCAATTGCTAGGTACGACATATTATAATAAGGGATGCCCGGGGCAAGATAATTCAAAAAATTGTATACAAATGAGTGGAGAGGGACAGAATGGGTGTATGGAGGTGGAGGAATTGAGTTCATTTTTAGCACATAAACAGTATGTAGAGACATGCGTTATTTGTGAAAATCTAAAACCAAAAGGCATACATCTATATACGTCTTTTATTTGTACAGAATGTGAAAATGATTTAATTCAAACAGATACAAATGACCCAAAATATAAATACTTTTTAAAGCAGCTTAGAAAAATAACAAATCCTGAAATTTTTTCCTAACAAGTCCTTTTGGGCTTTATTTTTTTTGGAAAAGGGGCGGAGCGCCGCAAAAGCGAATCAAAATATCCTGTGTATTTGGAATATACAGGTTTCACTAGAAAGTTAAGTTAAGTCTAGCTCTGCTCACACCGCCTTTATTATGTTAGGTTGGCTCTTTCGGTAAATTTCGTTGTAAAAGTTGGAATGGGGCACTTTAGAAGTTTTCACCAAAAAATAGGAAAGGCTATCGTTTTTTGCTAAAATAGATGAGACTCTTAGAAGGAAGATAAACCATGAAAACTCAATCGAAGAAACCTTTATACGAAGCATTGGTGGAACATGTAAAAAAGAAACCTATTTCTTTCCATGTCCCCGGACATAAATATGGCCGTATCAATCAATCAGATGATTGTCGCCTTTTTGAACAAATATTACAAATTGATGCCACGGAGCTAACAGGGTTAGATGACCTGCATTCTCCTGAAGGAGCAATTTTAGAAGCGGAGACGCTTCTAGCTAAGCTTTATCAAACAAAGGAAAGTTTTTTCCTTGTGAATGGATCAACCGTAGGTAATCTCGCGATGATTTTGGCAGTCTGCACAGAAGGGGCACAGGTCCTTGTCCAAAGAAATTGCCATAAGTCCGTCTTAAATGCTCTTAGACTGGTGAAGGCAAGACCTGTTTTTCTTGAACCGGAATATGATCAGGAATGGAAGATAGCTGCGGGTGTTAGTGTAGAGACAGTTAAACAAGCAATCAATCTTTACCCGAATGCCAAAGCAATCATTTTAACGTATCCGAACTACTATGGAATGACCTATGATCTACAAGGAATTATTGATTTGTGCCATCTTCATCAGATTCCGGTATTGGTTGATGAGGCACATGGGGCACATTTAATAATCGGGGGGCCATTCCCGCCGTCTGCTGTTCAGTTAGGTGCTGACATTATCGTGCAATCGGCACATAAGACACTCCCAGCCATGACAATGGGTTCTTTTTTACATGTGAATGGCAATTTGATAAGAATGGAAAAGGTTAAGGAGTATCTTGGAATGCTCCAGTCCAGCAGCCCATCATATCCCATTATGGCTTCCTTGGACATAGCCAGACATTACCTAGGTACATATGAACAAACGGATTTATCCTTTTTGCTGGCCGAAATTAGGCACTTTAAAGAGGCACTAGCCCAAATTCCGGCGGTAAAAGTATTAGACTTTCCAAACAGTCACGGTGACCTTTTGAAAATAACTATTCAGACTAGGTGTGAGCTAAATGGATTTGATCTTCAAAGAAGATTTGAAGATGCCGGTATTTATACTGAATTAGCAGATCCATATAATGTGTTGTTTATTTTCCCGTTAGTAAAGGATGGACAGCATTTTCCGTTGGCAGAGGCAGCAAACAAAATAGAGACAGCTCTTCAAGGTTTGTCTAATTATAAGGTTATAGATGAACTCATTATGGATGGTCAAAAGATTTCCCAACTCGCGGTTCCTTATGGTGAAATGGAGGATTTAGCAGAGGAAATGGTATCTATTGGGGAAGCAGCCGGATGTATTTGTGCGGAGATGATTATCCCCTACCCACCAGGGGTTCCATTGCTTTTAAGGGGAGAGAGAATTACGAATGAAAAACTTAATCAACTAAAGTGGCTGTTACAATCCGGAGCGAGGTTTCAAGGTAGCTTCGACGTAAAACAGGGGAATATAAAGATTTTAAAGACAACGTAAGTGAAAACATTTTGGAGGTTTTAGTTACATGAGCAACGGAACATTTATTACATTTGAGGGCCCGGATGGTGCGGGAAAAACAACCATTCTTACTATGGTGGCAAAACAGTTTTCGGACGCTTTAGTAACTAGGGAGCCAGGCGGTATTGAAATAGCGGAGCAAATCCGCCGAGTTATTTTAGATAAAGGAAATACGGCAATGGATCCGCGAACGGAAGCGCTGCTTTACGCGGCTGCACGGAGGCAGCATTTAATAGAAAAGGTAAAACCTGCATTAGACGCGGGTAAAGTAGTTCTATGTGACCGGTTTGTGGATAGTTCATTAGCCTATCAAGGCTATGCACGCGGTTTAGGAATGGATGAGGTATTGACAATTAATCAATTTGCGATTGAAGACTTAATGCCTGAGCTGACCATCTATTTCGACATTGATCCCGAGTTAGGTCTGAAGCGGATTAATAGAAATAAAGGAAGAGAAATTAATCGGCTGGATTTAGAGGATCTTGATTTCCACCAAAAGGTAAGAGAAGGATACCATTTATTAATGGAGCGCTTCCCCAATAGAATTGTTCGGATTGATGCCTCAGGAACTGTTGAGGAGGTCTATCAAAAAACGCTGCAGCTAGTAGAAGGGAAATTAGCAGAAAAAAGGCCTTCCATCTAAGGCCCTTTTTAATTTTGCTCTGTTTAAAAAGGTATGCCGTACAATAACCTGTTATAATAAAGATAGAGTTGTACAAACAAAAGGGAGAGGGTGTTTTCAAATGAAACTCATTATTGCCGTTGTTCAAGACCAGGATAGCAATCGTTTATCTAAAGCGTTAGTCGATTATAATTTTAGAGCGACCAAATTAGCTAGTACAGGTGGATTTTTGAAGTCGGGAAACACCACGTTTATGATTGGAACTGAAGATATCCGGGTTGACCGGGCTCTCCAAATTATTAAGGAAAACTGTAAGTCGAGAGATCAGCTTGTAGCCCCTGTTTCACCAATGGGTGGTAATGCTGACTCGTATGTCCCATATCCGGTTGAAGTCGAAGTGGGCGGAGCAACAGTATTTGTCTTACCAATTGAGCAATATATGCATTTTTAGTATTGCTGATATTCCTATAGATGGTGAGTGAGTAACATGGTAAAAACATGGGATCAACTAGAAGAGCTGCAGTGGACAGTATTGAAAATGTTAAAAAACAGCTTACTGAAAAATAGAGTGGCCCATGCGTACCTTTTTGAAGGCATAAGAGGGACAGGGAAAAAGGAAGTTAGTCTATTACTGACAAAAGCACTTTTTTGCGAGTCGTTACTTGCAGGCTATAAACCGTGTGAGTCATGTACTAATTGCCGACGCATCAATAATGGAAATCATCCTGATGTTCATATCGTTGAACCTGATGGGTTATCGATTAAGGTTGACCAAATTAGAAATCTACAAGCGGAGTTTTCCAAAAAGGGTGTCGAATCCTCAAGAAAAGTGTATGTCATAGTCCATGCAGATAAAATGAGTGTGAGTGCATCAAATAGTTTGCTAAAGTTTTTGGAGGAACCAAGTCCTGGGACAGTTGCCTTCCTATTAACAGAACAACTGCAGCAAATATTGCCAACCATACTTTCTAGATGCCAAGTATTGGCATTTCGTCCGTTAGCTCCCCAGGTAATGGTGAAACAGCTACAAGAAAATGGCGTTGAACCGGCTAAGGCACCACTGCTGGCACAGTTAACGAATAATCTGGATGAGGCCCTCAAATTAAATGTCGATGAATGGTTTGCACAAGCCCAAAAAATAGTGGTAAAATTATATGAGGTGTTGAGAAAAAACCCCCTTGAGGCAATGGTAACACTCCAGGGTGATTGGTTTCTGCACTTTAAGGATAAAGAACAGATTCAACGTGGTTTAGACCTTTTACTTCTTATTTTTAAGGATTTACTTTATATACAATTAGATAAGCAGGAGCAAATTGTTTTCATAGAAGAAAGAGAGCGGTTAAAACAATTTGCCTTGCAAACATCTGGACGGCGCTTATCGGATCAAATGTCAGCTATTCTTGATGCAAAAAGGAAGCTGCAGGCAAATATGAATCCTCAGCTGATGATGGAACAGCTTGTGTTAAAAATTCAGGAGGGATCTTCATTTGTATGATGTTGTAGGAGTTCGCTTTAAAAAAGCGGGGAAAATCTATTATTTTGATCCTGGAGACCTCTCAATCGAAAAGGATGACTTTGTGATTGTTGAGACGGTCCGCGGCGTTGAATACGGGAGGGCAGTTATCGCCCGTAAACAGGTAGAGGAGCATGATGTGGTTCTTCCATTAAAAAAGGTGGTTAGAATTGCTGACCAGAAGGATCGCATGATTGTCGAAGAAAATAAGCAGGCAGCCCAAGAGGCATATGAGGTTTGTAATGAAAAGGTGAATGAACATCAACTGGATATGAAGCTAGTGGATGTTGAATATACATTTGATCGAAATAAGATTATCTTCTACTTTACTGCTGATGGAAGAGTTGATTTCCGTGAGTTGGTCAAAGATTTAGCAGCTATTTTTCGGACACGCATTGAATTACGCCAGATTGGCGTCCGTGATGAAGCGAAGATGCTTGGTGGTATTGGCCCATGCGGCCGAATGCTATGTTGTTCAACCTTCTTAGGTGATTTCGATCCCGTCTCTATTAAAATGGCGAAGGATCAAAACCTTTCATTAAATCCTACAAAAATATCCGGTTTATGTGGCAGATTGATGTGCTGCTTAAAATATGAAAATGATGAATATGAAGCCGCAAAAGAAGCTTTGCCTGATTTAGGGGAAATCATTGAAACACCGCAGGGTGCAGGAAAAGTGGTAGGACTAAATATATTAGAGCGGGTACTTCAAGTGGAACTTAAGGAACAAGACCGAGTTCTGGAGTATACCTTGGAAGAAATTATTAAAGAAGGTGCCTTTTCTATACAGTCCACAGATTAAGAGGTGTGCGCCGTGGATAAAAAGGAAATATTTGAATCAGTGAGTAATATGGAAACGCAAATTGGCCATCTTTACCAAAAACTCGGAGAATTAAAGCAGCATTTAGCTGAAATACTCGAAGAGAATCATTATTTAAAGCTGGAAAATGAACATCTGAGACGCCGTTTAGATGTATCAATTAAAGAAGAAAAGAAAAAAACAGAGAATAAAAAAGCCGAAGGGGGCCCCGCCCATCAGGAGGCTTCTCCAGGGGAAAAGCTCTTTGATATTGGAGAAGGGTACGACAACCTTGCCCGTCTTTATCATGAAGGGTTTCACATTTGTAATCTTCATTTTGGAAGTTTGCGAAAGGAAGGAGATTGTTTATTCTGCCTTTCTTTTCTTAATAAGAAATAACCTAAGGGGGCTGATAAAATCAGCCCTTATTTTCATATTAGAATAGGATGGTTTTAGTGGTAAATTTGAAAGATGATGAACGACTCGATTATTTGCTTGCCGAGGATTTGAGGATTATTCAAAGCCCATCCGTTTTTTCCTTTTCACTCGATGCTGTATTATTGGCCCGGTTTGTATATGTACCCATTCAAAAGGGGAATTTAATTGATCTCTGCAGCGGTAATGGGGTAATTCCCTTATTTTTAAGCGCCCGCACAAGAGGGACTATAATTGGCGTTGAAATACAAGATCGTTTATATGATATGGCAATCCGAAGTATTGAATATAACGGGCTTCAACAGCAGTTACAGATGATTCACGGTGATATTAAAGAGATGTCCAAACAACTAGGCTTTGGCAAGTTCGATGTGGTTACGTGTAATCCACCCTATTTTACGACTCCTTCAAAGGACGAAATCAATCCTAATGAACATCTTGCTATCGCGCGCCACGAAATCCTTTGTACACTTGAGGATACGATTAAGGCTTCAAGTCAATTGGTGCGGCAGGGTGGGAAAGTGGCCTTTGTCCATCGCCCGGGCCGGCTTATCGATATCATTACATTGATGAGGCAGTACAGGCTCGAACCAAAGCGGATTCAGTTTGTTTATCCAAAGCTTGGTAAGGAAAGCAACACAGTTTTAGTTGAAGCAATAAAGGACGGCAGTCCAGATTTAAAAATCCTGCCACCACTCATTGTTTATAATGATGCAGATGAATATACACCTGAAATCAGAGGGATTTTATATGGAGAAGAGTGAACACTTTTTTTATGTGGTAACATGCAGGGACGGGAGTCTTTACGCGGGTTATACAAATAATCTTGAACGGCGCATTATGCTTCATAATAAGGGGAAAGGGGCGAAATACACACGTAGCAGGAGTCCTGTAGCGCTTACCTTTTATAAAGGGTATGACAATAAAAGTGATGCGATGAGTGCGGAATATTATTTTAAACAGTTATCTCGTAAGCAGAAAATAGAGTTTTTAATGGAAGAAATGGGTGGATATCATGTGGCAGCAGAAAAGTTTTGAAAATGAGGAGCATAAAGGAATTCTTTATTTAGTTCCAACTCCCATTGGGAACCTTGAGGATATGAGCTTTCGAGCAATAAGAATCTTAAAAGAGGCAGATGTAATTGCTGCTGAAGATACAAGAAATACAAAAAAACTTTGCAATTATTTCGAAATTGATACCCCTGTTGTTAGCTATCATGAGCATAATAAGGAATCAAGTGGGGAGAAACTGATTCAAAAAGTGAAGGAAGGCCAAAAGGTGGCTGTTGTTAGTGACGCTGGCATGCCTGCGATTTCTGATCCCGGCTATGAGCTTGTGATGGAAGCGATTAGTGAAAAAATGACAGTTGTCCCATTACCGGGTGCAAATGCGGCACTCACAGCCTTAATTGCCTCGGGAATCTCCTGCCAGCCTTTTTATTTTTATGGATTTCTTAATCGCAGTAAGAAAGACAAACGAGCGGAATTGGAAGTTTTGAAAAAGCAAATGGCGACGCTTATCTTTTATGAATCTCCGCATCGATTAAAAGAAACCTTATCGATTATGCTGGAAATCCTCGGTAACAGGAAAATAGCGATTTGCAGAGAATTAACCAAAAAATATGAAGAGTTTATTCGCGGAACCCTGGAGGAAGTTATTGCTTGGGCGCAAAAGGATGAAATCCGCGGGGAATTTTGTATTCTTATTGAAGGGTCTGATGTACCGGCAGAAGAGGACAGCAATAGCTGGTGGCAGCAGCTGTCACTTGAGGAACACATCAACCACTACATATCGGTAAAATGCATATCATCGAAGGATGCGATCAAACAAACTGCAAAGGACCGCGGGCTAAGTAAGCGGGAAGTTTATCAAGCGTATCATATAGACAATAACTAAAAAAAACTCCAGCACACGATCAGTGCTGGAGTTTGTTATTATTTCGCTAGTTCAAAATTCTTTTGAATTTCTTCAATTAATTGTTCTGCACCTTCGCGGCTTAAAATTAATTTACCGCCGGCAAGTGACAAATTATCGTCAGAAACTTCACCAGTTACTTGGCAAGTCATGTTTGGCTTATATTTTTTTAAGATGATGCGCTCGTCATCCACATAGATTTCAAGAGCGTCCTTTTCAGCAATTCCAAGAGTACGTCTTAATTCAATCGGAATAACCACACGACCTAATTCATCAACTTTACGAACAATACCTGTAGACTTCATAATTTGATCTCCTCTCGTATACACACATATTAGTAATCTATTTTTTTCATTCGTCATTATTCGACAAATTTCTTATAAATTTATAATACCAGTACTTCCCATATTCGTCAATTATTTTATTTTGAAAAATAACAAGAAAATATTACCAATATGCGTTTGCTGATTTAATAGGGTTTACCCTAATGCTGAACCAATCAAACTAGTAGTATAATACTATTGTAGAATGAATTTTCAGCAACAGCATTTTGGGGAAAATTCGACAAAATTCTACATTCAGCACCTTTGTCCCTTATAGACTTCGATGGTTCCTACCTCTTTATGGGTGTATTAGGAAGAAATTTATAGAAATTGGAAATACGCTAAAGACACTTTCTTGCACAAAAGTTCATTTTTCGGTATATTTTGATGATAGAAGCAGCAAAAAGAGGCAATAATGTTTGAATGGGGCTTGCCTATTGGAGGGAAAAGAAATGGCGGAAAAATTAAGGACATTTTATCTGACAACACCGATTTACTATCCAAGTGGAAATTTACATATTGGTCATGCTTACACCACCGTTGCCGGTGATGCGATGGCTCGTTATAAGCGGATGCGCGGTTTTGACGTTATGTATTTAACGGGAACAGATGAGCACGGACAAAAGATTCAGCGTAAAGCGGAAGAGAAGGGAATTACTCCGCAGCAGTATGTTGATGAAATTGTTGCTGGTATTAAAGAACTTTGGAATAAGCTTGATATTTCTTATGATGATTTTATCCGGACTACGGATGAGAGACATAAACAAGCGGTAGAGAAGATTTTTGCAAGACTGCTTGAGCAGGGGGATATTTACCTTGACCAATACGAAGGCTGGTATTGTACGCCGTGTGAATCCTTTTTTACCGACCGTCAGTTAGTGGATGGAAAGTGTCCGGATTGTGGCCGTCCAGTTGAAAAGGTAAAAGAAGAATCCTACTTTTTTAGAATGAGTAAATATGTTGATCGTCTATTAAAGTACTATGAGGAAAACCCTGACTTCATCCAGCCGGAATCGCGAAAAAATGAAATGATTAATAATTTTATCAAGCCTGGCTTGGAAGATTTAGCGGTATCTAGAACAACGTTTGATTGGGGCATTAAAGTCCCTGGAGATCCGAAACATGTTATCTATGTTTGGATTGATGCCCTTTCAAATTATATAACGGCGCTTGGCTATGGAACCGAAAATGAAGATAAATATTTAAATTACTGGCCGGCAGATGTGCATCTTGTAGGCAAGGAAATTGTCCGTTTCCATACGATCTATTGGCCAATTATGTTGATGGCATTGGATGTACCACTTCCTAAAAAAGTGTTTGCTCATGGCTGGCTGCTGATGAAGGATGGGAAAATGTCCAAATCAAAAGGGAATGTCGTAGATCCTGTCACCTTGATCGACCGCTATGGTCTCGATGCGCTCCGTTATTATTTATTACGGGAAGTACCTTTTGGAGCAGATGGCGTATTTACACCGGAGGGATTTGTCGAAAGAATTAATTTTGACTTAGCCAACGATCTTGGAAACTTGTTAAATCGAACAGTTGCGATGATCGAAAAATATTTTAATGGCGTGATTCCTGACTATGTAGGTTCTGTCGGTGAATTTGATGAGACACTCCTTCAAATCAATCGTGAAACTGTTGTAAAATACGAAGAGGCCATGGAAAAAATGGAATTTTCAGTGGCGCTTACTTCCATTTGGCAATTGGTCAGCCGGACAAATAAATATATTGATGAAACTAAACCGTGGGCCTTGGCTAAAGATGAGGAACGTAAAGGGGAACTTGCAAGTGTTATGGTTCATTTGGCAGAATCATTGCGTCAAACTGCGATCCTTTTACAGCCGTTTTTAACCCGTACACCTAACGGGATTTTAAAACAACTGGGTATACAGGATGAGAACCTTAAAACATGGGATAGTCTTGAACGCTTTGGTGTGATTTCAAGTGGAACAATGGTAGAAAAGGATGCACCGCTATTCCCAAGACTTGAAATTGCTGACGAAGTGGCATTCATCAAAGAAAAAATGCAGGGGTCAGCACCCGTTGTCGAGGAAAAGAATGAAGAAAAACCAGAGGAAATTGATGAAATTGCTATTGATGATTTCATGAAAATTGATTTGCGGGTAGCTGAGGTTATTCAGGCAGAACCTGTTAAAAAGACGGATAAGCTGCTAAAGCTGCAACTTGATCTTGGTTACGAAAAGCGCCAAGTTGTATCGGGAATTGCCCAGTATTATAAACCGGAAGAACTGGTCGGCCGGAAGGTTATTTGTATTACTAATTTAAAGCCAGTTAAATTACGTGGTGAATTGTCACAAGGAATGATCTTAGCGGGATCAAAGGACGGTCAGCTCTCCGTAGCAACTGTTGATCAAACATTGCCAAACGGTTCGAAGGTAAAATAATTTTTTAAAAAGCGTCTAAATAAGGCGCTTTTTCCTTTGAGTGGTGTCTAGTTCCGGCGCCCCTGGGCAAGGTGCTTCCACTTTCATTGTTCCACGTGAAACAAATTACGTGGTATTTCCCTTTTTTTGTTTGAATTTTGACATTAGAAGGCAGTACATGCACAATTTAAAGAAAAAAATAGAAATGAGGGTTTGATGATCATATGTTATTCGACACACATGTCCATTTAAACGATGAACAATTTAACGAAGATTTAGAAGAGGTCATTTTAAGGGCACAAAATGAAGGTGTTGCCAATATGGTTGTCGTTGGATTTGATCGTCCCACGATCCAAAGAGCGATGGAGCTTACTGAAAAATATGCGTTTATTTATGCCTGTGTTGGCTGGCATCCAGTTGATGCCATTGATATGACGGATGAAGATTTACTATGGATTGAGGAACTCGCATCACATCCAAAGGTAGTGGCCATTGGCGAAATGGGCCTGGATTATCATTGGGACAAGTCTCCAAAAGAAATCCAAAAGGAGGTTTTCCGCAGACAAATCAGGCTGGCTAAAAAAGTAAAGCTGCCAATTGTGATTCATAACCGTGAGGCAACAGCAGATATCATGGAAATCTTAGAGGACGAGGGGGCGGCGGAGGTAGGCGGCATTATGCATTGCTTTAGCGGCAGCCCTGAAATAGCAAGGAAATGCGTGGAGATGAACTTTTATATTTCTCTTGGCGGCCCTGTTACCTTTAAAAATGCAAAAAAGCCAAAGGAAGTAGCGGCAGAAATTCCATTAGATAAACTGTTAATTGAAACGGATTGCCCGTACTTAGCCCCCCACCCATACCGTGGAAAACGAAATGAACCCGGGTATGTAAAATTAGTTGCTGAGGAAATTGCCGAAATAAAAGGATTGACATTTGCGGAAGTAGCGGAGGCAACGACACGAAATGCTAAAAAATGTTTCGCCATAAACTGCTAAAGGATTTTGTCGAAGACACAAGAAGCTTGTCCAAATCTTTTCAGATAACAAAAAGTTCTACACGTCTCCTTTTCAACATAGGATAACCATGTCGATAAGTTTTTCTTTGCAAAGTTTCCAGGTTTGTGCATAATTAGAAATACCTTTACAGGGTATGCAAGGATTGACAGCCGACAGCATGGTACTAAATCTCTCTCTAGAAAAGGAGGCGTTTTTCATCGTATTCAAACACATGAAAAACCTGGTTTCCGAGTCTTTGAGCAGAAGGGCATTGACCATTGCTTTTGCTAGTTTTGTAGTTTTGCTAACAGCTCTAGGCGTTCTTTTATTTGAAGGATCAAAGAACACAGTGGCGATTACACTTAATGGCAAGCCTGAGGTCGTAAAAACGCATGCAGATACCATCAAGGAACTATTAGATGATCTGGATGTGCCCATCCGCTCACAAGATCACTTGTCTCCAAAGGCAGATACGAAGGTGAAGGATCACCTTAAAGTTGTTTGGAAGCAGGCAAACAAGGTTCACATTGTAAAGAACAACGAGAAAAAAACGATCTGGACGACAGCCGGAACAGTGGCTGAGCTTTTAAAGGAGCAGAAAATTGTATTAAAGGAACAGGATGAAATTACACCAAGACCACAAACGGCAATCAAAAATAAGATGAATATTGAAATAGATCCCGCATTTCATCTTACATATGTGGACGGAGGCAAGGAGCAACAAGTGTGGACCACTTCGGCTACGGTCGCTGACTTTTTAACACAACAGGGTATCAAACTAAATGAATTAGACCGAGTTGAACCATCATTAACAGAAGCCGTTCCAGAGAATGGTGTTGTTAACGTCATTCGCGTAGAAAAAGTCACCGATGTAGTGGAAGAACCAGTTCAATTTGCCGTGGTAACAAAAAAGGATGAAAGTTTAGAAAAAGGGAAAGAGAAAATTGTCACCCCCGGCAAGCATGGCAGGGTATCTAAAGAATATGAAGTCATGCTTGAAAATGGCAAGGAAATTTCAAGAAAATTGCTCAATGAGCAAAGTATTACGGCAAAACAAGATAAAGTTGTGGCTGTCGGAACGAAGGAATTAGCGATGCAGGTTTCACGTGGTGCAGAGGAAACAGGAACAGAGTTTTACGTCACGGCAACTGCCTATACAGCGTATTGCAACGGTTGTTCTGGTCATACGGCAACGGGTCTTAATCTCCGCGCAAATCCGAATATGAAAGTCATAGCGGTTGACCCAAGAGTGATCCCTCTTGGAACAAAGGTGTATGTTGAAGGCTATGGCTATGCTGTAGCTGCCGACACAGGCGGAGCGATTAAAGGGTATATCATTGATTTATTGATGCCTTCCAATGCGGAAGCATACCGCTGGGGACGGAAGAAAGTAAAGATAAAAATCTTGCAATAATTCATGTAAGTGCAGAGGGATATTTCCTCTGCATTTTGCTTTTTTTAAGATTTTCTTTATACTTACTATCGATACATCATTGTATATTTTTATTTTTTCTTACTTTCATTGTATGAATTCATTTAATAATATAGACGATGGACATTACAAAAATGTTTCAATTATTTTTCATTTTTTACTACTTTTATTACGGAGGATTTCATTTTTAATATGAAGATTAAAGAAATAATCGTCGTAGAGGGAAAAGATGATACGACAGCGATTAAACGATCAGTGAATGCAGACACGATTGAGACGAACGGCTCTGCAGTTAATCAGAGTACCATTGAAAGCGTAAGGCGAGCCTTAGAAACACGAGGCGTCATTATTTTTACCGATCCTGATTATCCGGGTGAAAAGATTAGGAAGACAATTGCTGCAGCAGTTCCAGGCTGTAAGCACGCTTTTCTAACAAAAGAGGCGGCTATTGCTAAAAACGGCAGGGGTCTTGGCGTGGAGCATGCCAGCCCAGAGGCGATAAGAGAAGCCTTAAAGGATGCTCAAATCATGCATGAAAACATATCAGAGGAAATTACGCAGGAGGATTTACTCACAGCTGGCCTCATCGGTGGTGACGGGGCAAAGGAAAGAAGAATCCTGTTGGGGGAATTTTTAAAAATTGGTTATACAAACGGAAAACAATTACATAAGCGTTTAATGATGTTTCAAATCAGCAAACAGGAATTTGCAGAAGCACTAGGCGCTGTATGCCAGGAGGAACACAATGAATAAAGATATCGCAACCCCTGTACGAACAAGGGCCATTCTCGAAAAATATGGGTTTTCTTTCAAAAAAAGCCTTGGTCAAAATTTCTTGATTGATACGAATATATTAAAAAAAATCGTAAGCTTCGCTAATCTTGATGAGAATTCCGGAGCAATAGAAATCGGGCCGGGAATAGGTGCTCTAACCGAACAGCTTGCCCGCACAAGTAAGAAGGTTGTCGCGTTTGAAATTGATCAAAGATTATTACCAATCTTGCAGGATACGCTGTCACCCTATGAAAATGTGAAGATTATTCATAAAGATGTACTAGAATCAGACGTTAAAGTGGTGATGGATGAAGAATTTACAGGTATGAATGATGTCATGGTTGTGGCAAATCTACCCTATTATGTGACAACGCCCATCATCATGAAGTTGCTTGAGGACCACCTGCCGATTCGCGGGATTGTTTGTATGCTGCAAAAAGAGGTTGCTGACCGGATTTCAGCCAAGCCTGGTACAAAAGACTATGGCTCGCTTTCGATTGCCATCCAATACTACACTGAAGCTGAAACGGTCATGATTGTCCCTAAGACCGTCTTTGTCCCTCAGCCAAATGTTGATTCAGCCGTCATTAGGCTGACCAAGCGTGAGCGGCCAGCTGTGTCGGTTAAAGATGAGGCATTCTTTTTTCAAGTGACAAGATCCTCCTTTGCGCAACGGAGAAAAACGATACTCAACAACCTAACAAGTCAGCTTCCTGATGGGAAACAAAAGAAAGAGGAAATCCTTGCTGCCTTAGATGCGAGTGGAGTCGAACCTTCTAGAAGAGGTGAGACCCTTTCTCTAGAGGAATTTAGCCGGTTAGCTGACGAACTATACCCACATTTCCATTGAGACACAGAATAGTTAATAAGAATAAGTTTTTGAAAAACCCCGCAGAGTTTATTAAGAAGTTCCATTTTCGGGTGCTATGTTAGGAAGAGACACAAGAATTGACGTATGAATTGCCATACGTCTTTTTCTTTATTTAGCATGTCGATAAAAAAATGCTGATTCCTGCATCTAGGATCAAGAGGGTCCGCACTTATCGGTGGGGAGGTCAGGCTAAGCACCTGAGAAGATAAAAAGACGGAGAATTTCCTCCTAATGTGTCATTAGGATAAAAAAAGTCTTAAATAGACGGAGAGATTCCGCCTATTGACTCAAAAGGTCTAAAAATGAGGGGTATTTTCTTTCATAATCGGAAAATCTACGCTTATTTATCCCAAAATGAGCTCTATTCTGCATTTAGCCGGAAAACCTCCGCCTATTTTACTTTTGCTTGGTACGCGATTAAGGACAAGACATCTTATTTCCTCATAACCTTCATATACAGGTTTTTATTCACATGGACCCCTCTGTTTGCATAGCCTATGAGGGAAATCCTAAACAAAAGGCCTCATTTGCTGGTCTTATTGGAGTGACGGCAGTGGAAATTAAAATAAATGATATTGTCGGAAGAAAATCATATAATTGTGACCTTCTCTTTCGTGTGATCGATATGCGGCAAATTAATAACAAGAAATTTGCTATTCTTTATGGTGAGGATTTTCGACTTGTTGCTGATGCACCTTACACTGATTTGGTGGTAGTGAACCAACATGAACGGGTAAAGCTAAGCCAAGAGTATAGAACACTAGAAGAACAATCGTTGCGGCTTTTTACCCAGGATGTTGATTTGTTAAAATCAAGACAGGAATATGAAGCAACGGGCGGCTATGTAAAACCGAGCAACTACTTTCAAATCCCAGGGAGGGTGCTCCATTTAGATGGTGACCCGGCCTATTTGAAGAAATGTATGACATTATATGAAAAAATCGGGATACCGGTTTTAGGAATTCATTGCAACGAAAAGGAGATGCCGGATAAAATTGCTGGATTGATTGACCTCTATCGTCCGGATATTCTTGTCATCACCGGGCATGATGCCTATTCAAAGGCAAAAGGGAAGATGACGGATATCAATGCTTACCGTCATTCTAAACATTTCGTTCTAACCGTCAGAGAGGCACGAAAGAAAATTCCTCATTTAGATCAACTGGTCATCTTTGCCGGGGCCTGCCAATCCCATTTTGAATCACTCATTCATGCAGGGGCAAATTTCGCCAGTTCTCCTTCAAGGATCAATATTCATGCACTAGACCCAGTCTATATTGTCGCAAAAATAAGCTTTACCCCGTTTATGGAAAGAATTAACGTTTGGGATGTACTAAGGAATACATTAACAGGGGAGAAGGGCCTTGGAGGCATTGAAACAAGAGGTGTGTTACGAACAGGAATGCCTTACAAGCCAGTACAAGATGAAGAAGAATAAGCCTGCGCATTTTCGGTCGGCTTATTTTTTTTGATACGATACATATTCTGCCACTAACAAGGTAAGGCTAAGAAATGTTGAAAATTAGAAGAAAAAGTAGAATAAAAATTATTGACAAACTTTTTGTCGGACTGATATAATTTATATTTTTGTTTGACAAAAACTATGTCAGTGTGTTACACTTTACACAGTGAGGTGGATTGAATGCCGAAAACCTTAGCCGATATCAAAAAGGCTCTTGACACAAATTTAGGGAAAAGATTACTGCTAAAAGCAAACGGAGGACGCAGGAAAACAATTGAACGTTCTGGTGTTTTAGCTGAAACTTACCCATCTGTTTTTGTTATTGA
Source organism: Neobacillus sp. OS1-2 (assembly GCF_030915505.1). Lineage (GTDB taxonomy): Bacteria > Bacillota > Bacilli > Bacillales > Cytobacillaceae > Neobacillus. Next base: position 1,968,721 of record NZ_CP133265.1, read on the forward strand.
ATTAGATCAAGACGAAAATTCATTCGAGCGTGTTTCTTACAGCTATGCGGATGTGTTAACAGAAACAGTACAAATTACTTTCTACGATGATGCAGCAGGACATGTAGCTTTAAGCTAGAATATAAGCAATGGATGGCAGTAAACAAAGGTTTGCTGCTTTTTGCTGTTTACAGAATCATTTGGTTATCATGAAAATCCACGATTACCCCATACTAAGAACACTGTGGTACGAAAGGGGTTGTTTAGATGGGCAGAAGAAAAGGAATTATGTCCGAAGGCTTTAAAGAGGAACTTGCAAAAGAACTTGGGTTTTATGATGTCGTTCAAAAAGAGGGATGGGGCGGCATCAAGGCAAGGGATGCGGGAAACATGGTGAAACGGGCCGTTGAGCTTGCTCAAGAACAGCTGATTCATCGGGGACCGAAGTCTTAACTCTAGCTGCAGGAGCCTTTCGCTTTTTTGTTTAAACAAATCTTAACCACAGCAGGCCGGTACCAGGAGGCAAAATGTCCTGTACCGGTCTTTTTTTCTTTTTTTGTGTCTGTTTTCTATAAAAAAGTCATGATAAAATATTTTATTTGACAAGATTTATCATATCTCACGTCTTACATTTATCATTTTGTGGTAAAATAGGACAAAATGTGGATTTCGGAATGGATTATACAGAAGTAGGTGGAAGTAGTGAAGTTGTTAGTCAAAGCACCGGCTAAAATAAACTTAGCATTAGATGTGTTACATAAACGCTCCGATGGTTATCATGAGGTGGAAATGATTATGACCACCATTGATTTAGCAGATCGAGTAGAATTAACTTTATTAAATCAAGATAAAATACATATTCTTTCCCATAATCGATACGTTCCAGATGACCAGCGGAACCTTGCCTTTCAAGCAGCGCAGTTGTTGAAGGATCGATTTGATGTGAAAAAAGGTGTACTAATCACAATTGAAAAGACCATTCCGGTTGCTGCTGGACTAGCTGGGGGCAGCAGTGATGCTGCTGCAACGTTAAGGGGGCTGAATAGGCTTTGGGACCTTGGTTTAACCTTGGATGAATTAGCGGAGCTTGGGAGTGAGATTGGGTCGGATGTTTCCTTTTGTGTTTATGGAGGAACGGCATTAGCAACAGGAAGAGGGGAACTAATCACCGAGTTACCTGCACCACCTACCTGCTGGGTGATCCTTGCAAAGCCCTTCATTGGCGTATCAACAGCCGAGGTTTATCGCCGGCTTGATGTAAATGAAACGAAACACCCTGAAATTGGCGGCATGATTGAGGCAATCCACAATCATGATTATCAAGAGGTATGCAGCAAGGTTGGAAACGTTCTTGAGGATGTAACCTTACATCTACACCCCGAAGTGGCTCAAATAAAGGAGCAAATGAAGCGCTTTGGTGCTGATGCTGTTTTAATGAGCGGAAGCGGACCCACGGTGTTTGGAATTGTTCAGCATGATTCAAGAATGCACCGAATCTATAATGGATTAAGGGGATTCTGTGATCAGGTTTTCGCCGTTCGCATGCTTGGAGAACGGCACTCACTTGATTAAGGGCGTACAATAATGATATTCTTAACTAAGAATATTCGGTTTTTGGGGGTTTATTATGAAATTTCGCCGCAGCGAACGTTTGATAGATATGACAAATTATTTACTGGATCATCCACGTCAGCTTGTACCGCTCACCTTTTTTGCCGACCGATATACGTCTGCTAAGTCTTCTATTAGTGAAGATCTGGCGATTATCAAAGAGACGTTTGAGCAAAGAGGAATCGGGACGCTGCAAACAGTACCAGGGGCTGCCGGTGGAGTTAAATTTTTCGTAAAGGTAAGCCGCGAAGAAGTGGAGCCGTTTATAAATGAATTATGTCATTTAATTGGAGATTCGGAACGACTATTACCTGGAGGCTATTTATACTTAACAGATATTTTGGGAAATCCGCAGGTGGTGCAAAAGGCAGGACGCATTATTGCCTCAGCCTATGCCGACGCTAAAATTGATGTAGTTATGACGGTGGCGACGAAAGGGATCCCCCTTGCCTATGCAGTCGCAAGTCAGTTAAATGCCCCGGTCGTGATTGTCCGTCGGGATAGTAAGGTAACAGAAGGTCCAACCGTAAGCATTAATTATGTTTCCGGGTCTGCTAAAAGAATCCAAACGATGGTGCTTTCAAAAAGAAGTATGAAGCAGGATTCGCGTGTCCTCATTGTCGACGACTTTATGAAGGCTGGCGGGACCGTCATGGGGATGATTAGCATGCTGGAAGAGTTTAATTCCCATCTAGCGGGCATTGCTGTATTAGTTGAGGCCGAGAAAATTCAAGAACGGTTAGTGGATGAATATTTATCCCTCGTCCAATTATCTAATGTTGATGAAAAAGAAAAAAAGATTAGTGTACATGAGGGAAACTATTTTAATATTTGGAGGGGTTAACATGAAAGTAGTTCAAACTAATGAAGCACCCGCAGCTATCGGACCTTACTCACAAGGAATTGTTGTGAATAATCTGTTTTATAGTTCCGGCCAAATTCCATTAACGGCTGAGGGGATAATGGTAACGGGTGATATAAAAGAGCAAACCCATCAGGTTTTCCGTAATTTACAGGCAGTATTAAATGAAGCTGGTGCATCGCTTGAAACCGTTGTAAAGGCCACCGTCTTTATTAAAAATATGGATGAATTTGCTGCGGTAAATGAAGTGTATGGTGAGTATTTCTCCACACATAAACCAGCTCGTTCCTGTGTAGAGGTTGCTCGTCTGCCAAAGGATGCCTTAGTTGAAATTGAAGTTGTTGCGCTCGTAAAGTAAACGAGCGTTTTTTTTGTCTTACTTCCAGCCTATCATATATATATAAATGCCCATTTCTTACAAAAGTTCACTATTTTGCCCTAATTTTTCAAAAGAATTTTAAAATTTAAGAAGGAATTCAGAATTTATTGTTGAATTTTATTAACTAGCATTTTATTTTAACAAAAAGGGTGTGAGCACATGGAAGTAACTGACGTAAGATTACGCCGGGTTAACACGGACGGTCGAATGAGAGCGATTGCATCTATCACGTTGGACAATGAATTTGTTGTTCATGATATTCGTGTTATCGACGGAAATAACGGTTTATTTGTAGCTATGCCAAGTAAACGTACTCCAGATGGAGAATTTCGTGACATTGCGCATCCAATCAATTCGGGAACACGCGGTAAAATCCAAGAAGCGGTTTTGGCTGAGTACCACCGTTTAGGTGAAATGGAAGTAGAATTTGAAGAAGCCGGAGCTTCCTAAGGATTTTTACAACTAGGGCCTTTCTTCTGAGTAAGGCTCTTTTTATTGTCTTTAGAAACTCCCACTATCCCCTACATCATTCCCCCTAATAAACTTAATATTACAAAATTAGACACTTTCCTTACACTTCTTGAAAAGCGAGCCCATTTACGTTAATATTTTTAATGGATAAAAAGGTAAATTGGAGGACTGTCCATGTCTAATCGTTATGCTGTGATTTTGGCCGCAGGGCAAGGAACGCGGATGAAATCAAAGCTGTATAAAGTATTACACCCAGTATGCGGCAAACCGATGGTACAACATGTTGTTGATCAAGTCACAAAGCTATGCGTTCAGGAAATGGTGACCATTATTGGCCATGGAGCTGAAAAGGTGCAAGCACAATTAGGGAATGCCAGCCATTATGCCTTGCAGGAAGAGCAATTGGGAACTGCCCATGCCGTGATGCAGGCCCAAGCAATTCTGGATGGAAAAGACGGTATAACTATTGTTGTCTGCGGTGACACTCCATTAATTAAAGCCGAGACAATGGAGTCTCTTTTTAAACATCATGAGCTGTCAGCTGCAAAAGCCACAATCCTCACAGCAAGAATCGAAGACCCAACAGGATACGGCAGAATCATTCGTAATGGAAACGGTCTTGTTGAAAAGATCGTTGAGCACAAGGATGCAACAGAAGCGGAACGGGGGATAAATGAAATCAATACAGGAACGTATTGTTTTGATAACCGTGCCTTATTCGAAGCATTACGGCAGGTCTCCAATGACAATGTTCAAGGCGAATACTATTTACCAGATGTCATCGAAATCCTGAAAAACCAGGGAGAAGTGGTCACAGCCTTCCAAACAGATGAATTCGAAGAAACTCTGGGTGTAAACGATCGTGTTGCTTTAGCGGAAGCCGAGCGAATTATGCGTAAACGGACGAATGAAACTCATATGCGTAATGGGGTTACCATTATTGATCCTGCTAACACATATATAGAAACAGCTGTTGAAATCGGACAGGATACTGTTATCTATCCAGGAACGATTATAAAAGGCAGGACAACCATTGGAACAGAATGTCATATTGGCCCAAATTCAGAAATTGATGCATGCGAAATTGGCAATGAAACGGTTATTCGCCAATCGGCTGCACATAAAAGCTCAATTGGTTCCCATGTTAACATTGGTCCCTTTGCCCATATTCGTCCTGATTCCAATATAAGTGATGAGGTAAAAATCGGGAACTTCGTCGAAATTAAGAAAGCTGTTTTTGGAAAAGGAAGCAAGGCCTCGCATCTTAGCTATATCGGGGATGCCGAGGTGGGTAGTGATGTCAACATCGGCTGTGGTTCGATAACCGTGAATTATGACGGTAAAAATAAGTTTTTAACAAAAATTGAAGATGGGGTCTTTATTGGCTGTAATTCTAACCTTGTTGCCCCTGTTACAATTGGTAAAGGTGCCTATGTGGCAGCTGGATCTACCATCACAAAGAATGTTCCAGGTGATGCGTTGTCTATTGCACGAGCACGGCAGGTAAATAAAGAAAACTACGTTCAAAAGCTTAATCTTAAGAAATAGCAATGATAATGGGAGGCCCATCATGTCAAATCAATATTTAGATCCAAATTTAAAGGTGTTTAGTTTAAATTCAAATCTGCCCCTTGCACAAGAAATCGCTAAGGTTATTGGTGTGGAACTCGGAAAATGTTCAGTCTCAAAGTTTAGTGATGGAGAAATCCAAATTAATATTGAAGAAAGTATCCGTGGTTGTGATGTCTATGTTATTCAATCAACTAGTTTACCTGTAAATGATAATATTATGGAATTATTAATCATGATTGATGCTTTAAAGCGTGCTTCAGCAAAGACAATCAATATTGTTATGCCATACTATGGCTATGCACGTCAGGATCGTAAAGCACGAGCTCGTGAACCGATTACAGCTAAACTTGTGGCAAACCTGTTAGAGACTGCCGGTGCAACCCGTGTTATTTGTTTGGATCTCCATGCACCGCAAATTCAAGGATTCTTTGATATTCCAATTGATCATCTTATGGGTGTACCAATTTTATCAGAGTACTTTAAAAACAAGGAATTGCTTGGTGACATTGTCATTGTTTCCCCAGACCATGGCGGGGTAACAAGAGCACGAAAAATGGCAGAGCGTTTAAAAGCACCCATTGCCATTATCGATAAACGCCGTCCAAGACCGAATGTGGCTGAAGTGATGAATATTGTTGGTAATATTGAAGGGAAAGTAGCGATCTTGATTGATGACATCATTGATACAGCAGGAACAATCACTCTTGCTGCCAATGCTTTAGTAGAGAATGGGGCTGCCGAGGTGTATGCGTGCTGTACACATCCAGTATTATCAGGTCCAGCGATTGAACGTATTGAAAACTCGAAAATAAAAGAATTAGTTGTTACCAACTCGATTTCTCTTCCAGAAGAGAAAAGAAGAGGAAAAATTGTCAATCTATCTGTCGCTCCATTACTTGGTGAAGCAATCATTCGTGTCCACGAAGAGCAGTCTGTAAGTACACTGTTTGATTGATATAAAAAGCGGTAGCGTTGGAAAATAAACATGTTTAGTCCTTCCTGTTTTGGGGTATTTTAAATAGATACTAAAGTAGGAAGGTGACGAAACATATGGGTACTGTTTTACAAGCAAAGGAACGGAAGGAACTCAAGTCTTCTGCTCTAAGGAAAATCAGGGAGGCTGGAAGCATCCCCGCCATTATTTACGGTGCTAGATTTGAGAGTAAACCGGTATATGTGAGCTCGGCAGATTTAACAAAAACACTTCGAACGGTTGGCAGGAATGGAGTCATTTCCCTTGATGTGGATGGCAGCAAGCATGATGTGGTGTTAACCGACTATCAAGAGGATGCTTTTAAAAAAGGAATTCTCCATGTAGATTTTCTAGCCGTGGATAAATCTTCAAAGATTAATGTTGATGTCAAGCTTGTCCTTGTTGGAGAGGCAGCAGGTGTAAAAGATGGTGGTGTCCTACAGCAACCTGTTCACCAATTATCGATTACGTCTACTCCTGACAATATTCCGGCGCAAATTGAAGTAGATATAACGAATCTGCAGGTAGGAGAAACCGTTTTGGCTGGTGATATTCCATCTGCCGGTGCCTTTACGATCAACCATGAGGATGATGAAGTGATCGCCTCCATCCTACCTCCAAGACAGGAAGAGGAAATTAATGCTGGCGAGCAACAGGACGGCGGGCATCCAGATCAAGAAGAAGGTAGAGAAACGACTCCCGCCTAAAGCTGAATAAGAGAAAAGACGTAACCTTAAATGGTTACGTCTTTTAACGCATAATCAAAAGAATTATTATATAATGGGAGAATAGCGATGTTTCGAAAAATTTTTAACAGGTTTGCTGAACCGAAAGAGGTGGGACCCATGAAATGTATTGTTGGTTTAGGTAATCCTGGGAAGCAGTATGAACAAACAAGACATAATATCGGCTTTGAAGTCATTGATGCCTTGGCTAATCTATTTTCCATCCCGTTAAATCAATCAAAATTTAAAGGTATGTATGGGATTGGTACTTATAATGGGGAAAAGATATTACTTTTAAAACCATTAACCTATATGAATTTGTCGGGAGAATCAATCAGAGCGGTCATGGATTACTATCAAATAGAGGTAGAGGATTTAGTAATCATTTATGATGATCTTGATCTGCCAGTCGGGAAGATACGGCTTCGTCAAAAAGGGAGCCCTGGCGGCCACAATGGAATTAAGTCTACTGTTGCCCATCTTGGTACGCAGGAATTTAACCGTATTCGAATCGGCATTGACCGTCCTAAAACAGGAATGAGTGTACCTGACTACGTTCTTGGGCGTTTCAGCCCCGATGAAATGCCATTTACAAAGGAAGCCGTGAAAAGAAGTGCGGATGCCTGTGCGTCCTGGCTTGAAAAACCGTTTTTGCAAGTCATGAATGAATATAATCAGTAATTGTTCATGATACAAGTCTTTCTTTCATACAATAAAGCAAAACTGTGGAAAGTAGAATGCAGGGCTATGTTAGCATAAACTAGGTGAATAAGTTCCTCCTATCAGGTTAATACTATGAAGGAATCGTAGATTAGGGAGGGACCCGTGTGACCATCCATTACCATTGTCGTCATTGTGGTACAAAACTTGGTTCCATTGATAAAGCATCGGTACACTCAGAAACCCTTGGTCTTCATAAATTAACGGATCAAGAAAGACAGGAAATGGTTGCTTATGACGCATCTGGTGATATTCATATAACAGCCATTTGCGAGGACTGCCAAGAGGCATTAGAGCGGAACCCAGATTACCATCAATACGATTTCCTTATTCACTAAAATTGTCCAGCTCCAGCGCCCTAGCGGCTAGTGCCCTTCGCTCTCCGCCCTACGATAAGTCAACATCGAATCGCCTCCGGCTCTTCGTGTTTCCTTTATCTCAGTTGGAGCGCTCCAGGCCATACGCCGCTGACCAGGGCGCTTACGCTTTTCTATTAGCTTTGGAAGCCCTCCAAAGCGTTTTTCTATTTATTATTTTTACTATATAAATGCTAGTAATATGAAATAAGAAGGGGGGAGAAACCTTGAACGGTTTAAAGTCATTATTCCTGCATCAGGAAGATATTCACTCGATGATTGCCGGGATTGAGGGAGGATTAAAGGAACAGCTTGCAGCCGGTTTATCTGGATCGTCAAGAACGGTACTGACCGCTTGTATTTACGAGCAGATGAAACGGCCAATCATGCTTGTTACCCATAATCTATTACAAGCGCAAAAACTCTATGATGATATTGTCAATCTATTAAGTGAGAGGGAAGTATTTCTTTTTCCTGCCAATGAGGTAATCGCGGCTGAGCTTAGCATTGCGAGTCCGGAATTAAAAGCGCAAAGAATAGAGGCCTTAAATTATTGGAGCAGGTCAGACAAAGGAATTATAATTGTCCCAATTGCCGGCTTAAAGAAAATCATTCCTCCGAAGTCCTTATGGAACTCTTATCAGCTGAAGTTAGCAGTTGGCCAGGATATCGATATCGATAAATCGCTCCATACCTTTGTTAAAATGGGTTATGTCCGTGTTGAAATGGTGACCACGCCAGGGGAATTCAGTGTCAGAGGCGGGATCATTGATATTTATCCGCTTACGGAGGCAGATCCGCTACGGATCGAGCTATTTGATACAGAAATCGACTCAATCCGTTATTTCTCTCTTGATGATCAACGCTCCAAAGGAAAAATCAAGGAAGTGTTGATTGGGCCCGCAACAGAAATTCTGTTAGAGGCAGAGGATTATAGCAGAATGATTTCAAAGCTTGAAACTGGATTAGCGCATAGCTTAAAGAAGTTAAAAGACGATAAAGCGAAAATACAGCTCAACCAGAATATCAGCCATGATCTTGAACAGTTAAAGCATGGGCAAAAACCTGACCAAGTCTATAAATACTTATCACTCGCATACGACCAACCTGCTAGTTTACTAGACTACCTTCCACGGAATGGTCTTGTGTTTATTGATGAAATCAGCCGGGTTCAAGAGATGAATGATTCCCTTGTGAAAGAGGAAGCCGAGTGGTATACAGGGTTACTTGGTGAGGGGCAAATCATCCATGATTTACATATTTCCCATGACTTACAAGCGATGCTGCAGAAAAAGGAATTCCCTATTCTTTATATGTCCTTATTCTTACGTCATGTAGCCAATACGAGCCCGCAAAATATCATTAATATTTCCTGTAAGCAAATGCAAAATTTCCATGGGCAAATGCATCTATTAAAAGCAGAAGTTGACAGATGGAAAAAGGGGAATTATTCAGTTGTCTTTTTAGGCCAGGACGAAGAGCGGGTTAAAAAGTTAGAGCGTGTGCTCGAAGACTATGAAATTGATGCCACTATCGTTAAAGATGGCCAACAGATTTTACCTGGCAGAATTCAGATTATGAAAGGAAACCTGCAATCAGGGTTTGAACTTTCTATCCAGAAAATGGCCATTATCACGGAAGAAGAATTATTTAATAAACGGGTGAAGAAATCTAAAAGCCGGCAAAAATTATCGAATGCAGAACGGATTAAGAGTTATTCTGAACTTAAGATTGGCGATTATGTGGTTCACGTCAATCACGGGATTGGGAAATATCTTGGAATTGAAACCCTTGTCATTAACGGGGTTCATAAGGATTACCTGCACATCCGGTACCAGGGAACAGATAAGCTGTATGTTCCAGTGGAACAAATCGACCTTGTCCAGAAATATGTTGGTTCGGAAGGGAAAGAGCCCAAAGTATACAAGCTGGGCGGCAGTGATTGGAAGAAAGTTAAGAAAAAGGTTGAATCCTCTGTCCAGGATATTGCCGACGATTTAATTAAATTATATGCAGAACGTGAAGCGGCTGTAGGTTACGGGTTTTCACCGGACGGTGATATGCAGCGGGAATTTGAAACATCCTTTGCCTACCAGGAAACAGAAGACCAGCTTCGCTCTATCGTTGAAATCAAAAGGGATATGGAAAGAGCACGCCCAATGGATCGTCTCTTGTGCGGTGATGTCGGTTATGGCAAAACAGAGGTTGCGATTCGCGCCGCCTTTAAAGCGATTGCTGATGGGAAGCAAGTAGCCTTTCTCGTGCCAACGACTATTTTGGCACAACAGCATTTTGAAACATTAAGGGAGCGCTTTCAAGATTATCCGATTAATATTGGGTTATTAAGCCGTTTCCGCTCGAAGAAGCAGCAGACGGAAACCATGAAGGGTTTAAAAGCGGGGACGGTCGACATTGTGGTCGGTACCCACCGTCTGCTCTCAAAGGATATTGTCTATCGTGATTTAGGACTGTTAATTATTGATGAAGAGCAACGATTTGGGGTTACCCATAAAGAAAAGATTAAGAAGTTAAAGACGAATGTCGATGTATTAACCTTAACGGCAACGCCCATCCCAAGGACACTCCATATGTCGATGCTTGGTGTCAGAGATTTATCCGTTATTGAAACACCGCCAGAGAATCGGTTCCCGGTGCAGACCTATGTCATGGAATATAATGGCTCGTTAGTGCGGGAAGCGATTGAACGGGAGCTAGCCCGCGACGGACAAGTCTACTTTTTATATAACAGGGTTGAAGATATTGAACGGAAAGCTGAGGAAATATCGATGCTAGTCCCTGATGCACGGGTTACCTGTGCCCATGGGCAGATGACGGAAAATGAATTGGAATCTGTCATGATTAGCTTCCTTGCTGGTGAATTTGATGTTCTTGTCAGCACGACCATTATTGAAACTGGTGTAGATATCCCGAATGTGAATACCTTGATCGTTTTTGATGCCGACCGTATGGGACTTTCCCAGCTTTATCAGCTCCGCGGCCGTGTTGGAAGATCCAATCGCGTCGCCTATGCGTATTTTACCTATCGTAAGGATAAGGTGTTAACAGAGGTGGCGGAAAAACGCCTCCAGGCCATTAAAGAGTTTACGGAGTTAGGTTCCGGCTTTAAAATTGCGATGCGTGATTTATCGATTCGCGGCGCTGGAAATTTATTGGGTGCCCAGCAGCATGGTTTTATTGACTCAGTCGGTTTTGATCTTTATTCGCAAATGCTAAAAGAGGCAATTGAAGCGAGAAGGGGAGAACTCGGTGCAGAAGTAAAGAAATCAGTTGAAATTGACTTAGAAATTGATGCGTATATTCCGGATACGTACATTAAAGATGGTCATCAAAAGATTGAGATGTATAAGCGGTTTAGGGGGCTTGAATCCATTGAGGAAATGGAGGAACTCCAGGAAGAGATGCATGACCGCTTTGGTGAATATCCAGCAGAGGTGGACTACCTTTTCCAAATTGCTGAAATAAAAGTGTATGCTCTTGAAAATGGAGTCGACCAAATTAAACAAGCGAAACAAGAGGTGACCATTTTTATCAATGATCAGGTTACTAACACCATTGATGGCGCAAAAATATTCCATATTGGCAGTAAATTTGGCCGTAATGTAAATCCAGGGATGGAAGGCACCAAATTAAAAATTGTGATCAAAACAAAAGAATATGATACTGCACAATGGCTTCACATTGTCAGAGAGATGGTGAAAGGTATTCCGCTAGCTAAACGGGAACGGGAAAACCCTGTTAAGTAATAAAAAATAATTCGATTGTGTATAGAACTTTCCAGATGAAAGATACTAAGTTCAAAGTTGGTAAATGAGGATTATTATCTTAAAAAGATAACGGTCTAGCTGCAGCGCCTAGGGGCTCGGGGTCATAAGCCAATCAGTCAAGAAGGCTAAAGAACAGCCTTCTCGCCTGCTCGTCTTATGCCTGTCGCCCCTGGTCAAGGCGCTTCCGCTTTTCTGATTACCAAGTTGAAAAATCATCAGATGAAAGTGAGGCAACATTGGATGAAAGCAACTGGAATAGTTCGTCGAATCGATGATTTGGGTCGTGTCGTCATTCCCAAAGAAATACGCAGAACCTTGCGTATTCGTGAAGGGGACCCGTTAGAGATTTTTGTGGATCGAGACGGGGAAGTCATTTTAAAGAAGTATTCACCAATCAGCGAATTAAGCGATTTTGCCAAAGAATATGCAGAAGCCCTATTTGATAGCCTCGGTAACCCTGTTTTAATCTGTGATAGAGATACTTATATTGCTCTTGCTGGTAGTTCTAAAAAAGATTACTTAAATAAGAATATCAGTGATTTAGTGGAAAAAACAATGGAAGAGCGGAACTCGGTGATCCAAACACAGCAAGGCGATATTGCACTAGCTGATGGTAATGATGAAACCGTATCCTCCTATACTATTGGACCGATTATTGCCAATGGTGACCCTATTGGTGCCGTTATTATTTTTTCTAGAGAAGGTACACTTGGAGAAGTAGAACAAAAGGCAGTTGAAACAGCTGCAGGTTTCCTGGCAAGACAGATGGAGTCATAATTAACATGAAAAAAGGCAGCCGAGGCTGTCCTTTTTTATGTTATTTCCGGTGGGCTGTCAGAAATACGTTCTGTGCAGCGCTCACTCCGGCTCCTGGTTCAAAGGAATAGGAGAAGTCTTGTAGGCCTGCCTCCATGAGTGAAACAGCTTCAAGGATGTCGCTAGGAAAACAGTAACCCATATGGCCAAATCGGAATACCTTTCCTTGCAAGGACCCTAGCCCGCCAGCAAAATCAAGGTGATATTTTTGCTTTAGATGGCCAATAAATGAAGAAAGATCCAATCCCTCAGGTGTACGTATAGCCGTAATCGTTGGTGAAGCGTACTCGTCACTCGTCAACAACCCGATAGAAAGGGACTTCATTGCCGCACGAACCATGTCTTTCATAAGCTCATGTCTTGCAACCGTTTGCGAAAAACCACCTTCCGCATCAATTAAATCGCATACCGCAGAAAGCCCGTAAATGAGGGAAACAGCAGGGGTGTTAGGTGTCATACCCTTCACGGCCCAATCACGATAACTAAGTAAATTCAAATAATAAGCTGCTGTCTGATTTTCCTCGATTACATTCCATGCCTTTTCACTAATGCTCAACAGGGCAAGTCCAGGTGGAAGCATCATCGCTTTTTGTGACCCGGTTACTAAAATATCAATTCCCCATTGATCCATTTCAGCAGGTGCACCGCCAATACAACTGACTCCATCAACAATAAATAGTGCATCCGAACAAGTATGGACGACATGTGCTAATTTATCGATAGGGTTTAAAATCCCCGTTGATGTTTCGTTATAGGTGGCAAAGACTGCCTTAATGTTTGATAAAGGTTTAAGAAACTCAGTAAGATCCTCCTCACTACATGCCTCGCCCCAAGTCTTTTCAAGCTTATGTACATGGAAACCATATTTCTCACAAATAGAGACAAAATAGTCGCCAAAGGCGCCAACTGTGATGACCACAACTTCTTCTCCTCGAGAAACCGTGTTGACCGCTGCGGCTTCCAATGCAGCCGTACCACCTGACGGCAACAGCAGAATATCCTGTTTCGTACCGAAAATAGGTTTCACACGATTTGTGGTTTCTTGATATAAATGGACGAATTCCTCGCTGCGATGACTGATCATATCCTGATTCATTGCTTGCAGCACTTTCTTAGGGATTGGGGTAGGTCCGGGATGTCTTAAAATATTTGGATACATACGTTTCCCTCCAATTGTTTTTTACGAATTTTAGTTATGCTACTTAAATTATAGCCCATTTTTATCGGCAATAGGAAAAGTTTCCCGAATAAAAAGGGCTCTATCCAGAAAAGGACTGAGCCTAAGTAAGACATTCAAATTTTACGGAATCATAAAAGTTAGGACAGTGTTTTGCAGCCAAACGATGACTCCAACTATAATAACTAAGAAAATGCTGTGTTTTATTGTAAAACGAAAGAGCTCTGATTCTTTTCCGACTAGCCCAACTGCGGCACAGGCAACAGCAATTGATTGCGGCGAAATCATTTTACCGGTAACACCACCTGAAGAGTTTGCTGCAAGTGCTAGGATTGGATTCATACCAATTGATTCCGCTGTGACCTTTTGTAAGTTGGCGAACAAAACATTTGCTGAAGTATCGGATCCTGTTACAAATACTCCTAGCCAGCCAAGGAAAGGTGAGAAGAATGGGAAAAAGGTTGATCCTGTTTTAGCTAGGGCTAGTCCAAGCGTCGTACTCATTCCGGCCACGTTGATGACATAGGCAAAACCCACCACTGAGGCGATGGTCATGAGTGGGAATTTCACTTCGTTCAATGTTTCGCTAAACGTTCCAACCCATGTTTTCCAAGACATTTTTACAATAAACTTTGTGATGATGGCTGCGATTAAAATGGCTGTACCAGCAGCCGCTAAAAGCTCAACCTTATAAAATGCCGCGATTGGCTCGGCACCTGCTTTACTAAATACTTTGTTATGGACCAATGGAACCTCAGGTATAAAGGTTAAGACATGTCCGACTGAATTAACGGCTTTTAGGATGGCATTAGCCCCTTGATAGTGACCGCCTAAAGCAAGTTTAATGGCAGGAATTCCCCAAAGTGTGATCGTTGCCGTTAGCAGAACAAAGGGTGACCATGCTTTAAATATTTGTCCGCCTGTGTAATGTACTTCTTTTGATGTGTTATTTTTGACGGCAGCAGTTGCTGCAAGTTCTTGTTCGGCAGAAAAGCGGAAAATGGTTTTCGGCTTCCAGAAATTTAGGAATATAGCCAGGGCGACTAAAGATACTAATGATGATAAAATATCGGGAAGCTCTGGTCCTAAAAAGTTTGATGATAAATACTGTGTAACGGCAAAGGAAATACCTGATACCAGAACGGCAGGCAAAACTTCCATCGTTTTTTTGAAACCAGCCATAATGAAAACAAGGTAAAAGGGAATAAATACAGATAAAAATGGCAGCTGACGGCCGATCATTTTTGAAATTTCAGTTGCCGGAATCCCCGAAGGCCCTTCCATTGCAATAACAGGTGCACCAATGGCGCCAAAAGCAACCGGTGCGGTATTGGCAATCAGGCATATACCGGCAGCATAAAGCGGGTTAAATCCTAATCCAACTAATAATGCGGCTGAAATAGCTACCGGCGCACCAAATCCTGCAGCCCCTTCCAAAAAGGCCCCAAAAGAGAACGCTACCAATAATGCTTGTAATCGACGGTCCTCCGTAATAGATAACACAGAGTGACGAATGATATCAAATTGACCTGATTTTACAGTCAGTTTGTATAAAAAAACTGAGGCAATAATGATCCAGCCAATCGGTAAAACTCCATATACAGCCCCCTGTGTTGCCGACATTACGGCCATTCCAGCCGGTACTTTATAGGCAATAACGGCAATAATAATAGCAAGGATTAATGTTGTAAGACCAGCAATATGCCCCTTCATTCTTTTTATAGCTAATGCCCAAAAAAAGTAAAGGATGGGTATTAGTGCAACAATCGCGGTAAGTCCAAGATTGTTCCCAACAGCGGTAAAGTTTTGAGTAAATGTCATTCGCAAATTTCCTCCCAAATAGATTTGTTTGTTGAATCTTCCCCTGATTCATTGTTCGTTCTCCTTTAACGGAGTAATCGCTTACAAATGTTGGTGACTAGGTCATCAGATGATTAGATGTTTAACAAGCTGATAAGATGAATTATATGGATATTAAAATAAAATTACAATAGAAAATTTACATTTTTCCATAATTTATGTTTAGCTTTTAAATGGCCAATTCATTTTCTCGATAATTTTTCGAAAAAGGGTATAATTAGATTTACGATAACCTGACGTATTGTTAAAGGGGCTCAGTGAATGGAATATAAAAAGATCAAACCGAAGAAGATTTATGAAGAGGTTGCCGAAGCAATCTATGAGATGATTCGGGCAGGAAGGCTAAAACCGGGTGAAAAAATAGACTCTGTTCAACAACTCGCTGAAAGCTTTCAGGTAGGACGTTCTGCGATTCGTGAGGCATTAACGTCATTGCGTGCAATGGGACTAATAGAAATGAAGCAAGGGGAAGGAACCTTTGTGAAGGAATTTGAAAAAGACCAAATTACTTTCCCACTGTCAACTGCCATTTTAATGAATAAGGAAGATATTGCTGAGTTAGTAGAGGTACGAAAGATTATTGAAAGCGGGACAGCAGCCGCCGCCGCCAAACGAAGAACGGAACAGCATCTAGCTATGATGGAGGCTGCACTTGAGGCAATGAATGGGGCAAAAGGGAATGAAGAACTAGGTGAAAAAGCCGATTTACAGTTTCACCTGGCACTAGCTGATGCCGCACAAAATCAGTTGCTGGCGAGTTTAATGAATCATGTTTCCGATTTAATGGTGGAGACCATGCGAGAAACACGCAGGGTATGGTTATTTTCAAAACAAACAACATTAGAGCGGTTATATCATGAGCATTTGGCGATATATGAGGCAATTAAGAATCAAGATGAAACCGAAGCGCGAAATAGGATGCTGATTCATCTTGGAAATGTGGATAAGATCCTGAAAGAATATTTCCAGCATACGTCGATGTTTAATCATGAGAAATAGGATAGAAAAGGAGTTCTCACACATTGAGAGCTCTTTTTCTATCCCTTAACAAGGTGGAAAATCATCTTTTTTGATGAAAACCCTTTCTCCTCTTGCAATTTTTGATGTAGAATATAGAATATTAACATTGTTAGGTCATCAGATGACCGGTTTACCAGTTTGCTATGTTTGAAAATTTTAAAAAAGTGAGAGAGGGAGAAAAAAATGAAGGTTTCTCTTTTTGCAACATGTATCGTCGATATGTTCCAGAGCAATGTAGGAAGGGCGACAGTTGAACTACTTGAAAGACTTGGGTGCGAGGTTGAATTCCCGGAGTCTCAAGTATGCTGCGGCCAGCCAGCTTATAATAGCGGTTATGTCAAGGAATCAAAAGAAGCGATGAAGAGAATGATTGAAACGTTTAATCATGCCGAATACGTTGTTTCACCATCCGGCTCATGTGCGTTTATGTTTCACGAATATCCTCATATTTTTGCAGGAGATCCTGTCTGGGAGCCAAAGGCAAAACAATTAGCGGAAAAGACTTACGAACTGACGCAATTTATTGTGGAGGTTTTAAAAATTGAAGATGTTGGCGCTACTTTAGAGGGAACGGCTACCTACCATACTTCTTGTCACATGACACGATTATTAGGGGTAAAAGAACCGCCAATGATTCTATTAAAAAATGTGAAAGGATTGAAGTTCACAGAATTACCAGGTAAAGAACAATGCTGTGGCTTTGGCGGAACCTTCTCCGTAAAAAACGCTCAAATATCAGAGCAAATGGTCGATGAAAAGGTTCGTCATGTCGAAGAGACAGGGGCTGAGTATCTGATCGGAGCCGATGGTGCCTGCTTAATGAATATTGGCGGCCGAATGGAAAGGGTAGGCAAACAGGTAAAAGTCATGCATATTGCTGAAGTATTAAATAGCCACTAATGGGTCACTGCTTTTTATAGACTGGGGGGAAATTCAAATGGCAATGAAGATTAGTACGGAAAAGTTTAAAGATCGTGTTGATCATGGCATTCATGATCAATTTATGCGGGGTGCTGTCGCCGGTGCCCAAGATGGTATGGGGATTAAACGAAAAGTTGTCACAACTGATGAATTAGATAATTGGGAGGATTGGCGCAATCATGGCGAGGAAATCCGCCAGCATGTGCTTGAGCACCTCGATTATTATTTGGAGCAGTTAAGCGAAAACATTGCTGCGCGCGGCGGCCATGTCTTTTTTGCGCAAACGAAGGAAGAGGCCAATGATTATATTAGAGGTGTTGTACAGCGTAAAAACGCCAAAAAGGTCGTTAAGGCGAAATCAATGGTAACAGAGGAAATCAGCTTAAATGGGATGCTGGAGGAAGAAGGCTGCGAGGTAGTCGAGACGGATCTCGGGGAATATATTCTCCAACTCGATGAGCATGATCCGCCATCACATATTGTGGTACCTGCACTTCATAAAAACAAAGAACAAATTCGTGATGTCTTTGCGAAAAAACTTGGTTATACGAAAACGTCAAAACCCGAGGAGCTTGCCTACCAAGCACGTGTGACGTTGCGTGAAAAATTCCTTGAAGCCGATATCGGGATTACCGGCTGTAATTTTGCAGTGGCTGAAACGGGTTCCTTTAGCTTAGTGACGAACGAAGGAAATGCTGATTTAGTCACGGCCTTGCCAAAAACACAAATCACTGTTATGGGAATGGAACGAATTGTTCCTACTTTTGAGGAAATGGAAGTCCTTGTTAGTATGTTGACGCGCAGTGCGGTTGGACAGAAGCTAACCAGTTATATTACCGTTTTAACTGGTCCGCGTGAAGAATTGGATGTGGACGGCCCCGAGGAATTTCACCTTGTCATTGTTGATAACGGCAGATCAGAAATTCTGGGAAGCGAGTTCCAATCCATCCTTCAATGTATCCGCTGCGGGGCTTGTATCAATGTATGCCCTGTTTATCGTCATATTGGCGGTCATTCCTACGGATCCATCTATCCAGGGCCGGTAGGTGCCGTTCTTTCACCATTACTAGGGGGATATGATGAATATAAAGAGCTTCCATATGCCTCTACCCTTTGTGGTGCATGTACGGAAGTCTGTCCAGTGAAAATCCCATTGCATAATTTGCTTCATCAACACCGGGTAAACATTGTTGAAAAGGAAGGGAAAGCACCTGTTTCTGAAAAGCTATTAATGAAGGCATTTGGGCTTGGCGCTTCGTCACCTGCTTTGTATAAATTTGGTTCAAAAATTGCACCTGCTGCCATGACGCCATTTACGTCGGGCGATAAAATCACCAAAGGGCCGGGGCCGCTTAAGGCTTGGACGGATATACGGGAATTCCCTGCTCCAAATAAAGAGAGATTCAGAGATTGGTTTAAACAGCGCGAGAAAGGAGACAACTAAACATGAACGGCACCATCCAAAACCAAGATCAATTTTTAAATCAACTTGCCAGCCGTCTGAACCGGCCGCGAATTTCGACTCCAATTGAAAGGCCGAACTGGAAGTTTCAGCCACAATATGAAGTATTAAAGGATGCAACACAGGATGATCTTTTAGCTGTCTTTGAGGAACATTGCAAAAAGATCCATACAAAGATGTATACAACTGACTTAAAAGATTTGTCAGCTGTCGTAAATGATGTGGTCCTTGACTATGGCGGCGGCCCAGTTGTGACGTGGAAAGATGACAGGTTCTCTGAGTGGGGGCTAGATTCCCTATTTAAACAAAAATGGCCGATGCAAAAGATCGATATGTTTGAGTGGGACTATACCTTAGGTGAAGAGAACATTCATCATGCAGAAAAGGCGAATGTCGGCATCACAATCAGTGAAATAACCCTTGCTGAATCGGGTACAGTGGTCCTTTTTAGTAATAAAGATAAGGGCAGAACGGTCAGCTTCTTACCGGCAACATCGATAATGTTGATTCCGAAAAGCAGCCTTGTTCCGAGAATGACTCAGGCAGCAGTGAAGATGCGGGAAATTTACGAAGAGACCGGACACGTAGCCTCCTGCATCAATTTTATTACCGGTCCAAGTAACTCGGCTGATATTGAGCTGAACCTTGTCGTTGGCGTACATGGCCCTATAAAGGCAAGTTATATTGTCATTAATGATTTATAATAAGAATGTAAGGTATGAGAACCAGGTATTTGCCTGGTTTTTTTAATTGTCAATTACCACAATGTGCTATAATTACCTTCTTAGTTCATTTAGTAGGTGAAGCAATGAATACCATGAATCAATCAAAATCCCTATTTAAAGGGGCTTTTATTTTAACAATCGCTGCGATCTTGACGAAAATATTAAGTGCCTTTTACAGGATTCCTTTTCAAAATATTGTCGGCGATATTGGTTTTTATATTTATCAACAAGTGTACCCGTTTTATGGGATGGCAATCGTCTTGGCGACAACAGGATTTCCTGTTGTCATCTCCAAACTTTATGCAGAACAAAGGGAAACAGGCAACGATTCAAAATCGCGACTACTTCTACTGGTGGCCTTTGTTTTTTTACAAGTAGTTGGCATTATTTGTTTTTTAGTGCTCTATATCGGTGCAAAAGGAATAGCCAACTGGATGAATGACCCCCAGCTAGCTATTCTTTTAAGGGTTGTTTCAATTGTGTTTTTAACCTTTCCGCTTGTTTCAATATTAAGGGGATATTATCAAGGGATTGGCAATATGGTTCCTACAGCCCTCTCACAGGTTGGTGAACAATCGGTTCGGGTGCTGACAATATTGTTCCTATCGTATCTTTTTATGCAAAAGGGCTATTCCCTTTATTTAGTGGGTGGCGGGGCAATGTTTGGCTCAATTACCGGGAGTATTGTAGCCGCCGTTATTTTGTTTATGTTTTTGTTGGTTCGTAAAGAATGGAAAGAGGTCAAACCGGAACAGCGAATGTCTCAAAATAGCTGGACGGAGGTCAAAGGGATTGTAAAGGCTTTGATTTTCCAAGGGCTGATGATTTGTTTAAGCGGGATGCTGATGATATTTATTCAATTAGCAGATTCCTTAACGCTCTATCCTTTACTTGTTGCAGGTGGCATGGAAGCGGATCTGGCGAAAAGCATGAAGGGGATCTTTGATCGCGGCCAGCCGTTAATTCAGTTAGGAACTGTTGCGGCCACCTCCATGGCGTTAACCCTTGTGCCGCTTATTAGCCGGGCACGCTTGGCGGAAAAGTCGGATGAACTGCATGATAAGGTCCAATTGGCGCTCAAAGTTAGTACGGTGATCGGGTTAGGTGCATCTGCTGGTTTATGGGCCATTATTGAGCAAACGAATACCATGCTATTTGAAAACCAATGGGGGTCATCTGTACTGGGAGTACTCGGGTTTGTCATTCTTTTCACCTCGATCATCTCAACAGTGATTGCCATCATGCAGGGACTTGGCAGCCTACTATTTCCGGCATTTGCTGTGGTAGTCTCTTTTCCACTAAAATATAGTTTAAATAGTATCTTTATTCCGTTATATGGAACCATGGGGGCCGCTATTTCATCCCTGCTTTCATTAGGTTTGGTCTCGTGCTTGTTGTTCCTTAAATTTAGAAAAATGACTATACGACCGCTTTTCGATTGGCATTTTATCAGAATTGTTCTGATGGCAGCTGTTTTGCTGGTTCTGTTCTTAAAAGGTTATATAGTTGTGACAGATTATGTGGTGAACCTCTTCGTATTGCATCGTTTAGGTGCTGCTATGCAAGCTTTAAGTGCTGTGGGACTTGGCGGCCTGCTCTTTTTATTGGTGATCATTCGCGGAAACGTCTTTCGTGAGGAAGAATTGGCCTTATTCCCGTTCGGAAGTAAATTAATACATCTAATAGCACGAAAGGATAGGAGATAATCAAATGGAAAAAAGAATTGAAATAGTGGGCTTAGGAGCTGGAGACTTGGAGCAGTTGCCAGTTGGTGTTTATAAAAAATTACTTCATGCAGGCGGTGGCTTATTTTTACGAACAAAAGAGCATCCGGTGGTGGCGGATTTAGAAAAGGAAGGGCTGACGTATATTTCCTTTGATACTGTTTACGTGAAACACGAACAGTTTGAGGCGGTTTATGAGGAAATTGCCCAGGCACTGTTGCAAAAGGCAAAAAGTGAGTCGATTATTTATGCTGTTCCGGGACACCCGCTTGTGGCCGAGCGTACGGTACAACTTCTTTTGGAGTATGCGCCAAAAGAAGGGGTTGAGGTAATCATTGGCGGAGGGCAAAGTTTTATTGATCCACTATTCTCTGCCTTAAAAATAGACCCTATTGAGGGGTTCCAACTACTGGACGGGACGTCGCTTCTGTCAAGCCAGCTGCAAATCGAGCAGCATATCTTTATTAGCCAGGTGTACGATCAATTTGTGGCATCCAACGTAAAGTTAACCTTAATGGAAAAGTTACCTGATGATTACGAGATCTATATTGTAACAGCAGCCGGAAGTAATCAAGAAGTCATCGAAAAAGTGCCATTGTATGAGTTGGATCGAAATGTCTCGATTAACAACCTAACCACTGTTTATATCCCGCCGGTGAGGGAAGAACAAATCTTATTGAAGAATTTCTCTAAGTTAAGGGAGATTATTTCTGTTTTGCGAGGACCAAATGGCTGTCCGTGGGATAAGGAACAAACACATGAATCATTAAAGAAATATTTAATAGAAGAAACCTATGAGGTTATCGAGGCTATTAATGACGGCGATATTGACCATTTAATAGAAGAACTAGGGGATGTGCTGCTGCAGGTGATGCTCCATGCACAAATTGGCGAGGATGATGGCTATTTTTCCATTGATGACATTATTGAGGTGTTGTCAGCGAAAATGATCCGCCGCCATCCGCATGTGTTTGGTACAGGGAAGGCAGAAAGTGCGGAAGAAGTAGTGCAGAACTGGCAGGAAATAAAGCAACAGGAAAAGGGCGGAGTGGAACCAACTACATCCATGCTTGCGGGTGTCTCAAAAGCACAGCCCAATTTACTACGGGCGTATGAGCTGCAAAAGTTAGCGGCAAAGGTTGGCTTTGATTGGCAGGAAATTACCCCTGCCTTGGCGAAAGTGAAAGAAGAGCTCGATGAATTTGTGGCAGAATTAGACGGGACGGCGGAAGGTCTACTGCTTGCTAAAAAGGAATTTGGAGATTTGGTATTTGCCTTTGTCAATGTCGCCAGGTTTTTAAAGATTCATCCGGAGGAAGCCTTATTTGAAACAAACGAAAAGTTTATCCGTAGGTTTCAATACGTGGAGGAAAGCGTACAGAGAAGTGGCAGATCGTTTGAGGAGCATACACTTGAGGAGCTTGACCACTATTGGGACAAGGCAAAGGGTAAAGGATTATAAGAAAAGCGCAAGCGCCCTGTTCAGCGGGCGTTAGAGCTGGACATTTCTCAAAGCCCCATGAGATACATTCTGATAATGGAAAATAGGAGGATTGGCAATATGCGTTTAGATAAGTTTTTAAAAGTATCAAGATTAATTAAAAGAAGAACGTTGGCAAAGAAGTTTCTGACCAAGGTAGAATTGAGGTTAACGGGAAAGAGGCAAAAGCCAGCACAACTGTTAAGGTCGGTGATGAATTAACCATTCGTCTTGGAAATCGCAAGGTGACGGCAAGAATAGACCGGATTCAGGAAACATCACGCAAAGATGAAGCGGCGGAGATGTATACGATTTTAACTGAAGAGAGACTTGGCTCAAACGACTAAAGCTGTTCTATTTTTACTGCCCTGCACATACATTTTACCAAAGGTTGTACAAATGATTGTGGGGGATGTAGAGTGAGCCAATATTATGATAACCAGCCGACGAAGAGTAGTGTGCCGGATCATGATGTCATTATGAGAGGAAGAAAGCTTCTCGAAATTACCGGTGTCAAGCAAGTAGAAAGCTTTGATAATGAAGAATTTTTATTGGAAACGTCAATGGGGTTCTTAGCGATAAAGGGACAAAACTTAACAATGAAAAACCTTGATGTTGAAAAAGGGATTGTCTCCATTAAAGGTAAGATATTTGATTTAGTCTACTTAGATGAGCAGCATGGGGAGAAAGCTAAAGGTTTCTTTAGCAAGTTATTTCGATGACCCTTTCGACGCAATTTTTAACAATGCTTTCAATGGTTGGCATGGGGTCGTTATTTGGCGCTATGTTTGATACGTACCAGCGGTTTTTAAAACGACCAAAACAACGAGCTTGGATTGTTTTCCTTAATGATATCTTATTTTGGATCATTCAGGCTTTGATTGTTTTTTATACGTTATTCTTAGTGAATAATGGGGAATTGCGATTTTATATCTTTATTGCCCTTGTTTGCGGGTTTGCGGCCTACCAGAGCTTGTTTAAAGGGTTTTATCTACGTTTATTAGAGATCGTGATTCAAACAGTTATCTCCATCGTGACGTTTTTGAAGAAAACCTTCCAGCTCTTGATCTATAAACCTGTCGTGGGTCTTATTCAACTTGTGATTACGATCATTCTTGCACTTGGCAGGGGACTATTAACCCTTGTCAAATTTGTTTTTAAGCTTGTATTATTGGTATTGAAGATCATTTATGTGCCATTAAAAACAATTGTGTCATTATTTTGGAAATTTATGCCGAAAGGTATTAAAAATTCCGTCGAGAAGTTATATAATAGAACGGCAGGAATTTTTGAAAAAATAAGGAATTATAGTAGTAAATGGATAGATAAATGGAAAAGTAGAAAAGAGTGAGGAGGGAAGGGAAGTGGACGCAGATCGGAAAAAAAATGTGTCAAAAATCCAGACAACCTATGTTGAGCAAAAAGAATATGCTGAAATTGCCTCTGCTAGAAAAAGAAAACTATTACTAAGGCGATTATCCTTATTTTTTGTTTTTGCTAGCTTACTATCGTATCTGATGATTTCCAGCTATATTTCCCAGACCGCAAAACTCCAGGAAAAAGTTGCCCAAAAGAAGAAGTCTGACCATGAACTTTCTGAATTAAAGAAGCAGCAAGAAGTTCTGAAAGAGGATATTATTAAATTGAATGATGATGATTACATTGGGAAGCTGGCTAGAAAAGAGTACTTTTTCTCGGAACCAAATGAAACAATCTTTAACCTTCCTGATGAAAAGAAAGAAAATTGACCCATTGTCGCGTGTTATTGACACTGAATTTTTCTGTTTTGTATAATATAGAGTAATCTTGATTTTTATACTTTTAAGGAGGAACGTTCTTTTTATGTCAATTGAAGTAGGCAGCAAGTTACAAGGAAAGGTAACAGGGATTACAAATTTCGGTGCGTTTGTGGAGCTGCCAGATGGCTCAACAGGACTCGTTCACATTAGTGAGGTTGCTGATAACTATGTGAAGGACATCAATGATCACCTAAAGGTTGGCGATCAGGTTGAGGTAAAAGTCATCAATGTTGAGAAGGACGGAAAAATTGGTTTATCGATTAAAAAGGCAAAGGATAGACCCGAACCTGAAAGAAGACAACATTCACATTCGCAACGTCCTCGTCAAGGCCGGCCAAACGATCGTAACAACAACAAAGGGGAAACCTTCGAGTCAAAGATGTCAAAGTTCCTAAAAGACAGTGAGGATCGTTTATCTTCCCTGAAGCGGCACACGGAATCCAAGCGTGGAGGAAGAGGAGCTAAGCGGGGGTAGCTTGCTGCTGTTTAATTGAATAATGCAGGTTTTCACCTTACAGATATAGTAAAAGACAAGTCAAAAGCGACTTGTCTTTTTTATTGTCAAGGAAATTATAGATTCATACTAGTATGGATAACTTGGAATAGTTATCTGAATCCAGCTCCAGCGCCCTAGCGGCTAGTGTCCTTCGCTCTCCGCCCTACGATAAGTCAACATCGAATCGCTGACGCTCTTCGTGTTTCCTTTATCTCAGTTGGAGCGCTCCAGGCCATACGCCGCTGACCAGGGCGCTTACGCTTTTTGTATTATTCCTTTATACGACATGATTATGTTGTTTGGGTAATTTTAGTTGAATTGCGTCGAACGATTATTTTATCTTGTTCACTATTTTGACAAACTTTTAAGTCTATTAATTTTATAATAGTGGGCAACGATGAAAGTATAGGGAGAGTGATTTAATGGAAAAGACAAACGTGAGTTTTATAGAGCCGGTCGGAGAAGTCAGCCTTCATTCATCTAAATGGGATCCGGGTAGATTCTTTAGGAAAATTCAATTCGCGCTTGAATCCTTTTTTATCAAAAAGGGTTATCTCTTATTATTAGTGGGATTTTTGCTTGGACGAGCCTTAATTTTGGCGAAGCTCACCCCGTTCAGTCTTCCTTTCTTTGCTTCTGTTTATTTAATTAAAAGAGATCGGGCACCGCTTGCCCTGATTGGACTGATTGTGGGGGCCGCAACGGTTTCATTATCCAATGCCGCTTTCACTTTCAGCGTCACTATTGTCTTTTTGATTATATTTCGCATCAGTCAAAAGTGGCTGACAAATGAAATGCGATCACTGCCTTTTTTTGTCGGCATTATTCTTGGAGTAGGGAAATTTGCCGAAGCCTTCATCATAACGAAACAATTAACGCTATATGATGTCATGATGGTGGGTGTGCAGGCAAGCCTTGCGTTTATCTTAACACTTATTTTTTTACAGAGTATTCCGTTGTTAACTTTGAATAAACGCCGGCAATTGTTAAAAACGGAAGAAATCGTTTGCTTGATCATCATGCTGGCCTCCATTTTGTCCGGAACAATTGGCTGGAAGGTGTACGATATGTCGGTTGAACATATCATGTCGAGATATTTAGTTTTGGTCTTTTCGTTTATTGCCGGCGCAACCGTTGGCTCTACTGTTGGTGTCGTGACGGGCTTAATATTTAGCCTTGCAAGTGTATCAAGCTTCTATCATATGAGTCTTTTAGCCTTTTCGGGTGTGCTAGGGGGCTTGTTGAAGGAAGGAAAAAAAATAGGTGTCTCCATCGGCTTGTTTATTGCTACCCTGCTCATCGGAATGTATGGTGAGGGCGGCAGTTCTATCCTAAAGACGGTTATGGAATCCAGTGCCGCTGTTCTTTTATTCCTCTTAACACCACAAGCGTTTACTTCAAGATTAGCAAAATATATCCCTGGGACACCGGAATACACAGCAGAGCAACAAAAGTATATGCGTAAAATGCGCGATGTGACTGCACAACGGGTT
Organism: Neobacillus sp. OS1-2; assembly: GCF_030915505.1. Lineage (GTDB taxonomy): Bacteria > Bacillota > Bacilli > Bacillales > Cytobacillaceae > Neobacillus. The sequence goes on from NZ_CP133265.1 coordinate 1,995,127, forward strand.
TCACAGTTTTCGGGTGTCTTCCATGCCCTTTCACAAAGTTTCTCACAAATGGAAATATTGTCAGAGGATGATGAACAGGACCGAGAAATGGATTTCTTCATGAGCAATGTCACGGAAAAGACATGCCAGACATGCTTTAAAAAAGAACAATGCTGGGCAAAGAATTTTAATACAACCTATGCTTATATGGAGGAAATTATTCACGAAATGGATCAAAACGCAGGGAATGTTTCTCCGAGGCTGTCAAGGGAATGGGAAAAGCATTGCTCCCGTTCCAAGAAGGTCTATGAAACCATCGGCCAAGAATTAACCTTTTTTCAGGCCAATTTAAAATTAAAAAAACAAGTACGGGAAAGCCGCAAACTGGTGGCCGACCAATTACTTGGTGTTTCTGAAGTAATGGAAAACTTCGCAAAGGAAATTCAACGGGAAAGGGAAAATCATCATAAGCAAGAAGAACAAATCATGGAGGCGATTCAAGAGTTTGGGATCCATATCGAACAGGTTGAGATCTACAGTCTTGAACAAGGGAATATTGATATTGAAATGGCAGTCCCATTTTGTAATGGCCATGGAGAGTGTGAAAAACTGATTGCACCGATGTTGTCCGATATTCTTGGTGAAACGATTATCGTAAACAAGGAGGAGTGTGCGACAAACCCTAGCGGCTTCTGTCATGTCACCTTTAGATCGTCAAAAGCCTTTACAGTGGAAACAGGGGTAGCCCATGCCGCTAAGGATGGCGGGTTAATATCAGGTGATAGTTATTCCACCATTGAGCTGGGGCTTGGAAAGTATGCCATTGCCATTAGTGATGGCATGGGCAACGGGGAGAGAGCTCATTATGAAAGTAATGAAACCCTGCAGCTTTTGCAAAAAATCCTCCAATCCGGGATTGAAGAAAAGACAGCAATTAAATCGATTAATTCGATTCTATCATTGCGGACAACCGACGAGGTTTTTTCTACTTTAGATTTGGCAATGATCGATTTGAAAAATGCCTCCGCGAAATTTTTGAAAATTGGCTCCACACCTAGTTTTATCAAAAGGGGAAATAAAGTTATTAAAATCCAAGCGAGCAATTTGCCAATAGGGATCCTACAGGAATTTGAGGTCGATGTCGTTAGCGAACAATTAAAAGCAGGTGATTTATTAATCATGATGAGCGACGGGGTATTCGAGGGTCCGAAACATGTAGAAAATTATGATCTATGGATGAAACGAAAAGTACAGGAATTGGAGACAGATGATCCGCAAGCGGTAGCTGATTTAATTATGGAGGATGTAATCAGGTCAAGATCGGGATTAATAGAAGATGATATGACGGTGACGGTGGCAAGAATCAAACATAATACACCGAAATGGGCATCGATTCCCGTTTATAAAAAACAAGCCTAAGTCTAATCGATTATTTTACACTCTCCTCGATTAAAATATGTATAAATCACCCTGTTCCCGTCGAAAATGGTACAAATACGTTTCGTGGAGGGAGAAGGTTATGTATACAGGGAAGATCCGGCAAATATTATTGATTACCGATGGTTGCTCGAACCAAGGAGAAGATCCGATTGCCATGGCGGCACTCGCGAAGGAACAAGGAATAACTGTGAATGTAATCGGTGTCATCGAAAAGGATGTGATTGATGAAAAGGGAATGACTGAAATTGATGGCATTGCGATGTCAGGCGGTGGTGTCAGTCAGATTGTTTATGCTGAAGCACTTTCTCAAACCGTGCAAATGGTCACCCGTAAAGCGATGAACCAAACCATCCAAGGTGTGGTGAATTCCCAATTACAACAAATATTAGGTCGCTCGCAAACGATGGAGGACTTGCCGCCAGATAAACGCGGCGAGGTTATGGAGGTTGTTGATGAATTAGGAGAAACTGTCGAATTGGAAGTGTTGATTCTTGTCGATACAAGCGCAAGCATGAAACAAAAGCTGCCAACCGTAAAAGAGGCACTTCTCGACCTGTCCCTAAGCCTGAATGCTCGAACAGGTGAAAATCAATTTTCCGTTTATGTATTTCCCGGGAAAAAGAATGATGTCGAAAAATTGCTGGATTGGACACCGAAGCTGCAAGTTTTGACGAGTGTATTTTCCCAACTGTCAACAGGAGGGATTACACCGACTGGCCCGGCATTACGGACGGCGTTAACCGCCTTCAATCAAAAACAATCACTAAGGAGCCTGCTTTCACGTGATGATGAATCATACTTTGAAGAATCAATGTAAGGTAAGTCCGGGAACCATCATTTCTGGGAAATGGCATTCACAAAACTATACCATTATAAAAGAGTTAGGATTTGGTGCAAACGGGGTGGTCTACCTTGCAAAACACAAAGACACACGTGTAGCCTTAAAAATGAGTGATAACGGTATGTCCATCACCTCTGAGGTGAATGTGTTGAAATCCTTTGCAAAGGTCCAGGGGCCCGGAGCCCTCGGGCCTTCTTTACTTGATGTTGATGATTGGTTATCACCTCGCGGCCGAGTATCCTTTTACGTCATGGAATATATCCAAGGCCCTGACTTCCTCACCTTTTTGCAGGAGAAAGGGAAATCGTGGACAAGTGTGTTATTTTTGCAGCTGCTTAATGATTTGGATCAGCTTCATGAAAATGGCTGGGTATTTGGTGATTTAAAACCAGAAAATCTAATTGTTACCGGACCGCCCCCGAAAATAAGATGTATAGATGTGGGCGGCACAACTATTCAAGGTAGAGCAATTAAGGAATTCACGGAGTTTTATGACCGGGGTTATTGGGGGTTAGGATCTAGAAAAGCAGAGCCATCCTATGATTTATTTGCCGTTGCGATGATCATGATTAACACTGCCTATCCAAAACGATTGACTAAAACAACTGGGGGTATTTCTCAGCTCCGAGAGGCAGTAAGGCAAAAGCCGGAATTATTGAAGTTTGAAACCGTAATCGTAAAAGCGTTGCAAGGGCATTACAAAAGTGCTAAGCAAATGCGGGCTGATTTATTTGACAGTCTAGTGGAGCAAAAGGCTCCTGCTCCCCCGTTGCGTACACCTGCAGCCGCTAGGCATACTTCAGCCCAAACACTAAGGAATACTACTAAGGGCGGTCAAGCGCCTTCAAGGCGTGCATATCGACGAAAAAAGAAAAAAAGCGGTTGGCTGGAGTTTTTATTTATAGTCGTTGTCCTGGGCATTTTATATGCATGGTATACATTTAATAATTTACCTTAATATTTGAAACCAATTGGTCCTTTGTCCGTAAATAAAGGAGTAACATTTTAGAATGACGTTTCATTCATAAAATGGAAAAATTTCAACTTGGTTTGTAGCACCTATGTTTTGATAGTTAATCATGATTAGTGGTAAGCTAAAAGAAAAGTGGAAGCGCCTAGGCGCTGGAACTGGACAATTCTCAAATTCAAAATTAGAAAGAGTGCGATCATATGTTGGAATCAAAGGTTGAGGCCTTCCTTAACCGCCACTCGTTCAAACTTGAAAACAAAAAGGTCATTGTAGGTGTCTCAGGGGGGCCTGATTCTTTAGCACTGCTTCATTACTTATTGAAGGAAAAGGAAAAAGGAAACCTGTCTATTGTTGTCGCCCATGTAGACCATATGTTTCGTGGAGAGGAATCCTACCAAGATGCCATGTTTGTAAAAAGCTTTTGTGAACTGCATGGGGTTCCTTTTGAAATGGCGCGAATTGATGTGACAAAAATCATGAAGGCAACGGGAAAGAGTTCGCAAATTGCAGCAAGAGAAGTAAGATATGATTTTTACTTTAAAATGATGGAAAAATATGAATACCCCTATTTAGCGTTGGGTCACCATGGTGATGATCAGATGGAGACCATACTTATGCGGCTAACGAGAGGCAGCACTGGGAAGGCAAGAGCCGGAATTCCGTTTTCCCGACCCTTTCATCATGGTACTATTTTCCGCCCTTTCTTATGTGTAACAAAGGTTGAGCTCCAAGATTATTGTAAACAACACCAGCTGACACCAAGGATAGACCCGAGTAATGAGAAAGGCGTTTATAGTAGGAATCGCTTTCGTAAACAAGTTCTGCCTTTTTTAAAAGGGGAAAACAGTCATGCCCATGAGCAATTTCAACGATTCAGTGAAGAACTGCAGAGTGATGAAGCGTTTTTACAGGAATTAACGGTCAAACGGCTGAATACAGTTCTGGCAAAAAAGGAAGAGGACCATATTACTATTGACATACAAGGGTTTCTTGAAATGCCTTTACCTTTACAAAGGAGAGGGATTCAACTAATATTAAACTATCTTTACAAAGAAAAGCCTGCTTCTCTTTCTGCTATACATATCGATCAAGTATTTTTCTTAATGCACCATCATGAACCATCAGTAAAACTGGATTTACCAAATGGAATGAAGGTCATTCGCTCCTATTTACAGTTATCTTTCCAATTTCAGCAAGTGACAGCAGAACCATATGCTTATGAGCTAAATGAGCCTGGGATGATTAAACTGCCAAATGGTCGAAGTATTAGAATAGACTATATAGAAGGGGAAATACCAGCTGCAAAGGAGAATATAGCCCTTTTTAATGCAGATCTTATTAAGTGGCCCATTTTTATCCGTACGAGGGAAAAAGGCGATCGAATGACAGTAAAGGGAATACAAGGGACGAAAAAGTTAAAGACTATTTTTATTGATCAAAAGGTTCGGGTACAGGATCGAGATAGTTGGCCTGTGGTTACGGATAAAGAAGGTTTTATTATTTGGCTTCCAAATTTAAAAAAATCTTCGATAGAAGGTATAGATTACGCAGCAAAACAATATATACAACTCACATATCATTAGTAATTAGTAATGATCTTCTAGGAGGCACAATTTATGATGAATCAGGATATTGAAAAGGTGTTAGTTTCAGAAGAGGAAATTCAAGAGAAAATAAAGGTGTTAGCGGCAGGGTTAACAGAAGAGTATAAAGATCGCTTTCCGCTTGCTATTGGGGTTTTAAAAGGAGCAATGCCTTTTATGGCTGATTTATTAAAACGGATGGATTGTTATCTTGAAATGGACTTTATGGATGTTTCTAGCTATGGAACAGGTTTAGTTTCTTCTGGAGAAGTGAAAATTTTAAAGGATTTAGATACTTCTGTTGAAGGAAGGGACATATTAATAATTGAAGACATTATTGATAGTGGTTTAACCCTTAGTTACTTAGTGGATTTATTCCGTTATCGTAAAGCAAAATCAATTAAGATCGTCACTTTACTTGATAAGCCAACCGGCAGAAAAAGTGCGATCAAAGCAGATTATGTAGGATTTATTGTTCCAGATGAGTTTGTTGTCGGTTATGGGTTGGATTATATTGAAAAATATCGCAACCTTCCATATATTGGTGTGCTAAAACCGGAAGTTTATAGCAATAATCTATAATTATATTCCTGCCTGAGAAGGCCTTCATTTTGGTTTTTTACCCCTTGCTAATGAGAGCTATTCCTTGAATTAGTAAGTTTTTCTATGATACTATTTATTATAGTTTTTACCCGCGGGAGGAGGTAAGAGATGAATCGGATTTTCCGTAATACCATCTTTTATTTATTGATATTTTTAGTCATTATTGGCGTGGTTAGTTTCTTTAATGGAAGCAATGAGCCTACAGATCATATTTCATATGATACGTTTGTGACCCAATTAGAAAAAGGTGAGGTCAAAAAGTTTTCAATGCAGCCTGAACGAGGAGTCTTTGAGGTTCGCGGTGAGCTAGAAGCAAAGGATAAAAAGTTCATCACCTATGTTCCAAACAGCGAAAAGATTCTTGATCGTATTGATAAGGCAGCAGATACAAAAGTGGAGGTAATGCCAGCAAAAGAAACTAGTGGCTGGGTAACCTTCTTTACTTCGATCATTCCGTTTGTGATCATCTTTATCTTATTTTTCTTCTTATTAAACCAAGCTCAAGGCGGCGGCAGCCGTGTCATGAACTTTGGTAAATCGAAGGCGAAGCTTTATAACGATGATAAGAAAAAGGTTCGTTTTAGAGATGTAGCGGGTGCTGATGAGGAAAAGGCAGAATTAGTTGAGGTTGTTGAGTTTTTAAAAGATCCGCGTAAATTTGCTGAACTTGGGGCCCGTATTCCCAAAGGTGTTTTGCTTGTAGGACCTCCAGGGACTGGTAAAACATTGTTAGCGCGAGCAACTGCCGGTGAAGCAGGCGTACCGTTCTTCTCCATTAGTGGTTCAGATTTTGTTGAAATGTTTGTCGGGGTCGGTGCCTCCCGTGTTCGTGACTTATTTGAAAATGCTAAGAAAAATGCTCCATGTATCATTTTTATCGATGAAATTGATGCGGTTGGACGCCAGCGTGGTGCCGGTTTAGGCGGTGGACACGATGAGCGTGAGCAAACCTTGAATCAATTGCTCGTTGAAATGGATGGCTTCGGTGCAAATGAGGGAATTATTATCATTGCGGCAACAAACCGTGCTGATATTCTTGATCCTGCATTATTACGTCCGGGACGTTTTGATCGTCAAATTACCGTTGACCGCCCAGATGTAGTTGGACGTGAAGCTGTACTAAAAGTTCATGCACGCAATAAACCTTTAGATGAGTCAGTAAACTTGAAAAACATAGCAATGCGTACACCTGGTTTTTCCGGTGCAGATTTAGAAAACTTATTGAATGAAGCGGCGCTGGTAGCGGCGAGAAGCAGTAAGAAGAAAATCGATATGGAAGATATTGATGAAGCAACAGACCGTGTTATTGCCGGTCCTGCCAAGAAGAGCAGAGTTATTTCCGAGAAGGAACGCAGAATTGTTGCTTTCCACGAGGGTGGCCATACGGTGATTGGCTTAGTACTTGATGAAGCTGATATGGTTCATAAAGTTACCATCGTTCCACGTGGTCAAGCTGGTGGTTATGCGGTCATGCTTCCTAGGGAAGACCGTTATTTTATGACAAAGCCGGAATTGCTTGATAAAATTGTTGGCTTGTTAGGCGGCCGTGTTGCCGAGGAAATCGTATTTGGCGAAGTAAGTACGGGTGCACATAACGACTTCCAACGTGCTACAGGCATTGCTCGTAAAATGGTAACAGAATACGGAATGAGTGATAAGCTTGGCCCGTTACAGTTCGGTCAACCGCAAGGCGGTCAAGTTTTCTTAGGCCGTGACCTTCATAATGAGCAAAATTACTCTGATGCTATTGCCTATGAAATCGACTTGGAAATTCAAACCATTATTAAAGAATGTTACGAGAGAGCTAGAAAAATCCTTACTGAAAATCGCGATAAGTTAAATTTAATTGCGACTACACTTCTTGAGGTTGAAACGCTCGTTGCGGAACAAATCAAATATTTGGTTGAGCATGGTCATATGCCGGATCCAGCGGTTCACTTAGATGCTGTGAAGATCGGACCGAAAAAATCAGATGATGTGAAGGTAAACATCAATACCAAGAAGGATGAAGGCGAGAAAAAGGAAGAATCCTTTTTAGATAAACCTTCGGATGAGATTGATTACAAATAATTTAACTAGGGCGCTTCCTATGAAGCGCTCTTTTCTTTTTTACACAAATACTATTTATGGTATGATGTTGGGAAGTAAAAAAAGAAAAATTGATAAAGCGAGTGATAGATTTGATTTTCGTATTTGATGTAGGGAATACAAATGTTGTCTTAGGTGTTTATCAGGAGGACGAACTTAAGTATCATTGGCGGATTGAAACAAATCGGAATCGTACAGAAGATGAATTTGGGATGAATATCAAAGCATTATTTGATCATTCAGGATTGTCCTTTTCAGATATTGATGGAATTATCATTTCCTCAGTTGTTCCGCCCATCATGTTTGCTTTGGAGAGAATGTGTCAAAAATACTTTCATCTTAAGCCGCTTGTTGTTGGACCAGGGATAAAAACAGGACTCAATATTAAATATGAAAATCCCAGAGAAGTGGGGGCTGACCGAATTGTTAATGCTGTTGCGGCCATCCATGAGTACGGAAGTCCTCTGATTATTGTTGATTTTGGAACAGCAACTACTTATTGTTATGTGAATGAGGAACGCCAATATATGGGGGGGGCAATTGCTCCGGGGGTTGGGATCTCCACAGAGGCACTTTATTCACGGGCGGCGAAATTACCGCGAATAGAAATTGCCCGCCCAGAAGGGGTCATCGGTAAAAATACCGTTGCTGCGATGCAAGCGGGAATTGTCTACGGATATGTGGGACAAGTGGAGGGCATTGTCAAACGGATGACGGAGCAAAGCGGGAAGAAACCAACCGTGATTGCGACAGGCGGCCTTGCCCCATTAATTGCCAAGGAATCAACCGTAATCGATGTAGTTGATCCATATTTAACATTAAAAGGTCTGCAGCTTATCTATAAGCGAAATATGGGATAAGATAATTAGAAAAGCGGCCTCTAGGCGCTGCAGCTAGACGATTTGAAACAGCAAGAAGGGAGTTTGACAATGAAGGATTATTTAGTTAAGGCACTTGCCTATGATGGAAATGTACGCGCATATGCCGTTCGCACGACTGAGACGGTTAGTGAGGCACAGCGCCGTCATCAAACATGGCGGACTGCATCGGCAGCGCTTGGCCGCACGATGACCGCAGGGCTCATGATGGGCGCGATGCTTAAAGGTGAAGATAAACTGACGATAAAAATTAATGGAGGAGGCCCGATTGGTCCCATTGTGGTTGATAGTAATGCCAAAGGTGAGGTTCGAGGGTATGTGACCAATCCTGAGGTTGACTTTGAATCGACAGAGAATGGCAAGCTTGATGTCCGCCGTGCGGTCGGTACAGACGGGATGCTTGCAGTTGTGAAGGACATCGGGTTGCGTGACTTTTTTTCCGGCCAGGTTCCACTTGTATCTGGTGAATTAGGTGAGGACTTTACCTATTATTTCGCAACATCTGAGCAGGTACCTTCTTCGGTTGGAGTTGGTGTTTTGGTTAACCCGGATGACTCCATTTTGGCTGCAGGCGGGTTTATTTTTCAATTAATGCCAGGGACGCCAGAGTCCATTATTGAAAAACTCGAAGAACGGTTAAAAACAATTGAGCCGATTTCTGTTTTAATTGAACGAGGTTTGACACCTGAGCAGATTTTAGAAGAATTATTTGGAAAAGAACAAGTAAAGGTGTTAGAAACAATGGAGGTAAGTTTCCAATGCAATTGCTCTAAAGAGCGTTTTGCAAATGCCATTGTAGGGCTAGGTGCAGCTGAAATTACCGCTATGATTGAAGAAGATGGACAGGCTGAGGCCCACTGCCATTTTTGCAATGAAAAATATCTATTTACTAAGGAAGAACTAGAGGAACTTAAAAAAGAAGCGAAATAACTGTTATCGTGAGGGGAAAAGCTTGGGAAAGAAGCAGCTTTGGATGGTTATTGCAGGCCTCATTATGCTTAATTGCTTAACGGTGGCCTTTTTCCTCACCAGGGCAAATGAGGTCGGCGGTGCGGCAAGTAATGATGAGACAGTGGCAACCGTGGGGAAAAAAACTATTTCAAGACAAGAATGGCTGAATGAACTGGAAGCGAGATATGGAAAAGACGTTTTAAAGGAAATGATTGATCATAAGGTCGTGGTGGAAATGGCGGCGACTTACAAAATAAAAGTATCTGATCAAGATGTTGAGCGGGAATTTAGCATGCTGCAGTCCACTAATAATTCTTTTGGGTCTAAAAACATTCAAAATGAGAAGAAGTGGAAAGAACAAATTCGAAACACGCTCCTATTAGAAGAACTGTTAACAAAGGACGTAAAAGTTTCGGAGAAAGAATTAAAAGGCTATTATGATAAAAATAAAACCCTCTTTAATGTTCCGGATGCCTATCATTTATCACATATAATCGTGAAAACAAAGAAGGAAGCTGTAAAGGCCGCAAAAGAACTGGCAAATGGATCAAGCTTTTCCGCATTAGCAATGGAACGGTCCATTGAGGAGTTTTCCGCAAATGAAGGCGGCGATATCGGCTATATTAGCGGTGATGATGAGCGGTATCCGCGTTCCTATATAGAAACGGCTAAAAAGCTAAAGAAAGGTGCGTACAGTAAACCGCTGAAGGTTAAGGAAGGGTATGCACTTGTAAGGCTTGAAGGAAAATTGAAGGGGAAAAAATATACGTATAATGATGTGAAAGAACAAATTCGCAGGCAAATTGCCCTAGAGCAGATGAAATCGCCGGCTACTGCAGCACCCTTTTGGGATGAGGCAAAGGTGGAATGGTTTTATGGCAGTGATAAATAGTCAAATTAAAACACAGGATCATACCTGTGTTTTAATTTACGAAAAATTTTGAAAAACCCTGTGTAAAACGGTTGACAAAACCAGTATGAAACTGGTAAATTCTATATATCCAATAAAAATACTCGGAATAGGGGTGCCATTATGGTTCGTGTAGCAAATTCAGTTTCCGAATTAGTCGGCCAAACACCGATTGTGAAGTTAAACAGATTAGTTGATCAAAATAGTGCAGATGTCTATTTAAAGCTTGAATATTTTAATCCTGGCAGCAGCGTAAAGGATCGGATTGCCTTAGCGATGATTGAAGCAGCGGAGGAAAAGGGACTTATTAAGCCAGGTGTCGATACGATTATTGAGCCGACAAGTGGTAATACAGGAATTGGACTCGCGATGATTGCCGCAGCGAAGGGGTATAAAGCAGTCTTTGTTATGCCTGAGACGATGAGTTTGGAAAGAAGAAACCTGCTTAAAGCATATGGAGCAGAGCTTGTGCTAACACCAGGTCCTGAGGGGATGAAAGGTGCAATTGCAAAGGCAGAAGAGCTTGTGAAAGAGCATGGATATTATTTGCCGCAGCAATTTGAAAACGAGGCCAATCCAGAGGTTCATAGGAGAACGACAGGCAGGGAAATTGCGGAGCAAATGGATAGCCTTGATGCATTTGTTTCAGGGATTGGAACTGGCGGTACCATTTCCGGTGCTGGTAGCCTCTTACGTGAAAAGTTCCCGGAAGTGAAGATTTATGCAGTAGAGCCAAAGGATTCAGCGATCCTTTCAGGCGGCAAACCTGGTCCACATAAGCTGCAAGGACTTGGTGCAGGATTTATTCCGGGTACATTAGATACAAGTATTTATGATGAAGTGATTCAAATTACGACAGAAGAGGCATTTGAGGCATCTCGCCGTGCGGCAAGGGAAGAGGGTATTCTTGGCGGGATTTCTTCAGGAGCAGCCATTTCCGCAGCCTTAAAGGTGGCGAGTGAGTTAGGAAAAGGTAAAAAGGTGCTCGCGATTATTCCAGATAACGGTGAACGGTATCTAAGTACTGCACTATACCAATATGATGTTGAATAAGAAACATAGGGGTGTTGGCGAAAGCCGATGCCTTATTTTTTTGTAAACCATTCCATTTTTCCTGTATGATAAAAGAAGTGAAAAAATGAGTGTAGGGAGATATGGAATGATAACAGCTCAAGAACAAATTCAGTGCGGCCCATATACCTTGGACTATTCGAAAAAAACCATGGTTATGGGAATATTAAATGCCACCCCGGATTCCTTTTCGGACGGAGGTAAATTTAATGGAATCGAACGTGCCATTGAACACGCGAAGGAAATGGAAGTGAATGGAGCGGATATCATTGATGTTGGTGGTGAATCCACACGCCCGGGCTTTGCGGCAGTTTCTTTGGAGGAAGAGCTGGAACGGGTAATCCCCGTGATAAAAGCCATTTCTGAACATGTGCAGATTCCTATATCGATTGATACGTATAAAGCAGAGGTGGCAAAGCAGGCTATTGAGGCAGGTGCCCATATCATCAATGATGTATGGGGTGCAAAGGCAGACGAGCAAATGGGAAAAGTGGCGGCCGAATATAATGTGCCAATTATCTTAATGCATAACCGACGTGACCGAAATTATCAGGTTTTCATGCGAGATGTAATCAATGACCTTTATGAAAGCATCACAATGGTGAAAAATGCAGGTGTGAAGGATGAGAAAATTATCCTTGATCCTGGGATTGGCTTTGCAAAGGACTATCAAGAAAACCTGTTGATGATGCAAAACTTAGATAAGCTCGTCATGCTTGGCTATCCTGTACTTTTAGCAACATCCCGGAAAAGAATGATTGGCGAAGCGTTAGATCTCCCTGTCCACGAAAGACTGGAAGGTACAGGTGCAACGGTATGCTATGGTATTCAAAAGGGATGTCAGCTTATCAGGGTTCATGATGTGAAGGAAATCAGCCGAATGGCGAAAATGATGGATGCGATGATGGGAAAGGGTGTCAGGATTGGATAAAATCTATGTTAATCGGATGGAGTTTTATGGCTATCATGGTGTTTTCCCGGAGGAAACTAAACTAGGCCAAAGATTTGCTGTTGATTTAGCCGTTTCTGTTGATTTGAAAAAGGCTGGAGAAACGGATGAACTCGAATACTCTATTAATTACGGTGAACTATATGAAGTTTGCAAAGAGATTATGGAGGGCAAGCCCTATAAATTAGTGGAGGCTGTTGCTGAGAATATGGCTGCAACTCTTTTAAAGCGATTTTCCCTTATATACGATGTTACTGTTAAGGTGATAAAGCCGGATCCGCCAATTCCAGGTCATTACCAGTCTGTGGCGGTAGAAATTACAAGGAGTAGATAAAAGTGGAAAATAGAGCATTTATTGCCCTTGGTTCAAATATCGGAAACCGTTATGATAATATAACGAGTGCGATTAACTGTTTAACAAGTCATTCTGAAATTAAACTAGCAAATTATTCCTCTGTTTACGAAACAGATCCTGTCGGTTATGAAGATCAGGATTTATTTTTAAATATGGTAATCGAGATTATGACGGACTTAAGTGCCCTGGAGTTGCTAGAATTTTGCCTTAAGACAGAATTGGAGCTTGGAAGAAAGAGGGAATTAAGGTGGGGTCCAAGGACAATTGACCTTGACATTCTTACCTTTAACCAAGAGAATATTGAAACGGAGAAGCTTACCGTTCCACATCCAAGAATGGTAGAGCGGTCGTTTGTCATGGTACCGCTAGCAGAAATAAACCCCGATCAGAGTATCCCAGGGGTGGATAAACCTCTTAACATAGTGTTGAATGAACTACATGATAAAGAAGGAGTCCGAATATGGAAGCGGAAAAATGGGGAAGACGTATTCGAGCCTATCGAAAGCTAAAGGGTTATACACAGGAAGGCTTTTCGAGGGAATTAGGTGTATCGGTATCAATTTTGGGAGAGATTGAAAGAGGGAATCGTCTGCCGGCAGGCGATTTACTTGAGAGAATCGCTCACTCCTTGAGAATAAGTATAGAAGATTTAAAGCCAAAAGAATAAAGAAACGTGCAAGTGCCCAGGTCAGCGGTGAATGGCCTAGAGTGGACACTAAAAAGTGCAGGTCCCGATGGATTACCCGGGTGCTGGATTAGGAGGAAGATAGTTGGATGTTGAAAATTGGTAATATCGAAATAAAGAATCCAGTTGTCCTGGCACCGATGGCAGGAGTCTGTAACTCTGCATTTCGCCTTACGGTAAAAGAGTTTGGCGCAGGTCTAGTTTGTGCTGAAATGGTCAGTGATAAAGGTATTGTTCTAAAAAATGAAAAAACAATGAATATGCTCTATATCGATGAACAGGAAAAACCGTTAAGTTTGCAAATTTTTGGCGGTGAAAAAGAAACATTGGTGGAAGCAGCTAAATTTGTCGATCAAAATACCAATGCCGATATCATTGATATCAATATGGGCTGCCCGGTACCGAAAATCACCAAATGTGATGCCGGAGCCAAATGGCTGCTAGATCCAAATAAAATCTACGAAATGGTCTCTGCGGTTGTTGCGGAGGTTGAAAAGCCTGTAACGGTCAAAATGCGGATGGGCTGGGATGAAGACCATATTTTTGCTATAAAAAATGCCCAGGCTGTTGAACGTGCGGGCGGAAAAGCAGTTGCTCTACATGGCCGTACCCGTGTGCAAATGTATGAAGGAAAGGCTAATTGGGATATTATTCGTGAAGTGAAGCAGTCCATTACCATTCCTTTGATTGGTAACGGGGATGTACAGACACCGCAGGATGCGAAAAGAATGCTGGATGAAACAGGTGTTGATGGAGTTATGATTGGCAGAGCTGCTTTAGGGAACCCGTGGATGATATACCGTACGGTGCAATATTTAGAAACCGGGAAGTTAATGGCAGAGCCGTCTGTTCGCGAAAAAATGGATGTCTGTATCCTTCATCTTGATCGTTTGATTGCTTTGAAAAGTGAGTACATCGCCGTCCGTGAGATGCGTAAGCATGCGGCATGGTATTTAAAAGGTGTTCGCGGCAATGGACGGGTCCGAAATGCGATTAATGAATGTCAGACGAGAGAAGATCTCGTTACATTGTTAACTGGATTGGCAGTAGAGGCTGAGGAAATGGAACAAAACGAAGCAATTGTTGGCTGAGTTTGACTTTCCCAGGTTCATTTTCTATAATTACGTTGTTACTAAGTGCTGCCAGTAGAATAACTGGCAGTTTTTATTCTATATAAATACTTTTTTGATGTCTGAACTGTCAAGTTTGTGTAAAATAATAAAGTATGTAAAAAAAATCGGTGAGTATTTACATAAGAAAAGCGGAAGTGCCCTGTTCAGCGGCGTATGGCCTTGAGCACTCCAACTGAGATAAAGGAAACACGGTAAACGTAGTGAACCGATGTTGACTTATCGTAGGGCGGAGAGCGAAGGACATTAGCCGCTAGGGCGCTGGAGCTGGACAATAAAACGAGAGCAATGGAGTTGAATTAGTCATGAGTCAGGAAGAATTAAATGATCAATTGTTGGTCAGGCGTGAAAAAATGAACAGCATGCGTGAAAATGGATTAGATCCTTTTGGTACAAGATTCAATCGCACTCATTCTTCAAAGGAATTATTCGAACAGTATGGTGAATTGGAAAATGAAGAATTAGAGGAAAAAAATATTGCTGTCTCAATTGCGGGCCGCATTATGACCAAGCGTGGAAAAGGAAAAGCTGGTTTTGCCCATATCCAAGACTTATCAGGACAAATTCAAGTCTACGTGAGAAAAGATGCCATAGGGGATGAGCAATATAATATTTTTAATTCTGCAGATCTAGGTGACATTGTTGGGATTGAGGGAACATTATTTAAAACAAAAACGGGTGAGTTCTCGATAAAAGTAGCAAACTTTGTATTTCTAACAAAAGCTCTTCGCCCGTTGCCCGATAAATTTCACGGCTTAAAGGATGTTGAACAGCGCTACCGTCAACGTTATTTAGATTTAATCATGAGTCAGGAGAGTAAGGAAACCTTTATAGCTAGAAGCCGCATTATTCAATCGATGCGCCGTTACTTAGATAATCACGGTTATTTAGAAGTGGAAACGCCAATGATGCATTCCATTGCTGGGGGTGCATCAGCACGTCCATTTATTACACATCATAATGCGTTGGATATGCCATTATTTATGCGGATCGCTATCGAGCTCCATTTGAAACGATTGATTGTGGGTGGTCTTGAAAAGGTATATGAAATTGGCCGTGTATTTAGGAATGAGGGCGTATCTACTCGTCATAATCCTGAGTTTACAATGATTGAACTATACGAAGCATATGCAGATTATCGTGATATCATGAGCCTTACTGAAAACTTAGTTGCCCACATCGCGGAAGAAGTAGTGGGAACCACAACCATTCAATATGGTGAGTATGAAGTAGACCTTAAACCGGAATGGAAAAGACTCCATATGGTTGATGCTATTAAGGAATATACCGGTGTTGACTTCTGGAAAGAGATGAATATTGAAGAAGCCCGCATGCTTGCAAAAGAACATGGGGTAGAAATAAATGATCATATGCTTTATGGCCATATTGTTAATGAGTTCTTTGAACAAAAGGTAGAGGAAAAACTTATTCAACCGACCTTTATTTATGGGCATCCAGTAGAAATTTCACCACTTGCTAAGAAAAATGCGGAGGATCCACGTTTCACCGATCGTTTTGAGTTATTTATTGTTGCACGTGAGCATGCAAATGCTTTTACAGAGCTAAATGATCCAATTGATCAAAGAGAGCGTTTTGAAGCACAGCTGAAAGAACGCGAGCAAGGAAATGATGAAGCCCATATGATGGATGAGGACTTCGTTGAAGCATTAGAATACGGTATGCCACCAACAGGCGGGTTAGGAATCGGCATTGACCGTCTAGTTATGCTGCTAACTAATTCACCATCCATTCGGGACGTGTTGTTATTCCCATTAATGCGTCATCGTTAATTGAGAAAAGCGCAAGGGCCTTGGAGTTAGAAATTCTAAAAGCCAAATATAAATTCTGATACTATTAAAAGGTGCCGGTACTTCCGGCGCTTTTTTATTATGACTATCATGGAGGAGTTAGAATATTTTTACTTTGCCTAATCCGTAAAAAAAGCATAAAAAGCTATTGCACACTATCATTATTGGTGGTATATTAATATCTGTTGCTGCGAGACAGTAACTTAAAGAAAAAAGAAATTAAAAAAGTTGTTGACTTTAAGTTAATAACTTGGTAAGATGATTAAGTCGCTTTTGAGCGATTGAGTAATTGTTCTTTGAAAACTAAACAAACAAAAACGTCAACAAACAATATTTTTTAGTTTCAATATAGATGAAACTAAGCCAACGTAACAAATGAGCTAATCAACTTTCTTGGAGAGTTTGATCCTGGCTCAGGACGAACGCTGGCGGCGTGCCTAATACATGCAAGTCGAGCGAATCTTTGGGAGCTTGCTCCCTAGGGTGAGCGGCGGACGGGTGAGTAACACGTGGGCAACCTGCCTGTAAGACTGGGATAACACCGGGAAACCGGTGCTAATACCGGATAATCCATTCCCTCTCATGAGGGAATGCTGAAAGACGGTTTCGGCTGTCACTTACAGATGGGCCCGCGGCGCATTAGCTAGTTGGTGAGGTAACGGCTCACCAAGGCGACGATGCGTAGCCGACCTGAGAGGGTGATCGGCCACACTGGGACTGAGACACGGCCCAGACTCCTACGGGAGGCAGCAGTAGGGAATCTTCCACAATGGACGAAAGTCTGATGGAGCAACGCCGCGTGAGCGATGAAGGCCTTCGGGTCGTAAAGCTCTGTTGTTAGGGAAGAACAAGTACCGGAGTAACTGCCGGTACCTTGACGGTACCTAACCAGAAAGCCACGGCTAACTACGTGCCAGCAGCCGCGGTAATACGTAGGTGGCAAGCGTTGTCCGGAATTATTGGGCGTAAAGCGCGCGCAGGCGGTTCTTTAAGTCTGATGTGAAAGCCCACGGCTCAACCGTGGAGGGTCATTGGAAACTGAGGGACTTGAGTGCAGAAGAGGAAAGCGGAATTCCACGTGTAGCGGTGAAATGCGTAGAGATGTGGAGGAACACCAGTGGCGAAGGCGGCTTTCTGGTCTGTAACTGACGCTGAGGCGCGAAAGCGTGGGGAGCAAACAGGATTAGATACCCTGGTAGTCCACGCCGTAAACGATGAGTGCTAAGTGTTAGGGGGTTTCCGCCCCTTAGTGCTGCAGCTAACGCATTAAGCACTCCGCCTGGGGAGTACGGCCGCAAGGCTGAAACTCAAAGGAATTGACGGGGGCCCGCACAAGCGGTGGAGCATGTGGTTTAATTCGAAGCAACGCGAAGAACCTTACCAGGTCTTGACATCCTCTGACACTCCTAGAGATAGGACGTTCCCCTTCGGGGGACAGAGTGACAGGTGGTGCATGGTTGTCGTCAGCTCGTGTCGTGAGATGTTGGGTTAAGTCCCGCAACGAGCGCAACCCTTGATCTTAGTTGCCAGCATTCAGTTGGGCACTCTAAGGTGACTGCCGGTGACAAACCGGAGGAAGGTGGGGATGACGTCAAATCATCATGCCCCTTATGACCTGGGCTACACACGTGCTACAATGGATGGTACAAAGGGCTGCAAGACCGCGAGGTTTAGCCAATCCCATAAAACCATTCTCAGTTCGGATTGTAGGCTGCAACTCGCCTACATGAAGCCGGAATCGCTAGTAATCGCGGATCAGCATGCCGCGGTGAATACGTTCCCGGGCCTTGTACACACCGCCCGTCACACCACGAGAGTTTGTAACACCCGAAGTCGGTGGGGTAACCGTAAGGAGCCAGCTGCCTAAGGTGGGACAGATGATTGGGGTGAAGTCGTAACAAGGTAGCCGTATCGGAAGGTGCGGCTGGATCACCTCCTTTCTAAGGATAATTCAGTCCTCTCGGACTGATCATAAGGTTGACGTTTCTTGTTTGTTTAGTTTTGAGAGTGCAATTCTCTCAAAGCTTTTTTAATCGTTCTTTGAAAACTAGATAATCGTAAGAAGAAGCAAAGTAAACATCGAGTAATCGCCATTTTAGTTTTCTCTCTAATGAAAATTAGAGGGGGAATAGAAGCGAGCAGATCGAGGAAGCGACTGAGTGAGCACCGGAGTGTATGATATACATGAGGAGCGGAGCGAAGGAAGCTGACGAAGAGATGCGAAGCTTATATTCACCCGAATTAGGTTAAGTTAGAAAGGGCGCACGGTGAATGCCTTGGCACTAGGAGCCGATGAAGGACGGGACTAACACCGATATGCTTCGGGGAGCTGTAAGTAAGCTTTGATCCGGAGATTTCCGAATGGGGGAACCCACTGTTCGTAATGGAACAGTATCTTTACCTGAATACATAGGGTATAGAAGGCATACCCGGGGAACTGAAACATCTAAGTACCCGGAGGAAGAGAAAGCAAACGCGATTCCCTGAGTAGCGGCGAGCGAAACGGGACATAGCCCAAACCAAGAGGCTTGCCTCTTGGGGTTGTAGGACACTCAACATGGAGTTACAAAGGAACGGGGTAAATGAAGCGACCTGGAAAGGTCAGCCAGAGAAGGTAAAAGCCCTGTAGTTGAAACTTCGTTCCCTCCTGAGTGGATCCTGAGTACGGCCGGACACGAGAAATCCGGTCGGAAGCAGGGAGGACCATCTCCCAAGGCTAAATACTCCCTAGTGACCGATAGTGAACCAGTACCGTGAGGGAAAGGTGAAAAGCACCCCGGAAGGGGAGTGAAATAGTTCCTGAAACCGTGTGCCTACAAGTAGTCAGAGCCCGTTTATGGGTGATGGCGTGCCTTTTGTAGAATGAACCGGCGAGTTACGATTACATGCAAGGTTAAGTTGAAGAGACGGAGCCGCAGCGAAAGCGAGTCTGAATAGGGCGAATTTAGTATGTAGTCGTAGACCCGAAACCAGGTGATCTACCCATGTCCAGGGTGAAGTCCAGGTAACACTGGATGGAGGCCCGAACCCACGCACGTTGAAAAGTGCGGGGATGAGGTGTGGGTAGCGGAGAAATTCCAATCGAACTTGGAGATAGCTGGTTCTCTCCGAAATAGCTTTAGGGCTAGCCTCACGTAGTAAGAGTCTTGGAGGTAGAGCACTGTTTGGACTAGGGGCCCTCATCGGGTTACCGAATTCAGACAAACTCCGAATGCCAAAGACTTATCCGTGGGAGTCAGACTGCGAGTGATAAGATCCGTAGTCAAAAGGGAAACAGCCCAGACCACCAGCTAAGGTCCCAAAGTATACGTTAAGTGGAAAAGGATGTGGAGTTGCTTAGACAACCAGGATGTTGGCTTAGAAGCAGCCACCATTTAAAGAGTGCGTAATAGCTCACTGGTCGAGTGACTCTGTGCCGAAAATGTACCGGGGCTAAACGTATCACCGAAGCTGTGGATTGACACCGTTGGTGTCAGTGGTAGGAGAGCGTTCTAAGGGCGTTGAAGCTAGACCGTAAGGACTGGTGGAGCGCTTAGAAGTGAGAATGCCGGTATGAGTAGCGAAAGATGAGTGAGAATCTCATCCACCGAATGCCTAAGGTTTCCTGAGGAAGGCTCGTCCGCTCAGGGTTAGTCGGGACCTAAGCCGAGGCCGAAAGGCGTAGGCGATGGACAACAGGTTGATATTCCTGTACCACCTCTTTATCGTTTGAGTGATGGGGGGACGCAGGAGGATAGGGTAAGCGCACTGTTGGATATGTGCGTGTAAGCAGTTAGAGCGAGAAGTAGGAAAATCCGCTTCTCACAACGCTTGAGCTGTGATGCCGAGGGAAATATAGTACCGAAGTTCCTGATTCCACACTGCCAAGAAAAGCCTCTAGCGAGATAAAAGGTGCCCGTACCGCAAACCGACACAGGTAGGCGAGGAGAGAATCCTAAGGTGAGCGAGAGAACTCTCGTTAAGGAACTCGGCAAAATGACCCCGTAACTTCGGGAGAAGGGGTGCTCTTTAGGGTTCATAGCCCTGAAGAGCCGCAGTGAATAGGCCCAGGCGACTGTTTAGCAAAAACACAGGTCTCTGCGAAGCCGCAAGGCGAAGTATAGGGGCTGACGCCTGCCCGGTGCTGGAAGGTTAAGAGGAGGGGTTAGCTCACGCGAAGCTCTGAATCGAAGCCCCAGTAAACGGCGGCCGTAACTATAACGGTCCTAAGGTAGCGAAATTCCTTGTCGGGTAAGTTCCGACCCGCACGAAAGGCGTAACGATCTGGGCACTGTCTCAACGAGAGACTCGGTGAAATTATAGTACCTGTGAAGATGCAGGTTACCCGCGACAGGACGGAAAGACCCCGTGGAGCTTTACTGTAGCCTGATATTGAATTTTGGTACAGCTTGTACAGGATAGGTAGGAGCCTGAGAAACCGGAGCGCTAGCTTCGGTGGAGGCGTCGGTGGGATACTACCCTGGCTGTATTGAAATTCTAACCCGCACCCCTTATCGGGGTGGGAGACAGTGTCAGGTGGGCAGTTTGACTGGGGCGGTCGCCTCCTAAAGAGTAACGGAGGCGCCCAAAGGTTCCCTCAGAATGGTTGGAAATCATTCGTAGAGTGTAAAGGCACAAGGGAGCTTGACTGCGAGACCTACAAGTCGAGCAGGGACGAAAGTCGGGCTTAGTGATCCGGTGGTTCCGCATGGAAGGGCCATCGCTCAACGGATAAAAGCTACCCCGGGGATAACAGGCTTATCTCCCCCAAGAGTCCACATCGACGGGGAGGTTTGGCACCTCGATGTCGGCTCATCGCATCCTGGGGCTGTAGTCGGTCCCAAGGGTTGGGCTGT
The DNA here is from genome assembly GCF_030915505.1 of Neobacillus sp. OS1-2. Classification (GTDB taxonomy): domain Bacteria; phylum Bacillota; class Bacilli; order Bacillales; family Cytobacillaceae; genus Neobacillus. Next base: position 2,016,203 of record NZ_CP133265.1, read on the forward strand.
TCGCCCATTAAAGCGGTACGCGAGCTGGGTTCAGAACGTCGTGAGACAGTTCGGTCCCTATCCGTCGTGGGCGCAGGAAATTTGAGAGGAGCTGTCCTTAGTACGAGAGGACCGGGATGGACGCACCGCTGGTGTACCAGTTGTTCTGCCAAGGGCATCGCTGGGTAGCTATGTGCGGACGGGATAAGTGCTGAAAGCATCTAAGCATGAAGCCCCCCTCAAGATGAGATTTCCCATAGCTCTAAGCTAGTAAGAACCCTGAAAGATGATCAGGTTGATAGGTCAGAGGTGGAAGCGTGGCGACATGTGGAGCTGACTGATACTAATCGTTCGAGGACTTATCCTAAATAATAAGAAAACTCGTTTTTACAAAAACTTCTTCTGCATTATCTAGTTTTGAGGGAATGATACCTCTAACTTTATTGTCTGGTAATTATGGCGAGAAGGTCACACCCGTTCCCATACCGAACACGGAAGTTAAGCTTCTCAGCGCCGATGGTAGTTGGGGCATGCGCCCCTGTGAGAGTAGGACGTTGCCAGGCTGTTATCAATGGAGGATTAGCTCAGCTGGGAGAGCATCTGCCTTACAAGCAGAGGGTCGGCGGTTCGAACCCGTCATCCTCCACCATATTTATTCCAAACTACATGCCGGGGTAGCTCAATTGGTAGAGCAACTGACTTGTAATCAGTAGGTTGGGGGTTCAAGTCCTCTCGCCGGCACCACTTTTGCTAGATTACCTATTCACGGGTTATTAGCTCAGTTGGTAGAGCATCTGACTCTTAATCAGAGGGTCGAAGGTTCGAACCCTTCATAACCCACCAATAAATCATAATCTGTAATAAACTAGGAAACAATTCTTATACGAGCCATTAGCTCAGTTGGTAGAGCATCTGACTTTTAATCAGAGGGTCGAAGGTTCGAATCCTTCATGGCTCACCAAAGTTTTTTGCACTAGCAAATAACTTTCAATATTGCGGGTGTGGCGGAACTGGCAGACGCACCAGACTTAGGATCTGGCGCCGCAAGGCGTGGGGGTTCGACTCCCTTCACCCGCATTGTTTTTATGCGGAAGTAGTTCAGTGGTAGAACACCACCTTGCCAAGGTGGGGGTCGCGGGTTCGAATCCCGTCTTCCGCTCTCTATTTTTGCCGGGGTGGCGGAACTGGCAGACGCACAGGACTTAAAATCCTGCGGTAGGTGACTACCGTACCGGTTCGATTCCGGTCCTCGGCACCAAAGTTTTTTGCGAAAGCAAAATAACTTACAATAATGCGCCCGTAGCTCAATTGGATAGAGCGTCTGACTACGGATCAGAAGGTTGTGGATTCGACTTCTTCCGGGCGCGCCATTATTTTTCGGGAAGTAGCTCAGCTTGGTAGAGCACTTGGTTTGGGACCAAGGGGTCGCAGGTTCGAATCCTGTCTTCCCGACCATTTAAATAGTATTAATTTGGGGCCTTAGCTCAGCTGGGAGAGCGCCTGCTTTGCACGCAGGAGGTCAGCGGTTCGATCCCGCTAGGCTCCACCAAAACCTTTTTTAAAAAACATGTTGACAATCTATTTTAACTTTGTTAATATAGAAAAGTCGCACAAGCGAAGTAATTGTTCTTTGAAAACTAAACAAACAAAAACGTCAACAAACAATATTTTTTAGTTTCAATATAGATGAAACTAAGCCAACGTAACAAATGAGCTAATCAACTTTCTTGGAGAGTTTGATCCTGGCTCAGGACGAACGCTGGCGGCGTGCCTAATACATGCAAGTCGAGCGAATCTTTGGGAGCTTGCTCCCAATGGTTAGCGGCGGACGGGTGAGTAACACGTGGGCAACCTGCCTGTAAGACTGGGATAACACCGGGAAACCGGTGCTAATACCGGATAATCCATTTCCTCTCATGAGGAAATGCTGAAAGACGGTTTCGGCTGTCACTTACAGATGGGCCCGCGGCGCATTAGCTAGTTGGTGAGGTAACGGCTCACCAAGGCGACGATGCGTAGCCGACCTGAGAGGGTGATCGGCCACACTGGGACTGAGACACGGCCCAGACTCCTACGGGAGGCAGCAGTAGGGAATCTTCCACAATGGACGAAAGTCTGATGGAGCAACGCCGCGTGAGCGATGAAGGCCTTCGGGTCGTAAAGCTCTGTTGTTAGGGAAGAACAAGTACCGGAGTAACTGCCGGTACCTTGACGGTACCTAACCAGAAAGCCACGGCTAACTACGTGCCAGCAGCCGCGGTAATACGTAGGTGGCAAGCGTTGTCCGGAATTATTGGGCGTAAAGCGCGCGCAGGCGGTCCTTTAAGTCTGATGTGAAAGCCCACGGCTCAACCGTGGAGGGTCATTGGAAACTGGGGGACTTGAGTGCAGAAGAGGAAAGCGGAATTCCACGTGTAGCGGTGAAATGCGTAGAGATGTGGAGGAACACCAGTGGCGAAGGCGGCTTTCTGGTCTGTAACTGACGCTGAGGCGCGAAAGCGTGGGGAGCAAACAGGATTAGATACCCTGGTAGTCCACGCCGTAAACGATGAGTGCTAAGTGTTAGGGGGTTTCCGCCCCTTAGTGCTGCAGCTAACGCATTAAGCACTCCGCCTGGGGAGTACGGCCGCAAGGCTGAAACTCAAAGGAATTGACGGGGGCCCGCACAAGCGGTGGAGCATGTGGTTTAATTCGAAGCAACGCGAAGAACCTTACCAGGTCTTGACATCCTCTGACACTCCTAGAGATAGGACGTTCCCCTTCGGGGGACAGAGTGACAGGTGGTGCATGGTTGTCGTCAGCTCGTGTCGTGAGATGTTGGGTTAAGTCCCGCAACGAGCGCAACCCTTGATCTTAGTTGCCAGCATTCAGTTGGGCACTCTAAGGTGACTGCCGGTGACAAACCGGAGGAAGGTGGGGATGACGTCAAATCATCATGCCCCTTATGACCTGGGCTACACACGTGCTACAATGGATGGTACAAAGGGCTGCAAGACCGCGAGGTTTAGCCAATCCCATAAAACCATTCTCAGTTCGGATTGTAGGCTGCAACTCGCCTACATGAAGCCGGAATCGCTAGTAATCGCGGATCAGCATGCCGCGGTGAATACGTTCCCGGGCCTTGTACACACCGCCCGTCACACCACGAGAGTTTGTAACACCCGAAGTCGGTGGGGTAACCGTAAGGAGCCAGCCGCCTAAGGTGGGACAGATGATTGGGGTGAAGTCGTAACAAGGTAGCCGTATCGGAAGGTGCGGCTGGATCACCTCCTTTCTAAGGATAATTCAGTCCTTTTGGACTGATCATAAGGTTGACGTTTCTTGTTTGTTTAGTTTTGAGAGTGCAATTCTCTCAAAGCTTTTTTAATCGTTCTTTGAAAACTAGATAATCGTAAGAAGAAGCAAAGTAAACATCGAGTAATCGCCATTTTAGTTTTCTCTCTATTTAATAGAGAAACAAACCTTTTAGGTTAAGTTAGAAAGGGCGCACGGTGAATGCCTTGGCACTAGGAGCCGATGAAGGACGGGACTAACACCGATATGCTTCGGGGAGCTGTAAGTAAGCTTTGATCCGGAGATTTCCGAATGGGGGAACCCACTGTTCGTAATGGAACAGTATCTTTACCTGAATACATAGGGTATAGAAGGCATACCCGGGGAACTGAAACATCTAAGTACCCGGAGGAAGAGAAAGCAAACGCGATTCCCTGAGTAGCGGCGAGCGAAACGGGACATAGCCCAAACCAAGAGGCTTGCCTCTTGGGGTTGTAGGACACTCAACATGGAGTTACAAAGGAACGGGGTAAATGAAGCGACCTGGAAAGGTCAGCCAGAGAAGGTAAAAGCCCTGTAGTTGAAACTTCGTTCCCTCCTGAGTGGATCCTGAGTACGGCCGGACACGAGAAATCCGGTCGGAAGCAGGGAGGACCATCTCCCAAGGCTAAATACTCCCTAGTGACCGATAGTGAACCAGTACCGTGAGGGAAAGGTGAAAAGCACCCCGGAAGGGGAGTGAAATAGTTCCTGAAACCGTGTGCCTACAAGTAGTCAGAGCCCGTTTATGGGTGATGGCGTGCCTTTTGTAGAATGAACCGGCGAGTTACGATTACATGCAAGGTTAAGTTGAAGAGACGGAGCCGCAGCGAAAGCGAGTCTGAATAGGGCGAATTTAGTATGTAGTCGTAGACCCGAAACCAGGTGATCTACCCATGTCCAGGGTGAAGTCCAGGTAACACTGGATGGAGGCCCGAACCCACGCACGTTGAAAAGTGCGGGGATGAGGTGTGGGTAGCGGAGAAATTCCAATCGAACTTGGAGATAGCTGGTTCTCTCCGAAATAGCTTTAGGGCTAGCCTCACGTAGCAAGAGTCTTGGAGGTAGAGCACTGTTTGGACTAGGGGCCCTCATCGGGTTACCGAATTCAGACAAACTCCGAATGCCAAAGACTTATCCGTGGGAGTCAGACTGCGAGTGATAAGATCCGTAGTCAAAAGGGAAACAGCCCAGACCACCAGCTAAGGTCCCAAAGTATACGTTAAGTGGAAAAGGATGTGGAGTTGCTTAGACAACCAGGATGTTGGCTTAGAAGCAGCCACCATTTAAAGAGTGCGTAATAGCTCACTGGTCGAGTGACTCTGCGCCGAAAATGTACCGGGGCTAAACGTATCACCGAAGCTGTGGATTGACACCGTTGGTGTCAGTGGTAGGAGAGCGTTCTAAGGGCGTTGAAGCTAGACCGTAAGGACTGGTGGAGCGCTTAGAAGTGAGAATGCCGGTATGAGTAGCGAAAGATGAGTGAGAATCTCATCCACCGAATGCCTAAGGTTTCCTGAGGAAGGCTCGTCCGCTCAGGGTTAGTCGGGACCTAAGCCGAGGCCGAAAGGCGTAGGCGATGGACAACAGGTTGATATTCCTGTACCACCTCTTTATCGTTTGAGTGATGGGGGGACGCAGGAGGATAGGGTAAGCGCACTGTTGGATATGTGCGTGTAAGCAGTTAGAGCGAGAAGTAGGAAAATCCGCTTCTCACAACGCTTGAGCTGTGATGCCGAGGGAAATATAGTACCGAAGTTCCTGATTCCACACTGCCAAGAAAAGCCTCTAGCGAGATAAAAGGTGCCCGTACCGCAAACCGACACAGGTAGGCGAGGAGAGAATCCTAAGGTGAGCGAGAGAACTCTCGTTAAGGAACTCGGCAAAATGACCCCGTAACTTCGGGAGAAGGGGTGCTCTTTAGGGTTCATAGCCCTGAAGAGCCGCAGTGAATAGGCCCAGGCGACTGTTTAGCAAAAACACAGGTCTCTGCGAAGCCGCAAGGCGAAGTATAGGGGCTGACGCCTGCCCGGTGCTGGAAGGTTAAGAGGAGGGGTTAGCTCACGCGAAGCTCTGAATCGAAGCCCCAGTAAACGGCGGCCGTAACTATAACGGTCCTAAGGTAGCGAAATTCCTTGTCGGGTAAGTTCCGACCCGCACGAAAGGCGTAACGATCTGGGCACTGTCTCAACGAGAGACTCGGTGAAATTATAGTACCTGTGAAGATGCAGGTTACCCGCGACAGGACGGAAAGACCCCGTGGAGCTTTACTGTAGCCTGATATTGAATTTTGGTACAGCTTGTACAGGATAGGTAGGAGCCTGAGAAGCCGGAGCGCTAGCTTCGGTGGAGGCGTCGGTGGGATACTACCCTGGCTGTATTGAAATTCTAACCCGCACCCCTTATCGGGGTGGGAGACAGTGTCAGGTGGGCAGTTTGACTGGGGCGGTCGCCTCCTAAAGAGTAACGGAGGCGCCCAAAGGTTCCCTCAGAATGGTTGGAAATCATTCGTAGAGTGTAAAGGCACAAGGGAGCTTGACTGCGAGACCTACAAGTCGAGCAGGGACGAAAGTCGGGCTTAGTGATCCGGTGGTTCCGCATGGAAGGGCCATCGCTCAACGGATAAAAGCTACCCCGGGGATAACAGGCTTATCTCCCCCAAGAGTCCACATCGACGGGGAGGTTTGGCACCTCGATGTCGGCTCATCGCATCCTGGGGCTGTAGTCGGTCCCAAGGGTTGGGCTGTTCGCCCATTAAAGCGGTACGCGAGCTGGGTTCAGAACGTCGTGAGACAGTTCGGTCCCTATCCGTCGTGGGCGCAGGAAATTTGAGAGGAGCTGTCCTTAGTACGAGAGGACCGGGATGGACGCACCGCTGGTGTACCAGTTGTTCTGCCAAGGGCATCGCTGGGTAGCTATGTGCGGACGGGATAAGTGCTGAAAGCATCTAAGCATGAAGCCCCCCTCAAGATGAGATTTCCCATAGCTCTAAGCTAGTAAGAACCCTGAAAGATGATCAGGTTGATAGGTCAGAGGTGGAAGCGTGGCGACATGTGGAGCTGACTGATACTAATCGTTCGAGGACTTATCCTAAATAATAAGAAAACTCGTTTTTACAAAAACTTCTTCTGCATTATCTAGTTTTGAGGGAATGATACCTCTAACTTTATAGTCTGGTAATTATGGCGAGAAGGTCACACCCGTTCCCATACCGAACACGGAAGTTAAGCTTCTCAGCGCCGATGGTAGTTGGGGCATGCGCCCCTGTGAGAGTAGGACGTTGCCAGGCAAATGAAGGACAATCCAATTGGATTGTCCTTTTTGACGTTTTATTAGCCTTTATCTTATTTACAACTTTTGATTTTAAATGAATATAGGTTTCACAACCGTGAAATTTGGAGAAAATCATTAGTAGTGATTCGTTGCATCTACATAAAATTTTCAGTATAATTAAAGTCAAATATAGTCAAAGTCAGATGATGGGAGGTGGGAAGATGAGAAACATCTCCGATATTATTGAAAAATACCTAAAGCAGGTTCTAGAACTAAGTGAGGAGGATCTGGTTGAAATTAAGCGGAGTGAAATCGCGGATAAATTTCAATGTGTGCCTTCACAAATCAATTATGTAATCAATACGCGTTTTACGATTGAAAGAGGATATATAGTTGAGAGTAAACGGGGCGGTGGTGGATATATTCGGATTATAAAGGTTCAATCCCACGATTTGGCCCATTTAATCGATCATTTGATGTCACTCGTTCAAAATCGGATTAGTCAATCAAGTGCGGAGGATGTCATTGTTAGACTTGTTCAAGAGGAGATTATTACAAAGCGTGAGGCGAAGATTATGTTAAGTGTCATTGATCGTTCCGTATTATATATTGATCTTCCATTCCGAGATGAACTAAGAGCAAGAATGCTAAAAGCCATGTTAACTTCTTTAAAATATAAATAATTATCGCAGCCGGAGAGGTGAAAGTATGATTTGCCAAGAATGCAATCAAAGGCCTGCAGCACTTCATTTTACAAAAATCATTAATGGTGAAAAAACAGAAGTGCATCTTTGTGAGAAATGTGCGCAGGAAAAAGGTGAAATGTTTATTTTGAACGGAGAGTCGGGTTTTGCGTTTAATAATTTATTAGCAGGTCTATTGAACATTGACCCCACTTTTCAAAAACCAAGCCAAAGCCCGTTTCATCAGGAGGAAATCCTTCAGTGCACGCAATGTGCTATGACATTTCCACAGTTTTTAGAGGTTGGCCGCTTTGGATGTTCACATTGTTACGAAACCTTTAAGGATCAGTTAAAGCCTGTTTTAAGGCGCCTTCATAGTGGGAACTGGACCCACAATGGGAAAATCCCTAAAAGAATTGGCGGTGGGATACATCTTCGGAAACAAATTGATGAGCTAAAAGGTGATTTAAAAGAGTCCATCACCCATGAAGAGTTTGAAAAAGCAGCGGAGATACGCGATGAAATACGTACATTAGAGAAAAAATTAGCCGAAAGCGTTGAGGGAGGGGAATAACGTGTCGCTTGAACGTTTTCTAAATCAAGCCGTCAGCTCCTGGATGAGCGAGGAGGGACCTGATTCGGACATTGTCCTTAGTTCCCGCATCCGTTTAGCGCGAAACTTTGAGGACTATAAATTTCCAACTGTTTTTTCACATGAAGAAGCAAAGATGATTATTGTAAATATGGAAGAAATATTAAAAAAAACCCCAGTTCAAAAGTTTGGCCAGATGGAATTGTTAAAAATTGATGAAATGCAGCCTCTTCAGAAAAGGGTATTGGTAGAGAAGCATTTGATTAGCCCGAAGTTGGCTGAGGATTCGCCACACGGTGCCGTTCTATTAACCGAAAACGAAGAAGTTAGTATTATGATTAATGAAGAGGATCATATTCGAATTCAATGCTTATTTCCGGGATTACAATTATCCGAGGCATTGGATGCCGCAAATGTAATCGATGATTGGCTTGAAAGTAATATTCAAATTGCGTTTGATGAAAAGCATGGTTATTTAACAAGTTGTCCGACGAATGTGGGCACAGGTCTTCGTGCATCCGTTATGATGCATTTGCCCGGATTAATCTTAACGCAGAAAATTAATCGAATCATACCTGCTATTCACCAATTAGGACTTGTGGTAAGAGGGATTTACGGCGAGGGCAGTGAGGCATTGGGGAATATTTTTCAAATTTCCAATCAAATTACCCTTGGTAAATCAGAAGAGGACATCAGCCGTGATCTAAAGGGTGTCGTCAGCCAGTTAATTTCGCAAGAAAGGTCCGCACGTGAAGCATTACGGAAAACTTCGAACATACAATTAGAAGACAGGGTGTACCGATCATTAGGAGTCTTATCTAATAGCCGGATTATTGAAACAAAAGAAGCGGCAAGATGTTTATCAGATGTAAGGATTGGCATAGATATGGGGTATATAGAAAATATGCCGAAGTCAATTTTAAATGAATTAATGATTTTGACCCAGCCGGGTTTTCTTCAACAATATGCCGGTGGTCCGTTACGGCCATACGAAAGGGATATAAGAAGAGCAACATTAATTAGAGAACGACTAAATATGGAACTTCAAAAATAGGTGAGGAGGAAGAGAATATGATGTTTGGACGTTTTACCGAAAGGGCACAGAAGGTATTGGCATTGGCACAAGAGGAAGCGATTCGACTTGGACATAACAACATTGGGACTGAGCATATTTTGTTAGGGTTAGTTCGCGAGGGTGAAGGAATTGCTGCGAAAGCACTGTATGGGCTTGGATTGGGTTCTGATAAGATCCAAAAAGAAGTAGAAAATTTAATTGGCAAAGGACAAGAAACTTCCCAAACGATTCACTATACTCCTAGAGCGAAAAAGGTTATTGAATTATCAATGGATGAGGCGCGGAAATTAGGCCATTCCTATGTTGGTACGGAGCATATCTTGTTAGGTTTAATCCGTGAGGGTGAAGGGGTTGCCGCCCGGGTACTTAATAATCTTGGTGTCAGCTTGAATAAAGCGCGCCAGCAGGTACTGCAATTATTAGGCAGCAATGAATCCGGTGGTCATCAGGGCGGGGCATCAGCGAGTGCTAACACACCAACACTTGATGGTCTTGCGAGGGATTTAACGTCTATTGCGCGAGAGGGAAGCTTGGACCCAGTGATCGGACGTAGTAAGGAGATTCAGCGTGTTATTGAGGTGTTAAGCCGTCGAACCAAAAATAATCCTGTATTAATCGGTGAACCGGGGGTAGGGAAAACAGCAATTGCAGAGGGGCTTGCACAGCAAATTGTCAATAATGAAGTCCCGGAGATCCTTCGTGATAAGCGAGTGATGACCCTTGATATGGGAACGGTTGTTGCAGGAACAAAATATCGGGGTGAATTTGAGGATCGCTTGAAAAAGGTCATGGATGAAATCCGCCAAGCGGGAAATATTATTTTGTTCATTGATGAGCTGCATACATTAATTGGTGCAGGTGGAGCAGAGGGTGCCATTGATGCCTCCAACATCTTAAAACCGTCCCTTGCCCGCGGTGAGCTGCAATGTATTGGGGCAACAACACTTGATGAATATCGGAAATATATTGAAAAAGACGCCGCGCTAGAACGACGCTTCCAGCCAATTCGCGTCGATGAACCAACAGCTGAGGAATCCATTCAGATTTTAGAAGGCTTGCGTGACCGTTATGAGGCCCACCACCGAGTTTCGATCACCGATGAAGCTATTCAAGCAGCAGTTAAACTTTCAGACCGTTATATTTCCGACAGGTTCCTGCCGGATAAAGCGATTGACTTGATCGATGAAGCGGGATCAAAGGTGCGGCTCCGCTCCTATACAACACCGCCTAATTTAAAGGAATTAGAAGTGAAGCTTGATGAAGTAAGAAAAGAAAAGGATTCTGCTGTTCAAAGTCAGGAATTTGAAAAAGCAGCTTCATTACGAGATACAGAGCAGCGACTTCGTGAACAACTTGAAGAAACAAAGAAGACATGGAAAGAAAAGCAAGGAAAAGAAAATAATGAGGTGACCGTTGAGGATATTGCAAGTGTAGTATCGAGCTGGACCGGTGTTCCTGTCTCCAAGCTTGCTGAAACGGAAACAGCTAAACTCCTTAATTTAGAAGAGGTACTCCATTCTCGTATTATCGGTCAAGAAGAAGCTGTTATAGCAGTTTCAAAGGCCGTTCGCCGTGCGAGGGCAGGGCTAAAGGATCCAAAGCGCCCAATCGGTTCTTTTGTCTTCCTAGGACCTACAGGTGTAGGGAAAACTGAATTGGCTCGTGCTTTGGCAGAAGCCATGTTTGGTGATGAAGATGCGATGATTCGGATTGATATGTCTGAATACATGGAGAAGCACTCCACATCTAGACTAGTTGGTTCGCCTCCAGGATATGTTGGTTATGAAGAGGGCGGGCAATTAACGGAAAAAGTCCGCAGAAAACCATACTCTGTCATACTACTGGATGAAATTGAAAAAGCACATCCGGATGTATTTAATATCCTTCTTCAAGTACTTGAGGATGGCCGCCTGACCGATTCAAAAGGCAGAACAGTAGACTTCCGAAATACCGTTCTGATTATGACATCGAATGTTGGTGCAGAACAACTTAAACGAAATAAATATGTTGGATTTAATATTCAGGATGGTCAACAGGATTACAAGGACATGAAGGGTAAAGTGATGGAAGAGTTGAAGAAGGCCTTCCGTCCGGAATTCTTGAATCGAATTGATGAGATCATTGTCTTCCATGCATTAGAAAGAAAGCACCTAAACGAAATTGTTACTCTGCTTTCTGCACAGTTAATCAACCGCTTAAAAGAGCAAGATATTTCACTTGACTTAACGGATGCAGCAAAAGAGAAGATTTCACAGGAAGGGTATGACCCTGAGTACGGGGCAAGACCACTAAGAAGGGCCATTCAAAAGCATATTGAAGACCGTCTGTCTGAAGAATTATTAAAGGGAACATTATTAACAGGTCAAAATGTTATAATTGATGTGGATCATGGCGAATTTATTGTAAGATTGGCGGAAAAAACAAGCTTAGTAAAATAGCCGAACAAATACCATGAAACAAAGGTAGAGGTACACGTGAATAAAATCAACCCGTGTACCTCTTTTTCCGTTTCTTGAACAACACTAGATAATTTTAATTAGGAAGTGCATAAACAATGGCAAAGAAAAAGACAGTCTATGTTTGTTCCGGCTGTGGTCACCATCATGCCAAGTGGCAAGGATTTTGCAATTCCTGTGGTGCGATGAGTACGCTTCAAGAGGAAAATAATGAAAAACAATCGACCGCAACCAAGGTTTCAAAGGGGATTGCGTCAGTTAAAAGGTTAACAGATGCTAAATCGCAAAATAGTGATAGAATTATCACCGATATGGGTGAGTTTAATCGGGTAATGGGTGGTGGAATCGTAAGAGACTCTATAACCATTATTACGGCAAAACCGGGTGCGGGAAAGTCCACTCTCCTTTTACAAGTATCCCAAGACCTTGCAGAAAAGGGAAATAAGGTGTTGTATGCTTCGGGAGAAGAGAGTGATAGTCAAATTAAACGCAGGGCCGAACGTATTTTACCAAGGGTGGATCCTAATATCTTTGTACACGCTGATACAAGCTTAAATAATGTGCTGGCATGTATCGAAGAAGTGGACCCCGACTTAATCATTATTGACAGTATCCAAACATTTGTTCTCGAAGAGTACAATTCAAGACCGGGGTCCCCAACCCAGACAATGGAATGTGCAAATGAGCTTTTAAAAGTGGCTAAAAGTGCTGCCAGACCACGTGCAGTGATTATGGTTGGCCAAATGACCAAAGATGACGAACTTGCCGGATTAAGAGCATTGGAGCATTTAGTTGATACGGTGTTAATCATTGATGGAGAACAAGGTGAAGAACTAAAGGCCCTTTCAGCAAGTAAAAATCGATACGGCAGCACCGGTGAAATGGGCTTTTTTGCTATGACGGAGTCGGGAATGGTTGGTATAGAGAATCCATCCGAGTTCTTTATGACTCAAAGAGATGGAGTCGTAAGTGGAAGTGCTTTAACCGTCATTAAAGAAGGTACAAGACCAATAATTGTAGAAATAGAAAGTTTAGTTTCACCAACGTTCACACCTTATCCTTCCCGAATAGGTGAATGTATGCGAAAAGATCAAATTAGCACCTTGACGGCTATTTTGGAACAAAGAGCGAGTCTACAAATGCTCAATCAGAATGTGGTTATTAAGACTACGGGTGGAATTCGCTTGAAAGAGCAATCAAGTAATCTTGCAGCGTTGATGAGTATTGTTTCCTCCTATAAAGATAAAGGCATTTCCAATGATACTGTATTTATTGCCGATATTGGTTTAACGGGTGAATTAAAGAAAGTTCCAGCACTTGAGTCTAGAGTAAAGGAATTAGAAAGAATGGGATTTAAGAAAGTGTATGTAGCTAAAAATGCACTAAAAAATCCAAATGGCTTTAAAGAAATCGATGTAATACCTTGTAATACGCTTTCTGAGGTTATTAACAAGGTTTTTAGGGATTACCCCTTCTAAAACGTAAAGGCTGTTTGGTGATAAGTCCGCAGCATATATTGTATAATTGAATTAGCATATATTGTCAGTGAACTTACCGGGGGATTGCAGATGGAAAATAAAAAGCTTGGTGAACAATCTATTAGTGATGTATTACAGTTTCTTGCACCTGGTACTCCCTTACGCGAGGGGATTGATAATGTCCTTAGGGCGAACACTGGGGGTCTCATTGTCGTTGGCTATAATGAAAAGGTAAAGGGTATCGTTGATGGCGGCTTTGAAATTAATTGTCCCTTTTCGCCAAGCTTTTTATATGAATTGGCAAAAATGGATGGTGCGATAATCTTAAATGAGGTAGGCAATAAGATCCTTTTTGCGAATGCCCAGCTTGTACCAAACTCAGAAATACCATCATCCGAAACGGGGATGCGGCACCGCACGGCTGAAAGAGCAGCTAAACAAACAAAAACACTGGTGATTGCCATTTCCCAAAGAAGAAATGTGATTACCTTATACCAGGGAAATTTTCGCTATGCATTAAAGGACATTGCGGTCATTTTGACAAAGGCCAATCAAGCTATTCAGACGCTTGAAAAATACAAGGCAGTGCTTGAACAGAGTATTACAAATTTAAGTATTTTAGAGTTTGAAGAGTCTGTAACCTATAATGACATTTTACTAGTCCTCCATCGTTTTGAAATGGTCTTAAAGATTAAAAGTGAACTATTGACCTTTCTCCATGAACTGGGGACTGAGGGACGCCTTATTCGCTTGCAAATGAATGAAATCTTAACCGATTTAGAAGAAGAAATGATGCTAATTATGAGAGATTATGCCTTCGAGCGGGAGAGTAAGTCTAGGGATGTGCTGCAGAGAATGCAGGCGTTGACATCGAGTGGAACCATCGAGGATGTGGTTTTATTAAAATTATTGGGCTACCTAGGCTATGTTCATCTTGATGAACATAAACCTCCAAGAGGCTATCGGATTTTACATAAGATTCCCAGACTGCCCGCCATTATTATTGAGAATCTTATTAGTTCATTTGGTGAACTGTCAAAGATTATCTTTGCCACAGTGGAGGAACTGGATGATGTCGAAGGTATTGGCGAAGTCCGTGCGAAAAAGATAAAAGAAGGCTTTAAGTTAATTAAAGAGCGGCTATATACAGACCGGCAGCTATAAAAAGTATTGAAAAAACAAATCTTGTATGCTAAAATGGGAAATTTCAATTTGTTTGACACCAATTTTTACAGATGCTACCCTATGAGGAGTAAGATTTTAACATAACAGATTTATTTCAAACTGTTAACAATTTGGAAAAATAATCACCAATTCAAGGTTTCATTTTTGTGAATATGTTTATAATGTATTAGAGGAGGTGAAGGAATGTTAAAACGAATTGTGCAAGCATGCTTCCTCATTATGGGAGGAACGCTTGGTATATGGTTATTGCCGGAATTGTTCAAATTACTTTCTATGAATGACATTCCGATTATCAATAACTCATATGTTACTGCTATTTTAGGTGCTATTATTTTTTATCTTATTACCTTTTGGGCGGTAGATTATGTCTTTAATTTCATTAAGTGGACGGAAGATTCCTTGGTGAAAATCCCTGTAACAAACGTGCTGTTTGGCAGTGTTGGGTTAATCTTTGGCTTAATCGTGGCCTTTTTAATTGGCTTTGCCCTTAATGCGGTTCAAGTGCCAATTTTAAATGCCGTGGCTCCGATTCTTTTGACACTTTTGTTTGGCTATATGGGCTTTCAAGTAGGCTTTAAAAAGAGGGATGAACTACTCGGTCTTTTTGGTAATCGCGGGAACAAGAAAAAGTCAGGGGATGAGGAAGCGGAAAAGGCAGAAGCCGGTAAAGCTTTGAAGATCTTGGATACGAGCGTAATTATTGACGGGCGCGTCGCAGATATTTGTCAGACAGGCTTTTTGGAAGGAATAATTGTGATTCCACGGTTTGTTCTTGAAGAGCTGCAGCATATCGCAGATTCTTCCGATGTACTGAAACGTAACCGCGGCCGCAGAGGATTAGATATCCTTAATCGGATTCAAAAGGAACTTGCCATCAAGGTCGAAATATATGAGGGCGACTTTGAAGAAATTAGTGAAGTAGATTCGAAGCTTGTGAAGCTGGCCAAGTTAACAAATGGCATTCTTGTAACCAATGATTTTAACTTAAATAAAGTGTGTGAGCTGCAGAATGTTACGGTGTTAAACATCAATGATCTGGCAAATGCCGTGAAGCCGGTTGTCCTTCCAGGTGAAGAATTAACCGTTCAAGTGATCAAAGACGGGAAAGAGTATCATCAGGGCGTTGCCTATTTAGATGACGGAACCATGATCGTTGTCGAGGAAGGCAGGGAATATATGGGCAAGCGGATTGAGGTACTAGTGACAAGTGTGCTTCAGACATCTGCCGGCCGAATGATTTTTGCCAAACCAAAGCTGTTAGAAAAAGCATTATAGATGGATATAGATAGAGAGATTGGGGTTTTACTATGACTTACCAGGTCATTCTCCCGGCGGCGGGGCAGGGAAAAAGAATGGGAGCAGGAAGAAATAAGCTTTTGTTAGAGCTGAATGGTGTACCAGTACTCATCCATACCTTACGGGTGTTCGACGAGGATGAGGAATGCAGTGGCATCATTTTAGCGATTCATCCTCAAGATGAAAGAGAGTTTAAGGCATTGCTTAAAAAGTATCATATCAAGAAGGTAATGAAATTAGTGCCAGGTGGGAAAGAACGGCAGTATAGCATTTTTAATGCCCTTAAAACAGTCAGTACCAATGGAATAATCCTTGTTCATGATGCGGCTCGCCCCTTTATTCGCAAGGAACAAATTCACCGTTTAACAGAAACAACGGAAGAAACCGGTGCAGCCATTATTGGGGTGCCAGCAAAAGATACGATGAAAAAGGTACAAGAAGGTCTGATTGTGGAAACGGTCGAACGTTCAAGCTTGTGGGCTGTTCAAACCCCGCAAGCTTTTCGTATTTCTTTACTTCAGGAAGCCTATGAGAAAGCGGATAAGGACCACTTCCTCGGGACGGATGATGCCAGTTTAGTGGAGCGGCTCAATGTTCCTGTTGCTATGGTAGAGGGCGATTATGACAATATCAAACTGACAACACCTGAAGATTTATATTTTGCAGAAGCGATACTGAAAAAGAGAGAAATGGGGTTTTGCTGATGTTTCGAATTGGACAGGGTTTTGATGTTCACCAATTAACAGAAGGGCGTCCGCTCATTATTGGCGGCATTACCATCCCTTATGAAAAAGGTCTTCTAGGCCATTCCGATGCCGATGTATTATTACATACCGTTTCAGATGCCTGTCTTGGGGCAATTGGGGAGGGAGATATCGGCAAGCATTTCCCCGATACTGATCCGAATTTTAAAAATGCTGATTCTGCAAAACTGATGGAGCATGTTTGGATGCTCGTTAAAGAGAAGGGGTATGAACTGGTTAATGCTGATTGCACTATTATCGCGCAAAAGCCGAAGATGGCTCCTTATATAGAGCAAATGCGTACCCGAATTGCGGAACTACTCGAGGCGGAACCGGAACAAATTAACGTAAAAGCAACAACGACAGAGAAACTTGGTTTTACCGGTAGAGGA
Source organism: Neobacillus sp. OS1-2 (assembly GCF_030915505.1). GTDB lineage: Bacteria > Bacillota > Bacilli > Bacillales > Cytobacillaceae > Neobacillus. The sequence continues at coordinate 2,032,667 of NZ_CP133265.1, forward strand.
GAGGGCATTGCCTCCCAAGTAGTAGTTTTATTAAAAAAGAAATGATAAAATAATCAAAGAAAAAATTTAACTAAGAAAAGTGTCCAGCTGCAGCGCCTAGGGGCTCGGGGTCATAAGTCAATCCGTCTCGCCGGCTTGTCTAGACTCACGCCCCTGAGCAAGGCGCTTCCGCTTTTCTAACTGGAGGCATTATTACTATGTCAAACGAAGTTCGTGTAAGATATGCGCCAAGTCCAACGGGGCATTTACATATCGGAAACGCCCGTACGGCGCTATTCAATTATTTATTTGCTCGCAGCCAAGGCGGGAAGTTTATTATTCGGATTGAAGATACTGATAAAAAACGGAATATTGCTGGCGGTGAGCAAAGCCAGTTAAAGTATTTAAAATGGCTTGGCATGGATTGGGATGAAAGTGTGGATGTCGGAGGGGAATACGGCCCATACCGTCAATCAGAGCGGAATGACCTATATGAAACCTACTATAATCAATTGTTAGCAGATGGTCATGCCTATAAATGCTATTGTAACGAAGCAGAGCTTGAAGCAGAACGTGAAGCGCAAATGGAACGCGGCGAAACTCCTCACTATTCTGGTAAATGCCGTCATTTAACGGAGGAAGAGCGTCATCAACTTGAACAAGAAGGCCGTGAGCCAAGCATTCGAATGGTTGTACCGGAAGGGAAGACCTATACGTTTGATGATATGGTTAAGGGTCCTGTTTCCTTTGAATCAGAAGGAATGGGTGATTGGGTCATTATTAAAAAGGATGGGACGCCAACCTATAATTTTGCGGTAACGGTTGATGATTATTTAATGAAGATTTCCCATGTGCTTCGCGGTGATGACCATATTTCTAACACACCAAAGCAACTGATGGTTTATGAAGCATTAGGCTGGGAGCCACCGGTCTTTGGGCACATGACGTTGATTGTGAATGAAAGCCGTAAAAAATTAAGTAAGCGGGATGAATCCATTATTCAGTTCATCGAGCAATACGAAGAACTTGGGTACCTACCTGAAGCGTTATTTAACTTTATTACCTTACTAGGCTGGTCACCGGCGGGTGAAGAAGAGCTTTATTCTAAGAATGAGTTTATTGAACTATTCGATGCAAGCCGTCTATCAAAATCGCCGGCATTATTTGATAAACAAAAACTGACGTGGATGAATAACCAATACATGAAAAAGATAGAGGTTGACCGGGTGCTTGAACTTGCACTCCCACACTTAATCAAGGCAGGTCGTGTAAGTGCCAGTCTAACCGATGAAGAGCATCAATGGACTCGCCAATTAGTTGCGCTTTTACAAGAAAAAATGAGCTTTGGTGCAGAAATCATTGGACTATCAGACATGTTCTTTAAAGAGGATGCGGAGTACGAAGAAGATGCAAAGGAAATCTTAGCAGGGGAAACCGTTCCTGAAGTTTTAAAGGCATTTTCTCATGAACTTGATCAGCTAGAAAGCTTTCAAGCGGATGGCATTAAAGCGGCGATGAAGGCAGTTCAAAAATCCACTGGCCAAAAGGGGAAAAATCTGTTTATGCCGATTCGTGCGGCAGTAACAGGGCAGACGCATGGCCCGGATCTGCCGGAGACGATTGAGCTTTTAGGCAAAAATAAAGTTCAAAATAGAATTCATAAAATTATTAGTTAACATTGAAGACAAAATGTAATATAGTATAAGAAAGTAAATTCATAATCTAAAGCGTAGAAGAGGAAAAGTAGAAAAAGGATGCTTGGAAGAGAGAACCATCACCGGCTGAAAGTGGTTTAAGCCTCTCCTAATTTGAAATGCCCCTCTGAGCCCCATTTCGAAAAGGATCAACACCTGAGTAGATATGGGCGGAACCATCCGTTAACAGTTAGAGTGAGACTTTTTTAGCTAGGGAGCCCTGCTTTCATTAGGAATGCATGGAACAAGCTAATGGGTCTAATCAGAGTGGAACCACGCAGCATGCGTCTCTGTCGATACGACAGGGGCGCTTTTTATTTTATAAAAAAACAAAGGGGGGGAATGGCGATGTTCAAAAAGTTTAAGGAGGACGTCGAGGTTGTTTTTGAACAAGATCCTGCGGCAAGGAGTTATCTAGAAGTTATCTTAACGTATTCAGGCTTACATGCGATTTGGTCACATCGAATCGCACACGCGTTCTTTAATCGTAAATTATTCTTTCTGGCACGAGTCATTTCTCAAGTAAGCCGATTTTTTACGGGAATTGAAATCCATCCAGGGGCAAAAATAGGCAGGAGATTTTTTATTGACCACGGTATGGGCGTTGTGATAGGGGAAACGTGTGAAATTGGGGATAATGTAACTATATACCAAGGAGTGACGCTCGGCGGTACGGGGAAAGAAAAAGGGAAACGGCATCCGACGATTAAAGATAATGTCCTGATTGCCACAGGGGCAAAGGTACTGGGGTCGATTACCATCGGCGAAAATTCCAAAATAGGCGGCGGTTCCGTGGTCTTAAAAGAGGTTCCTCCTAATTCGACGGTAGTGGGAATTCCAGGCAGAGTCGTGATCCAGGACGGAAAGCGAATTGGGAAAGATTTAAACCATTGCGACCTGCCGGATCCGATTGCCGACCGCTTAAAAGAAATGCAAGCTGAGGTAAATCAGCTAAAAGAGGAATTGTTTGAATTAAAAGAAGAAGGGATTAAAGTTAATGGCCATTCAAATTTATAATACACTCACAAGAAAAAAAGAAGCCTTCATCCCATTAGAAGAAGGAAAGGTAAAAATGTACGTCTGCGGGCCGACTGTCTATAATTATATCCACATCGGTAATGCCCGTCCGGCGATTACTTTTGATACGGTTCGCCGCTACTTGGAGTACCGCGGCTTTGATGTCCAATATGTCTCTAACTTTACGGATGTTGATGATAAATTGATTCGTGCCGCCCATCAGTTAGGGGTAGATGTCCCAACGGTTGCTGACCGCTTCATCAACGCCTACTTTGAAGATGTTTCCGCTTTAGGCTGTGAAAAAGCGGATGTTCATCCACGGGTAATGGAAAACATGGATATCATTATCGATTTCATTCAGCAATTAGTTGAAAAAGACTATGCCTATGAATCAGAAGGCGACGTTTACTACCGAACACGAAGCTTTGATGGATACGGTAAGCTTTCCCATCAATCGATTGACGATCTGCAAGTTGGAGCAAGGATTGAAGTCGGTGATAGGAAACAAGATGATTTGGACTTTGCTTTATGGAAAGCGGCGAAAGAAGGGGAAATCTTCTGGGATAGCCCTTGGGGACCAGGACGGCCTGGTTGGCATATCGAGTGCTCAGCAATGGCGAAAAAATATCTGGGTGAAACGATTGATATCCATGCCGGCGGTCAAGATTTAACTTTCCCGCACCATGAAAACGAAATTGCCCAATCAGAAGCCTTATCAGGAAAATTATTTTCCCGTTATTGGATGCATAACGGCTATATCAATATTGATAATGAAAAGATGTCAAAATCACTAGGTAATTTCGTGTTAGTGCATGATATTATTAAACGGCATAACCCGCAAGTATTGCGCTTCTTTATCCTATCCGTTCATTATCGTAATCCGATTAATTATAGTGAGGAATTATTGGAGAACACAAAGGCGGCCTATGAACGTTTAACAACTTCATACCAAAATTTAAAACATCGGAAAGAAGCCAGCACAGATTTAACCAATAATAATCAAGAGTGGCTGGATAAAATGGCTGCTTTACAGGAATCATTTATTGAGGCAATGGATGACGACTTTAATACTGCTTTAGCTATTTCAGTTTTATTTGAGCTTTCAAAGCTGGCCAATTACTATCTTTTAGAAAAAAATACAGCGGTGGAGGTCATTGATGCCTTTACAAATCAATTTGAAGAGCTTTTCCGTGTGCTCGGGCTAACACTAGGCAGTGAAGAAATGGTGGATGAAGAAATTGATGCATTGATTGAAAAGCGGAATCAAGCACGGAAGGATCGAAATTTCCAATTGTCTGATCAAATCAGGGATCAGCTGAAGGAAATGAATATTATATTAGAAGATACCGCGCAAGGCACAAGGTGGAAAAGAGGCTAATTCATGCTGGATTATGAAAACAACATCAATGCCAAACAATTGAATAGCCTTGCCTTGGCCTACATGGGCGATGCGGTCTTTGAGTCATATGTGAGGCGACACCTTCTCTATAACGGTAAGGTAAGACCCCATCAATTGCACCGTTTAGCGACAACGTACGTCTCCGCGAAGGCCCAGTGCCAAGTTCTATTTAAACTGATGGAACACCAGGTTTTAAACGAAGAGGAATTAGCAGTGGTGATGCGTGGCAGAAATGCAAAGTCAGGCACGGTTCCAAAAAATACCGATGTTCAGACGTATCGTTACAGCACAGCTTTTGAGGCATTAATGGGCTATTTATTTTTGGAAGAGAAGAAAGAGCGCTTAGAAGAGCTCGTGGAGAAGGCGTTTTTATATGTTGAGGAACAGAAAGGAGGAACGGTACTGTGAATGAGGACTATATCGTTGGAAAAAATCCCGTTATTGAGGCGCTTAAATCGGAGCGGGATATTAATAAAATTTTAATTGCAGAAGGATCGCAGCGTGGTCAAATGCAACAGATTACGCAATTGGCAAAAGAAGCCCATGTCATTGTCCAATATGTCCCAAAGAAAAAGATTGATCAAATCAGTGATCAAAATCATCAAGGCGTCTTAGCCTATGTTGCTGCCTATCAATATGCAGAAATGGATGATTTATTCGCGGCAGCCGAAAAGAAAAATGAAGCACCTTTCTTTTTGTTGCTGGATGAAATTGAGGATCCGCATAACCTTGGATCGATTATGCGGACAGCTGACGCAGTCGGAGCACACGGCATCATTATTCCAAAGAGAAGGGCTGTTGGTTTAACGGCAACAGTTGCGAAGGCCTCAACAGGTGCGATTGAGTATATACCAGTTGTCCGGGTAACAAATATGGCGCGGACGATCGATGAGTTAAAAGAACGAGGCGTTTGGATTGCTGGTACTGATGCAAAAGGAAAGGAAGATTACCGGCAGCTGGATGGAACACTTCCACTTGGTTTAGTGATCGGCAGTGAGGGAAAAGGAATGGGACGGCTAATTCGTGATAAATGTGATTTTCTGATTCAAATGCCGATGGTCGGGAAAGTGACCTCGTTAAATGCTTCAGTTGCTGCATCCTTACTCATGTATGAGGTTTATCGAAAACGGCACCCGCTTGCGAGGTAGTATATATGGATATCCTCCTTGTCGACGGATATAACATTATTGGTGCCTGGCCGGAGCTAAGGGCATTAAAGGAGCGGGATTTACCTGCCGCAAGGGATCGGTTAGTGGAAAGAATGGCAGAATATCAAGCCTTTTCTGGTTACCGTGTCATTGTTGTATTTGATGCTTACTTTGTGCAAGGAACAGAGCAAAAATATAAAAATCATAAAGTTGAGGTCATCTTTACGAAAGAAAATGAAACAGCAGATGAGCGGATTGAAAGAATGGCTATTAGTCTAAACAATCGAAGGACACAAATCCATGTGGCTACATCCGATTTTACAGAGCAATGGGCCATTTTTGGACAAGGGGCCCTACGCAAATCCGCTCGTGAACTGCTTCTGGAAATGTCATCGATCGAAAAAGGAATTGAAAAGAAAGTAAAAAAGATCCAGGAGAAGAAACCCGTTTCCAAAATCCCGATTAGCGATGAAATGGCAGAAATTTTTGAAAAATGGCGCAGAGGGCAGAAATAGGCATCGACTTCAATATATATCTACTGTATACTAGTAATATCTATGCATGTTCGGTGGAGGGGATCTACTTTGAGTACAGACTTCGGGACTAGGATCAACGAACACTTTTTCGTAATGGAAGATGAAGAAATTGTCGATTTGGTGCACCAAGGTGATAGTGAAGCGCTTGATTATTTAATCCATAAGTATCGTAATTTTGTGCGTGCGAAAGCAAGATCCTATTTTTTAATTGGGGCAGATAAAGAGGATATCGTCCAGGAAGGGATGATTGGTCTTTACAAGGCGATCCGTGACTTCCGTGAGGACAAGCTTACCTCATTCAAGGCATTTGCTGAACTATGCATCACAAGGCAAATTATCACGGCAATTAAGACGGCAACACGGCAAAAGCATATTCCGCTGAATTCCTATGTATCCTTGGACAAGCCTATTTATGACGAGGAGTCTGACCGAACGTTGATGGATGTATTGTCGGGCACTAAAGTTCTGGATCCGGAAGAGCTAATTATCAATCAAGAGGAATTTGACCATATAGAAGTCAAGATGACTGAATTACTAAGTGATTTAGAACGGAAAGTATTGGCACTCTATTTAGATGGCCAATCCTATCAGGAGATTTCTGAAGAGCTTAATCGTCATGTGAAATCCATTGATAATGCCTTGCAACGAGTAAAAAGAAAGCTAGAACGCTACCTGGAAATTCGAGAATTCTCATTCTGATTTTTAACGAGATATATGTCATAAGTATGAATCCGCTCTCAGTGGATATTGACAATAATTAGGTGTCGTGTTACATTTTTAGGGATTGAAGGTGTCGAATATGAGCAAAAAAATTATCCTGGCCTGCGTTGATTGCGGCTCGCGAAATTATTCGACCGTAGGCAAGCAGGAGCAGACAGAGAGATTGGAAATAAAGAAATTCTGCAAAACTTGCGCAACCCACACCATCCACCGGGAAACAAAATAATGATAATTGGTACTAGCAAAAGCGACTTAAGATAGTTGGGGGTTACGACGAATGAAACGCATAAAGAAGTTCTTCAGTGATATTATCCGTGAAATGAGAAAGGTAAGTTGGCCAAAACGCGGTGAACTAACTCGCTCTACCGTTACTGTTTTATCAACAGTTGTTTTTTTTGGAGTGTTCTTTGCTGTTCTCGATTTAGGGATTTCAAAATTGATTCGCTTAATTCTTGAATAATTCGTTATCATTCATGGTATAATGGTAATCAATAAAGGAAATTTCAGCTAAAAGCCCGTTTTGACGGGTTTTTTATTTTTGAATATATTAGATTTCCGATTAAAATACAGGGAGGGACGGACATTTAGTCCTCTTATATGGAAAAAAATTGGTATGTAGTCCATACGTACTCAGGTTATGAAAATAAAGTGAAGGCAAATTTAGAAAAACGGGTAGAATCAATGGGCATGGCGGATAAAATCTTCCGTGTGGTTGTACCAGAGGAAGAAGAAACTGAAATCAAAAATGGCAAGAAAAAGGTTGTAAAACGAAAAGTTTTCCCTGGTTATGTGTTAGTGGAAATTGTCATGACAGATGATTCCTGGTATGTCGTACGAAATACACCTGGTGTAACGGGATTCGTTGGCTCATCAGGTTCTGGTTCTAAGCCGACGCCGTTGCTTCCAGAAGAAGTGACTCATTTACTGAAGCGCATGGGCGTAGAAGAGAAGCGAATCGATATCGACTATGAAATTGGTGAAACAGTCCGCGTAAAAGAAGGTCCGTTTGCGAACTTTACTGGGTCTGTTGAAGAGATGGACAAGGATAAAGCTAAGCTTAAAGTTTTAGTCAATATGTTTGGCCGTGATACACCGGTAGAACTCGAATTTACACAAATTGAGAAACTTTAAATAGAAAAGCAGAAGCGCCTTCATCAGAGACGATTTCAAAGAAAAAATATCTTATATTGTAAAAAAACTTGAAATCATTTTTAAATAATGTTACTATTTCATAGGTCAGTATGTCTCCAATGAGAGACTAGACTAATGTTTAAGTTCTTTATGATTAGTATATAAAGACAGATGCCTGAGTGGGAGGGTTCCTAAGGATCCAATTACCACATCACGGACTTTAAGGAGGTGTGTCTCGTGGCTAAAAAAGTAATTAAAGTCGTTAAATTACAAATTCCTGCTGGTAAAGCAAACCCAGCGCCGCCAGTTGGTCCTGCATTAGGTCAAGCCGGTGTTAACATCATGGGATTCTGTAAAGAATTTAACGCTCGTACAGCAGATCAAGCTGGATTGATCATTCCTGTTGAAATCACGGTTTTTGAAGACCGTTCATTTACATTTATTACGAAAACTCCTCCTGCTGCCGTTTTATTGAAAGTAGCAGCTGGAATTCAGTCAGGTTCTGGTGAACCTAACCGTAATAAAGTAGCAACAGTAAAACGTGATACAGTACGCGAGATTGCGGAACAAAAAATGCCTGACCTAAACGCAGCAAGCGTTGAAGCAGCAATGCGCATGGTTGAAGGTACTGCACGCAGCATGGGTATTGTTATCGAAGACTAATCCGTGTAACTGTTTGTAATGAGTGAGGTTGCGTGATTGCGCAACCTTTATTCGTGGGAGGTAACATTCCGCTAAAACCACAATCTAGGAGGAAATAAACATGGCTAAAAAAGGTAAAAAGTATTTAGAAGCTTCTAAGCTTGTAGATCGCTTAAAAGCATACCCAATTGCAGAAGCAATTGATCTTGCTAAGAAAACAAACTACACAAAATTTGATGCAACTCTTGAAGTAGCTTTCCGTTTAGGCGTTGACCCTAAGAAAGCTGACCAACAAATCCGTGGTGCAGTTGTACTTCCAAACGGAACTGGTAAAACTCAACGCGTTTTAGTATTCGCGAAGGGTGAGAAAGTGAAAGAAGCAGAAGCAGCTGGCGCTGATTATGTAGGAGATTCTGAATACATTAACAAAATCCAACAAGGTTGGTTTGACTTTGATGTAATCGTCGCAACTCCTGATATGATGGGTGAAGTTGGTAAACTTGGTCGTGTGTTAGGCCCTAAAGGCTTAATGCCAAACCCTAAAACAGGTACAGTTACATTTGATGTAACTCGTGCTATTAACGAAATCAAAGCAGGTAAAGTTGAATACCGTGTTGACAAGTCAGGTAACATCCACGTGCCAATCGGTAAAGCATCTTTCGAAAACGAAAAGCTTGTTGAAAACTTCAACACTATTTTTGAAACGATGGTAAAAGTGAAACCTTCAGCTGCAAAAGGTACCTACATGAAGAACGTTACTGTTGCTTCAACAATGGGACCTGGTGTGAAGGTAGATCCTTCATCTGTTACAGTTAAATAAATTTTTCCAATTGACAAAACAAAGTAGATTTACTATAATCAATTTTGTTGTTTAAATAAAAAACATTTGTACTGTAGACAGCAGGTGCCAAAAGGCTTAATGTCCTGCCGAGGTGTAGCGAATAGAATCAGCTGAGTAAATTAGCTGTTGTATCCTGCCTCCATGTCTAGAACGATGTGGAGGCATTTACATGCCTGGTATAAATGTAGATAATCTACAGGAGGTGTAAAGATGAGCAGTGCAATCGAAGTAAAAAAACAGATCGTTGACGAAATCACTGGTAAGTTAAAGAATAGTGTATCAACTATTGTTGTTGATTACCGTGGCCTTTCAGTTGCTGAAGTAACTGAACTACGTAAACAACTTCGCGAAGCAGGCGTTGAATTTAAAGTTTATAAAAACTCAATGGCTCGCCGCGCCGCTGAAGCAGCTGAACTTTCTGGTTTAAACGAGGCTTTAACAGGTCCGAACGCCATTGCGTTCAGTACTGAAGATGTAGTAGCACCAGCTAAAATCTTAAATGACTTTGCGAAAAAACACGAAGCACTTGAACTTAAAGCAGGTGTAATCGAAGGAAATGTCGCAACAGTTGAAGAGATTAAAGCTCTTGCAGACCTACCATCACGCGAAGGCTTGCTTTCTATGCTACTCAGCGTACTACAAGCTCCAATTCGCAATCTTGCTCTTGCTGCAAAAGCAGTGGCAGATCAAAAAGAAGAACAAGGCGCATAGAAAAGCGGAAGCGACCGTTTAGCAGCGTATGGCCTGGAGCGCTTCGAACTGAGATAAAGGAAACACAGGGAGCGTTAGCGAGCTGATGTTGACTTATCGTAGGGAGAAGAGCGAAGGACGCTAGCTGCTGGGAGCTGGAGCTGGACAATTTGTGCCCAACAAATAAACGTAACGAAAACTAAGGAGGAAACTTAATCATGACTAAAGAACAAATCATTGAAGCAGTTAAATCTATGACTGTTTTAGAACTTAACGATCTTGTAAAAGCAATCGAAGAAGAATTCGGCGTAACTGCTGCTGCTCCTGTAGCAATGGTAGGCGGAGCTGGTGCTGCTGCTGTTGAAGAGCAAACTGAATTTGATGTAATCCTAGCTAGCGCTGGCGATCAAAAAATCAAAGTTATCAAAGTGGTTCGTGAAATCACTGGTCTTGGTCTTAAAGAAGCAAAAGAACTTGTTGACAATACTCCAAAAGCTGTTAAAGAAGGCGTTTCTAAAGAAGATGCTGAAGCAATCAAAGCTAAGCTTGATGAAGTTGGAGCTAACGTTGAAGTTAAGTAATTTTTCTATAGAAAAGCTCGCTGAATAAGCGAGCTTTTTTTGGATTTAATTATGAAAGTTGAAAATCCTCAGGTTATCTTCAATTATTTTCTCCTCAGGAGGTGAGTCAGATGACTGAACACTACTATTCTCGAACACAGAAGGTTGAAAGTAATCCGGTGTTTTGGGATTACACCTTAAAAAACCATCTATTTCGCTTTAAAACCGATAACGGTGTTTTTTCAAAAAGAGAAGTAGATTTTGGCTCACGTTTACTTATAGAGTCTTTTGTGATGCCGGATGCGGAAGGATTTGTGCTTGATGTAGGCTGCGGCTATGGCCCGATTGGTTTATCGATTGCAAAAGACAATCCAAGGTGTACGGTGCATATGGTTGATGTAAATGAACGAGCCATCCAATTAGCAAGTGAAAATGCATCGCTAAATCGAATTGAAAATGTTGAAATCTATGAAAGTGATCGGTTGTTATCTGTTAAAGGAAATAACTTCGCTGCCATAGTAACAAATCCACCGATTAGGGCAGGAAAAAAGACGGTTCATGATATTTTTGAACAAAGCTACGAACATCTTGTTCCATCAGGCGCTCTTTGGGTTGTTATTCAAAAAAAACAAGGCGCACCATCTACACTGGAAAAATTAAGATCACTATTCTCTGAAGTTGAGACTATTAACAAATCGAAGGGCTATTTTATTATAAAGGCAATAAAGTAGTTGACTCGAAATGTCCGTTGTGGTAGCATTATAAAATGCCATCATAATAATTTCCGTATTATTCCTAAAAAATACTTATTTTTAAGTATAAAAGTGGAATTTGAAGGAAATGATGACAAAATAATAGTCGAAATGTGAAAATGTGGTTTTTGGGTAAAAAACCCTTTTTCTTTTTGTCTAATAGGATGGACCTAAAGGTTCTCCTGATAGACGTTAATAGATTTATTAAATAACGCTTGATTTGAGGGGTGAATCAGTTGACAGGTCAACTAGTTCAGTATGGACGACACCGCCAACGAAGAAGTTACGCACGAATCAGTGAAGTTTTAGAATTACCAAATCTTATTGAAATCCAAACCTCTTCATATCAATGGTTTCTGGATGAGGGATTACGTGAAATGTTCCAGGATATTTCACCAATTGAAGACTTTACTGGTAACCTATCACTAGAATTTATTGATTACAGTCTTGGCGATCCAAAATATTCTGTTGAAGAAACAAAAGAACGGGACGTTACATATTCAGCTCCACTACGTGTAAAAGTACGTCTTGTAAACAAAGAAACAGGCGAAGTAAAAGATCAAGATGTGTTTATGGGTGATTTTCCGCTTATGACGGAAACAGGTACGTTTGTCATCAATGGGGCAGAACGTGTCATCGTTTCTCAATTAGTGCGTTCACCGAGCGTTTACTTCAGTGGAAAACTTGATAAAAATGGCAAGAAGGGCTTCACGGCTACTGTCATTCCGAACCGCGGCGCTTGGCTTGAATACGAAACAGATGCCAAAGATGTCGTATATGTGAGAATAGATCGTACTCGGAAACTGCCCGTTACGGTTCTTTTGCGTGCACTTGGTTTCGGTTCTGATCAAGAAATCATTGATTTGATTGGGGATAACGAGTATATCCGTAATACACTTGAGAAGGACAACACAGAAGGTGTCGACAAAGCGCTTTTGGAAATTTATGAACGACTTCGTCCGGGCGAACCGCCAACCGTTGATAATGCAAAGAGCTTATTAGTATCTCGTTTCTTTGATCCTAAACGTTATGATCTTGCAAATGTAGGACGCTATAAAATTAATAAAAAGCTTCATATTAAGAATCGCTTATTTAATCAGCGCTTAGCGGAGTCACTTGCAGACCCTGAAACGGGTGAAATTATTGCTGAAAAAGGGACACTCCTTGATAGAAGAAACCTTGACAGAATTTTGCCGGCACTTGAAAAGAATATCAATTTCAAAGGCTTTAATCCTGTTGGTGGAGTTGTAGAGGATGAAGTAATCCTTCAAACTATAAAAATCTATGCACCTGGCGATGAAAATGAAAAGGTCATTAATGTATTGGGTAATGCTTATGTGGAAGAACCGATTAAAAATATTACTTCGGCAGATATCATTGCATCAATTAGCTACTTTTTCAACTTGTTACATGGAGTAGGCGATACCGATGATATCGATCACTTAGGTAACAGACGTCTTCGCTCTGTAGGTGAATTGCTGCAGAATCAATTCCGTATTGGGTTATCCCGGATGGAACGTGTGGTTCGTGAAAGAATGTCGATTCAAGACACAGCTACCATTACACCACAGCAATTGATTAATATTCGTCCGGTTATCGCTTCCATCAAAGAATTCTTTGGAAGCTCTCAATTATCACAGTTCATGGATCAAACCAACCCGCTTGCTGAATTAACACACAAGCGCCGTCTTTCTGCACTTGGACCTGGTGGTTTAACACGTGAACGTGCCGGGATGGAAGTACGTGACGTTCACTATTCCCACTATGGCCGTATGTGTCCGATTGAAACACCGGAAGGTCCAAACATTGGTTTAATTAACTCATTATCATCTTACGCAAAAGTAAACCGATTTGGTTTTATTGAAACACCATATCGCCGGGTAGATCCGGATACTGGTAGAGTAACGAGCCGAATTGACTACTTAACAGCTGATGAAGAAGATAACTATGTGGTAGCGCAGGCGAACTCTCGTCTGGGTGACGATGGTACCTTCTTGGATGATGAAGTTGTTGCACGTTTTCGTGGTGAAAACACGGTTGTAAACCGTGACAGGATTGACTACATGGATGTATCGCCGAAGCAGGTTGTTTCTGCAGCGACAGCATGTATTCCGTTCCTAGAAAATGATGACTCTAACCGTGCCTTAATGGGTGCGAACATGCAGCGTCAGGCAGTACCGTTAATGCAGCCGGAAGCACCAAGAGTTGGAACTGGTATGGAATATGTATCAGGGAAAGACTCGGGAGCAGCGGTTATTTGTAAACATGATGGTATTGTCGAACATGTAGAGGCCCGCGAAGTATGGGTTCGTGAAATGAAAGAAGTGGATGGCCAAGAGGTTAAGGGCAATCTTAAAAAATATCGATTGTTAAAGTTTATCCGTTCCAACCAAGGTACCTGCTATAATCAACGTCCAATCGTTGCCGTTGGTAATCGGGTGAAAAAGGGTGAGATTCTTGCTGATGGTCCATCCATGGAGCTTGGTGAATTAGCCCTTGGACGTAACGTTCTTGTTGCCTTTATGACATGGGATGGCTATAACTATGAAGATGCCATCATTATGAGTGAACGTCTTGTTAAAGACGATGTTTATACATCCATTCATATTGAGGAATATGAATCAGAATCTCGTGATACAAAACTAGGACCTGAGGAAATTACTCGTGATATTCCAAACGTCGGTGAAGATGCCCTTCGTAATTTGGATGAGCGTGGGATTATCCGCACTGGTGCTGAAGTAAAAGACGGTGACCTTCTCGTTGGTAAAGTGACGCCTAAGGGTGTAACAGAATTAACGGCTGAAGAACGTCTCCTCCATGCGATTTTTGGAGAAAAAGCTCGTGAAGTCCGTGATACATCACTGCGCGTTCCACACGGCGGTGGCGGGATCATTCATGATGTTAAAGTCTTTAATCGTGAAGATGGTGACGAACTTCCACCAGGAGTAAACCAGCTTGTTCGTGTCTATATCGTTCAGAAACGTAAGATTCATCAAGGGGATAAGATGGCAGGACGCCACGGTAACAAAGGGGTTATCTCCCGCATTTTGCCTGAGGAAGATATGCCATATTTACCAGATGGTACACCTGTTGATATCATGTTAAATCCTTTAGGGGTTCCATCACGGATGAACATCGGTCAGGTTCTTGAGCTCCATTTAGGTATGGCGGCAAGATATCTTGGTATTCATGTTGCTACACCGGTATTTGACGGTGCACGTGAGGAAGATGTTTGGGGAACGATTGAAGAAGCAGGTATGGCACGCGATGCAAAAACTGTGCTTTATGATGGACGTTCCGGAGAACCATTTGATAACCGTGTTTCTGTTGGTGTTATGTACATGATCAAACTTGCTCACATGGTTGATGATAAATTGCATGCCCGTTCAACTGGACCTTATTCACTTGTTACGCAGCAGCCACTTGGCGGTAAAGCTCAATTTGGCGGACAGCGTTTTGGTGAGATGGAAGTTTGGGCATTGGAGGCATACGGTGCAGCATACACACTACAAGAAATTCTAACCGTGAAATCGGATGACGTAGTGGGCCGTGTAAAAACATATGAAGCCATTGTCAAAGGTGAAAATGTGCCTGAACCAGGTGTTCCTGAGTCATTCAAAGTGTTAATTAAAGAACTTCAAAGTCTTGGAATGGATGTAAAAATTCTTTCCGGTGACGAGGAAGAAATTGAAATGCGCGATATGGAAGATGAGGATGACTTACAGCAAGTCGACACATTAAATATCGCCCCTGAGACACAAAACCTTGAATCTGAAAAGGTTGGTTCGAAAGAGTAAATATTCATCTTTTCCTAAGCGTACGCTGGGCCGTACGCTTGGGGATTAAAGAACGCAATAAGGGTAAAACCTGGAGATCAAAAGGGAGGTAGGCCCCTTGCTGGACGTTAATAATTTTGAGTATATGAAAATTGGCCTTGCTTCACCGGATAAAATCCGTTCATGGTCATTCGGAGAAGTGAAAAAGCCAGAAACCATTAACTATCGTACATTAAAACCTGAAAAAGACGGCTTATTCTGTGAGCGAATTTTCGGTCCGACTAAGGATTGGGAATGTCATTGTGGAAAGTACAAGCGCGTCCGTTATAAAGGTGTTGTTTGTGACCGCTGTGGTGTTGAAGTAACACGTGCAAAGGTTCGCCGTGAACGTATGGGTCATATCGAACTTGCTGCACCTGTTTCACATATTTGGTATTTTAAAGGGATTCCAAGCCGGATGGGTCTTGTTTTAGACATGTCCCCACGTGCATTGGAGGAAGTTATTTATTTTGCTTCCTATGTTGTCACGGAGTCAGGTGATACGGCTCTTGATAGGAAACAACTTTTATCCGAGAAAGAATATCGTGCCTATCGTGAAAAGTACGGAAATAAATTCCAAGCTGCCATGGGTGCTGAAGCCATTAAAAAGCTTCTTTCTGATATCGATTTAAACAAAGAAGTCGACGGTTTAAAAGAGGAATTAAAAACAGCCCAAGGTCAACGTCGTACTCGTGCGATTAAACGCCTTGAAGTGCTAGAGGCATTCCGTAATTCAGGAAACGAGCCATCATGGATGATTCTTGACGTACTGCCTGTCATCCCTCCGGAACTTCGTCCAATGGTTCAATTGGATGGAGGAAGGTTTGCGACATCCGACCTAAACGATCTTTATCGTCGTGTGATCAACCGGAACAACCGCTTAAAGCGTTTGTTAGACCTTGGTGCACCAAGTATTATCGTACAAAATGAAAAACGGATGCTGCAAGAAGCAGTAGATGCCTTGATTGATAATGGCCGCCGTGGCCGTCCTGTTACAGGTCCTGGTAACCGTCCGTTAAAATCACTTTCACATATGTTAAAAGGAAAACAAGGGCGTTTCCGTCAAAACTTACTAGGGAAGCGGGTTGACTATTCCGGCCGTTCCGTTATTGTAGTAGGTCCGAATTTAAAAATGTACCAATGTGGCCTTCCAAAAGAAATGGCGTTGGAATTATTCAAGCCATTTGTTATGAAAGAGCTTGTTGAAAAAGGATTAGCGCACAACATTAAATCTGCAAAACGCAAGATTGAACGGGTATCTCCAGATGTTTGGGACGTACTTGAAGATGTAATCAGAGAGCATCCGGTTTTACTAAACCGTGCCCCTACATTGCATAGATTAGGGATTCAGGCATTTGAACCAACACTTGTTGAAGGTCGGGCAATCCGACTCCATCCTCTTGTATGTACAGCATACAACGCGGACTTCGACGGTGACCAAATGGCTGTTCACGTGCCGTTATCATCAGAAGCACAAGCGGAAGCTCGCCTTTTGATGCTTGCAGCACAAAATATTTTGAATCCTAAAGATGGGAAGCCGGTTGTTACTCCATCTCAGGATATGGTACTAGGTAACTATTACTTGACCTTAGAGCGTGAAGGCACTGTTGGCGAAGGGATGATTTTTAAAGATACAAGTGAAGCCATCCTTGCCTATCAAAATGGATACGTACATTATCATACACGTGTCGCTGTTCATGCCGGTTCATTAGGAAATGAAACTTTTACTGAAGAACAAAATAATAAGCTATTAATCACAACGGTTGGAAAGCTTATTTTTAATGAAATTCTTCCGAAGTCATTCCCATATATCAATGAACCAACAAGACATAATCTAGAAGTCGAAACACCTGAAAAGTATTTCGTTGAAAAAGGCGAAGACATTAAGGCGAAGATTAAAGAAATGCCATTGATCGATCCGTTTAAAAAGAAAATCCTTGGAAATATCATTGCAGAAGTATTTAAACGTTTCAAAATTACCGAAACGTCTAAAATGCTTGACCGGATGAAGGACTTAGGATTTAAGCATTCTACAAAGGCTGGTATTACCGTTGGTGTAGCTGACATCGTCGTACTAGGAGAAAAGCAGCAAATTCTCCATGATGCCCAAGGTAAAGTAGATAACGTAATGAAGCAATTCAGACGTGGTTTGATTACCGAGGATGAGCGTTACGATCGCGTTATTGCCATCTGGAGTGCGGCTAAAGACACCATTCAAGGAAAACTAATGAAGTCCTTGAACAAAACAAATCCAATCTTTATGATGAGTGATTCCGGTGCCCGTGGTAACGCCTCTAACTTTACGCAGCTTGCAGGTATGCGTGGTTTGATGGCCAACCCGGCTGGACGGATCATTGAATTACCGATCAAGTCAAGTTTCCGTGAAGGATTAACCGTATTAGAGTACTTTATCTCGACACACGGTGCTCGTAAAGGTCTTGCCGATACTGCACTTAAAACAGCCGATTCCGGATACTTGACCCGTCGTCTTGTTGACGTGGCTCAAGATGTTATTGTTCGTGAAGATGACTGTGGTACCGATCGAGGTTTCCTCATCAGTGCTTTAAAAGACGGTACAGAAATTATCGAAGGATTGGATGAACGCTTAATTGGCCGTTATGCACGTAAAGCGATCAAACATCCTGAAACAAACGAAGTACTCGTTCCTGAAAATGGACTAATTACGGAAGACTTAGCAGAAATAATCGTTGGAGCAGGTATTGAAGAAGTAAAAATCCGCTCTGCGTTTACATGTAATACTCGTCACGGCGTATGTAAAAAATGTTATGGCCGTAACTTGGCAACAGGCCAAGAGGTTGAGGTCGGTGAAGCGGTTGGTATTATCGCTGCCCAATCAATCGGTGAGCCAGGTACACAGTTAACCATGCGTACGTTCCATACCGGCGGTGTTGCGGGAGACGATATTACTCAAGGTTTACCGCGTATCCAGGAGATTTTTGAAGCACGTAACCCTAAAGGTCAAGCTGTTATTTCTGAAATTGAAGGTGTCGTAGTTGGCATTAATGAAGGAAAAGACCGCCAGCATGAAATCGTGGTTCAAGGTGAAGTTGAATCTCGTACCTACAATGCACCATATACAGCACGCGTGAAAGTGGCAATCAATGACCATGTTGAACGTGGTCAAGAATTAACAGAAGGTTCGATTGATCCGAAGGAATTAATTAAAGTAAAAGACGTAACATCAGTCCAAGAGTATCTATTGCGTGAAGTACAGAAAGTTTACCGCATGCAAGGGGTAGAAATTGGCGATAAACACGTCGAAGTAATGGTTCGACAAATGCTTCGCAAAATTCGTGTCAGTGATGCAGGTGAGACGGATGTGCTTCCAGGTACACTCCTTGATATTCACCAGTTCACCGATGCAAATGAAAAAGCATTGCTTGCAGGTAAATTGCCTGCAACAGGACGTCCAGTATTACTTGGTATTACAAAAGCATCGCTTGAAACAGATTCATTCTTATCCGCAGCATCGTTCCAGGAAACAACAAGAGTTCTTACCGATGCGGCGATCAAAGGCAAGCGCGATGAATTGCTTGGCTTGAAGGAAAATGTTATCATCGGTAAACTCGTTCCTGCTGGAACAGGAATGCAGCGCTACCGTAAAGCGGAGCCGGTATTACGTGATACCACATCCGAGGAAACAGTAGCAATCGATTAATTAATTACTACGGTACCTGCGGAACAATTGCAGGTACCGTATTTAAAGAAATAAAGTATTTTTGTCAGTCTCTGTATAAAAAAGTAAAATCATTGGTTGACATCTAATTATATAGATGTTACTATATCAAAGGTGCTCCTATTCACCTGATACTTTGGAGGATATGATCAATGTCTTATGAAAAAGTATTACAGGCACAGAAGGTCATTATAGGAACAAAACAAACAGTCAAAGCACTTAAGGAAGGTCTTGTACTTGAATTAGTGGTGGCAAGCGATGCTGAACCTAAGGTTACAGCAAAGGTCGTTGCTGAAGCTAACTCGTTCGACGTTC
Source organism: Neobacillus sp. OS1-2 (assembly GCF_030915505.1). Taxonomy (GTDB): domain Bacteria; phylum Bacillota; class Bacilli; order Bacillales; family Cytobacillaceae; genus Neobacillus. Next base: position 2,051,603 of record NZ_CP133265.1, read on the forward strand.
CAGTTCTATTTGTGGATTCGATGAAAAAACTCGGCAAAGCATGTGGAATTGAAGTGGGTGCGGCAGCTGTTGCAATTATCCGTTAAAAACTGTTTTTGTAGATAGAGAAGTCTGCAAGAACTTTGTTTTTTGCAAAAAAATGAACCACCTGGATGTGTGGACTTACAAATAATGAAGGGAGGAAACAAATCATGCCTACTATTAACCAACTAGTGCGCAAGCCACGTCAATCAGCGGCAGAGAAGTCAAAATCTCCAGCGCTAAATAAAGGTTATAATAGCTTTAAAAAATCACAAACTAATGTATCTTCACCGCAAAAACGCGGAGTATGTACTCGTGTTGGTACAATGACTCCGAAGAAACCGAACTCAGCGTTACGTAAATATGCACGTGTACGTTTGACAAACGGTATCGAGGTGACTGCATACATTCCTGGTATTGGCCACAACCTTCAAGAGCACAGTGTTGTTCTTATTCGTGGAGGACGTGTAAAAGACTTACCGGGGGTACGTTATCACATCGTACGTGGTGCACTTGATACGGCTGGTGTAAACAACCGTATGCAAGGTCGTTCAAAATATGGTACTAAGAGACCAAAAGCAGCGAAGAAATAATCATACTAAATAGAAGCTTCTTTGAAAGGAGGAAAATACATGCCACGTAAAGGTCCTGTAGCAAAAAGAGACGTTTTACCTGATCCGCTATACAATTCAAAATTAGTTACTCGTCTAATCAACAAAATGATGGTTGACGGTAAAAGAGGTAAGTCACAAGAAATTCTTTACTCTGCGTTTAACACTATTCGTGAACGTTCTGGCAAAGAGCCAATGGAAGTATTCGATGCAGCGATGAAAAACATCATGCCGGTACTTGAAGTTAAAGCTCGCCGTGTCGGTGGTGCTAACTACCAAGTTCCAGTTGAGGTGCGTCCTGATCGCCGTACAACTCTTGGTCTTCGTTGGTTAGTGAACTATTCACGTAATCGCGGTGAAAAAACGATGGAAGAGCGTTTAGCTAACGAAATCATGGATGCAGCTAACAACACTGGTGCATCTGTGAAGAAGCGTGAAGATACACACAAAATGGCAGAAGCAAACAAAGCGTTTGCTCACTATCGTTGGTAATTTAACCTTCAATATAAAAACACTTTCATACTAGGAAGGAGAAAGACCCAATGGCAAGAGAGTTCTCCTTAGAAAATACACGTAATATCGGTATCATGGCACACATCGATGCCGGTAAAACGACCACCACTGAGCGTGTCCTTTATTACACCGGTAAGATTCATAAAATCGGTGAAACACACGAAGGTGCTTCTCAGATGGACTGGATGGAGCAGGAACAAGAGCGCGGAATCACAATCACTTCCGCAGCAACAACTGCATCATGGAAGGGCCACCGCGTAAATATCATCGACACTCCAGGACACGTAGACTTCACAGTTGAAGTTGAACGTTCCCTACGTGTTCTTGATGGTGCGGTAGCTGTACTAGATGCGCAATCAGGTGTTGAACCTCAAACTGAAACAGTTTGGCGTCAAGCAACAACCTACGGAGTACCACGTGTTGTATTCGTAAATAAAATGGACAAAATTGGAGCTGACTTCTTATATTCTGTAGGAACACTTCATGACCGCCTGCAAGCGAATGCACATCCAATTCAGTTACCAATCGGTGCTGAAGACCAATTCTCAGCAATCATTGACCTTGTGGAAATGAACGCAGTATTCTACGGTAACGATTTAGGTACTGATATTGAAGTACGTGAAATTCCGGAAGAACACCGCGAACTTGCTGAAGAATACCATGAGAAATTAGTTGAAGCAGTAGCAGAACTTGATGAAGAATTAATGGAGAAATACCTAAGTGGTGAAGAGATTACGAAGGAAGAGCTTAAAGCTGGAATTCGTAAAGGTACTGTTAATGTTGAATTCTATCCTGTTATCTGTGGATCAGCTTTCAAAAACAAAGGTGTTCAATTAATGTTGGATGCTGTCATCGATTACCTTCCATCACCATTAGATGTACCTGCGATTAAAGGACATTCAGTGGATGATGAAGAGGAAATTGTTGAACGTCATTCAAATGACGATGAGCCATTCTCAGCTCTAGCATTCAAAGTTATGACAGACCCTTATGTTGGTAAATTAACGTTCTTCCGTGTTTACTCTGGTACTTTAGAGTCTGGATCATATGTCCAGAACTCAACAAAAGGCAAGCGTGAACGTATCGGACGTATCCTGCAAATGCACGCAAACAGCCGTCAAGAAATCACAAAAGTTTTTGCTGGTGACATTGCTGCTGCTGTAGGTTTGAAAGATACAACTACTGGAGACACACTTTGTGATGACAAGAGTCAGGTAATTCTTGAGTCAATGCAATTCCCTGAGCCAGTAATTGAACTTTCAGTTGAACCAAAATCAAAAGCAGACCAAGACAAAATGACGACTGCATTACAAAAACTTCAAGAAGAAGATCCGACATTCCGTGCACATACTGACCAGGAGACTGGACAGGTTATTATAGCCGGTATGGGTGAGCTTCACCTTGATATCATTGTTGACCGTATGCGTCGTGAATTTAAGGTTGAAGCAAACGTAGGTGCACCACAGGTTGCTTATCGTGAAACTTTCAAAGGTTCAGCGCAAGTTGAAGGAAAGTTCGCACGTCAATCTGGTGGACGCGGACAATACGGACATGTTTGGATTGAATTCTCTCCAAATGAAGCTGGTAAAGGCTTCGAATTCGAAAACGGTATTGTCGGTGGTGTCGTTCCTCGTGAATACATCCCTGCAGTTCAAGCTGGTCTTGAAGATGCTTTAGACCGTGGTGTGCTTGCTGGCTATCCGTTAGTGGATATTAAGGCTAGATTGTTTGACGGATCTTACCATGATGTTGACTCCTCTGAAATGGCGTTTAAGATTGCTGCATCAATGGCTCTTAAGAATGCTGCTTCAAAATGTCAACCATGTATCCTTGAACCAGTCATGAGAGTGGAAGTTGTTATCCCAGAAGATTACCTAGGTGATATCATGGGACAAATTACTGCACGCCGTGGCCGTGTTGAAGGTATGGAAGCACGCGGTAACGCACAAGTTGTCCGTTCAATGGTTCCACTTTCAGAAATGTTTGGTTATGCAACAGCACTTCGTTCAAGTACACAAGGTCGTGGAGTATTCTCTATGCACTTTGATCACTATGAAGAAGTACCAAAATCAATTTTCTGAAGAAATCATCAAAAAAAATAAAGGTGAATAATTGATTTTCGCCTTTCTTTAAAGTATAACTACTTATGTACCTATAGAAACTGTGAATAATGGACAACCATTTTCGCAGTTTCTATAAAATATACTTAAACTTTTATAATCCAAAGGAGGATTTTCCAAATGGCAAAAGCTAAATTCGACCGTTCAAAGCCACACGTTAACATTGGTACTATCGGACACGTTGACCATGGTAAAACTACTTTAACAGCTGCAATCACTTCTGTACTTGCAAAAACAGGTAAAGCAGAAGCTCGTGCATATGATCAAATCGATGGTGCACCAGAAGAAAAAGAACGTGGAATCACAATCTCTACAGCTCACGTTGAATATGAAACTGACAACCGTCACTATGCACACGTTGACTGCCCAGGACACGCTGACTATGTTAAAAACATGATCACTGGTGCTGCTCAAATGGACGGCGGTATCTTAGTAGTATCTGCTACTGATGGCCCAATGCCACAAACTCGTGAGCACATCCTTCTTTCTCGTCAAGTAGGTGTTCCTTACCTTGTTGTATTCATGAACAAATGTGATATGGTTGATGACGAAGAACTTCTTGAATTAGTAGAAATGGAAATTCGTGATCTATTAACTGAATACGATTTCCCTGGCGATGACACTCCTGTTATCAAAGGTTCTGCTCTTAAAGCATTAGAAGGCGAAGCTGCTTGGGAAGAAAAAGTTCTTGAGCTTATGGCTGCTGTTGATGAATTCATCCCAACTCCAACTCGTGACACTGATAAACCTTTCATGATGCCAGTTGAGGACGTTTTCTCAATCACTGGTCGTGGTACAGTTGCTACAGGACGTGTTGAGCGTGGTGTAGTTAAAGTTGGTGACGTAGTTGAAATCGTAGGTTTCACTGAAGAACCAAAATCTACTACTGTAACAGGTGTAGAAATGTTCCGTAAGCTTCTTGACTTTGCTGAAGCTGGTGACAACATTGGTGCCCTTCTTCGTGGTGTTGCTCGTGAAGAAATCGAGCGTGGACAAGTTTTGGCAAAGCCAAAATCCATCACTCCACACACAAAGTTCAAAGCACAAGTTTACGTTTTATCTAAAGAAGAAGGTGGACGTCATACTCCATTCTTCTCAAACTATCGTCCACAATTCTATTTCCGTACTTCTGATATTACTGGTATTTGTAATCTTCCAGAAGGCGTAGAAATGGTTATGCCTGGCGATCACATTGAAATGACTGTTGAACTAATCGCTCCAGTTGCTATCGAAGAAGGAACTAAGTTCTCAATTCGTGAAGGCGGACGTACAGTTGGTTCAGGTTCAATCACAACAATCCAAGAGTAATTAATTTATAGAAAAAGCAGATGGGTGACGATCCATCTGCTTTTTTTTGTCCATAATAACGTGTTTCTTCTATATAATATAGATCGATACAAAGTCGGAATTAGGAGATTTTTGGAGATTAATAAATGGTATTGTAATTGTCTTTCCCAGCCTTTATAATAGGAAAAGTGTTAAACACATGGACGTAAAAAAATAATCGTAATAAATGTTGCGTTTACTTTATGTTTTATGTATAATAGACAATGTTGGTCTTTGACTGCGATGATGTGGAAGGTTGCTGACACACCCGGCCGCTTTGCCATGGCGAGTGTGTGGGAAATTTCCACTGAGAATGTCTATTTTGAAAATAGGCGAATAAAGGAGGGAAAATAATGGCAAAACAAAAAATTCGTATCCGTCTAAAAGCATATGATCACAGAATCCTTGATCAATCTGCAGAAAAAATCGTTGAAACAGCAAAACGTTCTGGTGCGGCTGTCTCTGGTCCAATTCCGTTGCCAACTGAAAAGTCTGTTTACACGATTCTTCGTGCGGTTCATAAGTACAAAGATTCTCGTGAACAATTTGAAATGCGGACACATAAGCGTCTAATCGACATCGTTAACCCAACTCCACAAACAGTTGATGCGTTAATGCGTTTAGATTTACCATCAGGTGTTGATATCGAAATCAAACTATAATCAAGATAAATAATAAATTATTCAGGAGGTGTGACTTACATGACCAAAGGAATCTTAGGAAGAAAGATTGGTATGACTCAAGTATTTGCAGAAAACGGCAACTTAATCCCTGTAACAGTGGTTGAGGTAGCTCCAAACGTAGTTCTTCAAAAGAAATCAGTTGATAGCGACGGATATGTATCTGTTCAATTTGGATTTGAAGATAAACGTGAAAAATTATCTAACAAACCTGAAAAGGGCCACGTTGCAAAAGCAAATACTGCTCCTAAGCGCTTCATTCGCGAATTCCGCGGAGACGACTTAGCAGCATATGAAGTTGGTCAAGAAGTCAAAGTTGATATTTTCGCTGCAGGCGATATCGTAGATGTAACAGGAATCTCAAAGGGTAAAGGTTTCCAAGGTGTTATCAAACGCCACGGACAATCTCGCGGCCCAATGGCTCACGGTTCACGTTATCATCGTCGCCCTGGTTCAATGGGACCTGTTGCTCCAAACCGTGTATTCAAAGGTAAATTATTACCAGGCCGCATGGGTGGAGATCAAGTTACTGTTCAAAACCTTGAAATCATTAAGGTTGATACAGAACGCAACTTGCTTTTAATCAAAGGTAACGTACCAGGTGCAAGAAAAGCATTATTAAAAATCAAAGGTGCGGTTAAAGCATAATTACCTTTTCAGAAAGGAGGAACACAAGAATGCCTAAAGTAGCATTATTAAACCAAAACGGTTCACAAGTTGGTGAACTTGAACTTAATGAAGCGGTTTTTGGTATTGAGCCTAATCAACACGTATTATTCGAAGCGATTATTATGCAACGAGCTTCTTTACGTCAAGGAACTCATAAAACAAAAATTCGTTCTGAAGTACGCGGCGGTGGTCGTAAACCATGGCGTCAAAAAGGAACTGGCCGTGCACGTCAAGGGTCAATCCGTTCTCCACAATGGCGCGGAGGTGGTACTGTTTTCGGACCTACACCACGCAGCTATAGCTACAAATTACCGAAGAAAGTACGCCGTTTAGCTATTAAATCGGCACTATCTTCTAAAGTATTAGAAGAAAATATTCTAGTATTAGAAAGCCTTGCTTTCGATGCTCCAAAAACAAAAGAATTCAAATCAGTATTAGGTGGCCTTTCTGTTGAGAAAAAAGCACTAATCGTTACTGCTGACCTTGATGAGAACGTGGCATTATCTGCTCGTAACATTCCTGGAGTAACAGTTGTAACAGCTGATGGAATCAACGTTTTAGACGTTGTTAATCATGACCAATTAATCATGACTAAAGCAGCGGTTGAAAAAGTAGAGGAGGTGCTTGCATAATGGATGCACGCGATATCATTAAGCGCCCCGTTATCACTGAGCGTTCTACTGACCTAATGGCTGAAAAGAAATATACGTTCGAAGTTGATGTTAGAGCTAATAAAACTCAAGTCAAAGATGCTGTTAAAGAGATCTTCGGCGTTGAAGTTGAAAAAGTAAACATCATGAACTACAAAGGTAAATTCAAACGTATGGGTAAATTCGGCGGATACACAAACAAACGTCGTAAAGCAATTGTAAAATTAACTGCTGACAGCAAAGAAATCGAATTCTTTGAAGCATAAGAACCTAACAAGAAGAGGAGGGAATTAACATGGCGATTAAAAAGTACAAACCTACCTCCAATGGTCGTCGCGGAATGACTACTTCTGATTTCGCTGAAATCACAACTAGCACTCCAGAAAAATCTCTTTTAGCTCCGCTAACGAGAAAAGGCGGCCGTAATAACCAAGGTAAGTTAACTGTTCGTCATCAAGGTGGCGGCCATAAGCGTCAATATCGTTTAATTGATTTTAAACGTAACAAAGATGGCATTCCAGGACGCGTTGCTACAATTGAGTATGATCCAAACCGTTCTGCCAATATTGCATTAATCAATTACGTGGATGGAGAAAAACGTTATATTTTAGCTCCTAAAAACCTAGTAGTTGGCATGGAAGTTATGTCAGGCCCTGAGGCTGATATTAAAGTAGGTAACGCACTTCCATTAGCAAACATTCCTGTTGGTACAGTAGTACACAACATCGAATTAAAACCAGGAAAAGGCGGTCAGTTGGTTCGTTCTGCTGGAACTAGCGCGCAGGTACTTGGTAAAGAAGGAAAATACGTATTAGTACGTTTAAACTCTGGTGAAGTTCGAATGATTCTTGCTGAGTGCCGTGCAACTGTCGGTCAAGTAGGAAACGAACAACACGAACTTATTAAAATTGGTAAAGCAGGTCGTTCTCGTTGGTTAGGCAAACGTCCAACTGTTCGTGGATCTGTTATGAACCCTAATGATCACCCACACGGTGGTGGTGAAGGACGTTCACCAATCGGTCGTAAATCACCAATGTCTCCATGGGGTAAACCAACTCTTGGATACAAAACACGTAAGAAGAAGAATAAATCAGATAAGTTTATTGTACGTCGTCGTAAAAAATAACGGGACTAACCTACGGTTCATAGATAGGACCGTAGAACAGTCACGAAGGGAGGTTCCTTCATGGGTCGCAGCTTAAAAAAAGGACCATTTGTTGATGATCATTTAATGGTTAAGGTCGAAAAGTTAAATGAAACTGAGAGTAAGCAAGTTATTAAAACTTGGTCTCGACGTTCTACGATCTTCCCACAATTTATCGGCCACACAATCGCTGTTTATGATGGTCGCAAACATGTACCTGTATATGTTACTGAAGACATGGTAGGACACAAGCTTGGAGAATTCGCTCCAACACGTGCTTACAAAGGACATGGCAATGATGACAAGAAAACAAGACGTTAAGAGAGGAGGGCATCCAAATGCAAGCTAAAGCTGTTGCAAGAACAGTTCGTATTGCTCCTCGTAAAGCACGTTTAGTCGTTGATTTAATCCGAGGAAAGCAAGTTGGTGAAGCGGTGGCGATTTTAAATCTCACTCCTAGGGCTGCTTCTCCAATCGTGGAAAAAGTATTAAAGTCAGCTATGGCAAATGCTGAACACAACTATGAAATGGACGTTAATAATTTAGTTGTTGAACAAGCATTCGTTGACGAAGGACCAACGTTGAAACGTTTCCGTCCGCGCGCTATGGGCCGTGCTAGCCAAATTAACAAACGCACAAGCCACATTACAATCGTATTAACAGAAAAGAAGGAGGGATAATCTGTGGGTCAAAAAGTAAATCCAGTCGGTTTGCGTATCGGAATCATTAAAGATTGGGAATCTAAGTGGTACGCAGGTAAAGACTTCGCTACTCTTTTACACGAAGACCTTAAAGTTCGTGAGTATATCACGAAACGTTTAAAAGATGCTTCTGTTTCTAAAGTTGAAATCGAACGTGCTGCTAACCGTGTGAACGTTACAGTTCATACAGCTAAGCCTGGTATGGTAATCGGTAAAGGCGGTACGGAAGTTGAAGCACTTCGTAAAGCACTAAACCAATTAACTGGCAAACGTGTTCACATTAACATCCTTGAAATTAAGAGAGCGGATCTTGATGCGAAACTAGTTGCTGAAAATATTGCTCGTCAATTAGAAAATCGTGTATCTTTCCGTCGTGCACAAAAGCAAGCTATTCAACGTGCTATGCGTGCTGGTGCGAAAGGTATCAAAACACAAGTTTCTGGTCGTTTAGGCGGAGCAGATATCGCTCGTGCTGAACATTACAGCGAAGGAACTGTTCCACTTCATACGCTTCGCGCAGATATCGACTATGCTACGGCTGAAGGCGATACCACTTATGGTAAGCTAGGCGTAAAAGTGTGGATCTATAAGGGAGAAGTCCTTCCTACTAAGAAGAAAAATGCGGAAGGAGGCAAATAAACATGTTATTGCCAAAACGCGTAAAATATCGCCGTCAACACCGTGGTAAAATGCGTGGTAACGCGAAAGGCGGCACTGAAGTAACTTTCGGTGAATTCGGTCTACAAGCTACTGAAGCTTCTTGGATTACGAACCGTCAAATCGAAGCAGCCCGTATTGCCATGACACGTTACATGAAACGTGGCGGTAAAGTTTGGATTAAAATCTTCCCACATAAGCCATATACTGCTAAACCACTAGAAGTTCGGATGGGTTCTGGTAAAGGGGCTCCTGAAGGCTGGGTAGCAGTTGTTAAGCCTGGGAAAGTTATGTTTGAAATTGCCGGTGTTTCTGAAGAAGTTGCACGTGAAGCACTTCGACTTGCAATGCACAAACTACCTGTAAAGTGTAAGTTTGTAAAACGAGAAGAAATTGGTGGTGAATCAAGTGAAAGCTAATGAACTACGTGACCTTACCACTGCTGAAATTGAACAAAAAGTAAAATCTCTAAAAGAAGAGCTTTTCAACCTTCGCTTTCAATTGGCGACAGGACAACTTGAAAACACAGCTCGTATTCGTGAAGTACGTAAAGCTATTGCTCGCATGAAGACTGTTGTTCGTGAAAGAGAAATCAGCGTTAATAAGTAATTACCCGAGAGGAGGTTCACACAATGAGTGAACGCAACCAACGCAAAGTTTACACTGGACGCGTGGTTTCTGACAAAATGGATAAAACCGTTACTGTTCTTGTCGAAACACATAAAAAGCATCCGTTATACGGTAAACGCGTTAAGTACTCTAAAAAGTTTAAAGCTCATGATGAGCAAAACACAGCAAAAATCGGCGATGTTGTACGTATCATGGAAACTCGCCCACTTTCAGCTACTAAACGCTTCCGTTTAGTTGAAGTAGTAGAAAAAGCAGTTATTATTTAATTGTTCGGATAACGCAACATTTCCGAAGGGAGGTTACACACATGATTCAACAAGAATCACGTTTAAAAGTTGCTGACAACTCTGGTGCTCGTGAAGTACTTACGATTAAAGTTCTTGGTGGTTCTGGTCGCAAAACCGCTAATATCGGTGATGTGATCGTTTGTACCGTAAAACAAGCAACACCTGGTGGCGTTGTTAAAAAAGGTGACGTTGTTAAGGCAGTTATTGTTCGTACAAAGACAGGCGCACGTCGTCCTGATGGTTCTTACATTCGTTTTGATGAAAACGCATGTGTTATCATCAAAGATGACAAGAGCCCACGTGGAACTCGTATCTTTGGACCAGTTGCCCGCGAACTTCGCGATAACAACTTTATGAAAATCGTATCTTTAGCTCCAGAAGTATTATAATTTTAAAATCAATTGCCTTTAAGGAGGTGCTTACTGATGCATGTAAAAAAAGGTGATAAAGTCAGAGTTATGTCTGGCAAGGATAAAGGCAAAACAGGCGTGATCCTCGCAGCTTATCCTAAAGAAAGCCGTGTACTAGTGGAAGGCGTAAACATCGTGAAAAAACACTCTAAACCTTCACAAGTGAACCCACAAGGCGGAATTATCAGTTTTGAGGCTCCAATTCATGTATCAAACGTTATGCCTATCGACCCTAAATCAGGTAACCCGACTCGCGTAGGTTACAAAACGGTTGATGGCAAAAAAGTACGCGTAGCAAAATCCGGTGAAGTTTTAGATAAATAGTTAAAATTTTAGAAGGGAGGTACCATAAGTGAACCGCCTAAAAGAAAAATTCGTTAAAGAAGTAACTCCAGCTCTTATGAGCAAATTCAATTATGAATCAGTTATGCAAGTTCCTAAACTTGATAAAATTGTTATAAACATGGGTGTTGGTGACGCTGTTGCAAATGCTAAGGCACTTGACAATGCAGTAGAAGAACTTGCTACTATTACTGGTCAAAAACCAGTCGTAACTCGTGCGAAAAAATCTATCGCTGGCTTCCGTCTTCGTGAAGGTATGCCAATCGGTGCAAAGGTTACCCTTCGCGGTGAGCGCATGTACCAATTCTTGGATAAATTAGTTTCCGTTTCTTTACCACGTGTACGTGACTTCCGTGGGGTTTCTAAAAAAGCTTTCGATGGTCGCGGTAACTATACATTGGGTATTAAAGAACAATTAATCTTCCCTGAAATTGATTACGATAAAGTAAGCAAAGTTCGTGGTATGGATATCGTTATCGTAACGACTGCAAACACTGATGAAGAATCACGTGAACTTTTAACTCAATTTGGAATGCCATTCCAAAAGTAATCGTTAAATAAGGGAGGCGAAAACGTGGCTAAAAAGTCAATGATTGCGAAACAACAACGCACGCCTAAATTCAAAGTACAAGAGTATACACGCTGCGAACGTTGCGGACGTCCACACTCTGTATACCGTAAATTTAAGCTTTGCCGTATTTGTTTCCGTGAATTAGCATACAAAGGACAAATTCCTGGTGTTAAAAAAGCTAGCTGGTAAAACTAGAAGTTGGGAAGGAGGTAAAAATAATGGTCATGACAGATCCAATTGCTGATATGCTTACTCGCATTCGTAATGCGAACATGGTGCGTCACGAAAAATTAGAAGTGCCTGCTTCTAATTTGAAAAAAGAAATTGCTGAAATCCTAAAGCGCGAAGGTTTCGTACGTGATGTCGAATTTATCGAAGACAACAAACAAGGGATCATCCGTATCTTCTTAAAGTACGGTGCTAATAACGAACGCGTTATTACTGGTCTAAAGCGCATAAGCAAGCCTGGACTTCGAGTTTACGCTAAATCAAATGAGGTACCACGCGTACTTAACGGTCTTGGTATCGCATTAGTTTCAACATCAACAGGTGTTATTACAGATAAAGAAGCTCGTGCAAAACAAGTCGGCGGAGAAGTATTAGCTTACGTTTGGTAAAAGAGTTTCTGAATGAATGGAGGTGCACTAAATGTCTCGCATAGGAAAAAAACCAATCGAAATTCCAGCAGGAGTTACGGTTACATTAAACAACAATACTGTTACGGTTAAAGGACCTAAAGGCGAACTTAGTCGTTCTTTTAATCCTGATATCGCAATTAACATTGAAGAAAACGTAATAACAATCACACGCCCATCTGACCAAAAGGAGCACCGCGCATTGCACGGTACTACTCGCGCGGTGATCGCGAACATGGTTGAGGGTGTTTCTAATGGCTTTGCAAAGGGCTTAGAATTAATCGGGGTTGGTTACCGTGTACAAAAGCAAGGTAACAAACTTGTATTAAGTGTTGGTTACTCACATCCAGTTGAAATTGAACCTGAAGCTGGTCTTGAAGTAGAAGTACCTAGCAATACAAAAATTATTGTTAAAGGTACTGATAAAGAACGTGTTGGTGCATTAGCAGCCAATATTCGTCAAGTACGCCCGCCTGAGCCTTATAAAGGTAAAGGAATTCGCTACGAAGGTGAATTCGTTCGTCGTAAAGAGGGTAAAACAGGTAAGTAATCGCCTTATGGGTAAACGAAAGGAGTGACGTAAATGATTACGAAGCTTGATAAAAACGCTACTCGCAAGAAAAGACACGCTCGTGTCCGTGCGAAACTTAGCGGAACTTCAGCTCGTCCACGTCTAAATGTGTTTCGTTCAAACAAACATATTTATGCTCAATTAATCGATGACATGAATGGAGTAACTTTAGCGAGTGCTTCTACAATAGAAAAAGATTTCGGTCTTGAGTCTACAAGCAACCTTGAAGCTGCACAAAAGGTTGGAGAATTAGTCGCTAAACGTGCGGTAGAAAAAGGTATCTCTGCTGTTGTCTTTGATCGTGGAGGATACCTATACCACGGACGTGTGCAAGCATTAGCAGATGCTGCACGCGAAAACGGCTTACAATTTTAATAGACAAAGGAGGGACACATAAAGATGCGTCGTATTGATCCAAACAAACTTGAACTTGAAGAACGCGTAGTTACAGTTAACCGTGTTGCGAAAGTTGTTAAAGGTGGACGTCGTTTCCGCTTCACTGCCCTTGTAGTAGTCGGCGATAAAAACGGTCATGTTGGATTCGGTACTGGTAAAGCTCAAGAAGTACCAGATGCCATCCGCAAAGCCATCGAAGATGCAAAGAAAAACTTAGTCGAAGTTGCAATGGTTGGAACAACCATTCCTCACCAAGTAATCGGACGTTTTGGTGCTGGTGAAATCCTTCTAAAGCCTGCTTCTGAAGGTACAGGAGTAATCGCTGGCGGACCAGTTCGTGCTGTTCTAGAATTAGGCGGGGTAGCTGATATCCTTTCTAAATCATTAGGAACAAACACACCAATCAACATGGTTCGTGCCACTATTGATGGTATTACACAACTAAAACGTGCTGAAGACGTAGCGAAACTACGTGGTAAATCAGTAGAAGAACTGTTAGGATAAGGGGGGAAATCAAATGGCGAAACTATTAATTACCCTCAACCGCAGCGTAATTGGTCGCCCTGAGGACCAACGTGCAACAGTTACTGCATTAGGATTACGTAAATTAAATCAAACAGTTGAGCATCAAGATAACGCGGCGATTCGCGGTATGATTACTAAAGTTGCTCACCTTGTAACAGTTAAAGAACAATAATTGATTCTTTTCTTTCATAAGGAGGTGCCAATATGAAACTTCATGAATTAAAACCTGCAGAAGGTTCTCGTCAAGAGCGCAAACGTTTAGGTCGCGGAATCGGTTCTGGTCAAGGGAAAACAGCAGGTAAAGGTCATAAAGGTCAAAATGCTCGTTCCGGTGGTGGTGTCCGCCTTGGATTCGAGGGTGGTCAAACACCTTTATACCGTCGTTTACCAAAACGTGGTTTTACTAACATTAGCCGTAAAGAGTTCGCTATCGTTAATCTTGATGCATTAAATCGCTTTGAAGAAGGTACAGAAGTTACTCCAGAACTTCTTATTGAAATCGGAGTGGTAAGTAACGAGAAAGCAGGAATTAAAGTTCTTGCTAAAGGGAACGTAGAGAAAAAGTTGACTGTTAAAGCTCACAAATTCTCCTCTGCTGCTAAGGAAGCGATCGAAGCTGCTGGTGGAACTACTGAGGTGATCTAATGTTCCAGACAATCTCCAATTTTATGCGCGTGGGTGATATAAGACGTAAGATCATATTCACCCTTTTAATGTTAGTCGTTTTTCGACTAGGTACCTTTATTCCGGTACCGAATGTAAATGCTGATGTCCTTGCTAATCAAGATAAGCTAAGTGTTTTTGGTATACTGAATACCTTTGGCGGTGGAGCATTAAAACAATTCTCCATCTTTGCAATGGGTATTATGCCATATATCACGGCTTCGATTATTATTCAGCTTTTACAAATGGATGTTGTTCCGAAATTTACGGAATGGTCCAAACAAGGGGAATCAGGGCGACGTAAGATTGCTCAATTCACCCGGTACTTTACCGTAGTGCTTGGATTTATCCAAGCATTAGGAATGTCTTATGGCTTTAACAACTTAGCCAGCGGGCAATTGATTGAAAACCCTGGTATTGGTACGTATCTCCTAATTGCAGTTACTTTAACTGCTGGAACATCCTTTTTGATGTGGCTAGGCGAGCAGATCACTGAAAAAGGTGTGGGAAATGGAATTTCCATTATCATCTTTGCAGGGATCGTTGCTGGTATGCCTTCTGTCATTAATCAAATTTATGTACAGCAATTTGAAAATGCGGGAGATGCTTTATTTTTACGTATTGTCACAGTTGTTTTAATTGCTCTTGCAGTCATTGCTATTGTGGTGGGTGTTGTATTCATCCAACAAGCAAATCGTAAAATACCAATTCAGTATGCAAAACGCGTTGTCGCAGGTCGTAACCCGGTTGGTGGTCAATCCACTCATATGCCGTTAAAGGTGAATGCCGCTGGTGTAATTCCTGTAATCTTTGCGGTTTCATTTATTGTAACGCCAAGAACGGTAGCTTCGTTCTTCGGAACAAATGATGTAACGCTTTGGATTAATAAGAATTTAGACTATTCTCATCCAATTGGGATGACGTTATATGCAGCACTCATTATCGCGTTTACTTATTTTTATGCTTTTATCCAAGTGAACCCTGAACAAGCAGCGGAAAACTTACAGAAGCAAAGCGGCTATATCCCGGGTATCCGCCCAGGTAAGAGTACGCAGGAATACTTAACACGCGTCTTATATCGTTTAACCTTTGTAGGTGCAATCTTCCTAACCATTATTTCGGTTCTTCCTATGCTTTTTATAAAAATAGCGAATTTACCGCAATCGGCTCAAATTGGAGGTACAAGTTTGTTGATCGTTGTCGGTGTTGCACTTGATACGTACAAACAGCTTGAAGCACAGTTGGTTAAACGTCATTATAAAGGCTTTATTAAGTAGTACAAGGTTTTTGGGGCCCCATGGACCCCAAGACCTAAATTAAGCACGAGGGGGGAACACGTGTGAATTTAGTATTAATGGGGCTTCCAGGTGCCGGTAAAGGTACGCAAGCAGAGAGAATCGTCGAGCAATACGGCATCCCTCATATCTCTACTGGAGATATGTTCCGTGCAGCGATGAAAGAAGGAACGGAACTAGGATTACAAGCGAAATCATTCATGGATAAAGGCGAACTTGTTCCTGATGAAGTGACAATTGGCATTGTTCGTGAGCGATTAAGCAAAGAAGATTGTCAAAAAGGTTTCTTATTAGATGGCTTCCCTAGAACTGTACCTCAAGCAGATGCTTTGGAAAATCTATTGGTTGATTTAAATAAAAAAATTGACTTTGTCATTAACATAACTGTGGATAAGAGTATTTTAATGGATCGTTTGACAGGACGTCGGATTTGTAAAGAATGTGGATCGACTTATCATTTAGTCTTTAATCCTCCTGCAAAAGAGGGTGTATGCGATCGCTGCGGCGGTGAGCTTTATCAAAGAGCTGATGATAATGCCGAAACTGTTCAAAATCGTTTAGATGTTAATATTAAACAACAAGAGCCATTACTTACTTTTTATGAAACGAAAGGTTATCTCCGCACAATTGATGGTCAGCAGGATATTAAAAAAGTATTTGCTGATATCGAACAATTACTTGGGAGCTTAGCTTAGTGGTGAATCACAAAGTGAAACAATCTGCCATTCGACTCTCGAATTTCTCCAATATGATTCAAAAGTATGTGAAAGCTAATAGACTTTCTATTATGCTTTAGTATGCAGGACCGAGAGTTGGGCAAGAATGACATGAGGACCTTACTATTCCTCATTTTGATAAAATTCCTTGCGGACAAAGTGCAGTATAATATGTTATTATTATAAGGTTGCATACTGTCGAACGAACAAAAAGACTCGCTTGCATTTTATTGAACGCTATTTTTGAAAAAGAAGGGAGACGAGACTTGTGGCCAAAGATGATGTAATTGAAATTGAAGGTAAAGTCATTGAAACTTTGCCAAATGCGATGTTTAAGGTAGAATTAGAAAATGGTCATACTGTGCTAGCTCATGTTTCTGGTAAAATCCGAATGCACTTTATTCGCATTCTTCCAGGTGATAAGGTTACTGTTGAGCTTTCTCCATATGACTTAACGCGCGGAAGAATTACGTACCGCTTTAAATAATCAGCACTCCGTACTACTAAGGAGGTTAGGATACTAATGAAAGTAAGACCATCTGTTAAACCGATCTGCGAAAAGTGTAAAGTTATCCGTAGACGCGGAAAAGTTATGGTTATCTGTGAAAACCCTAAACATAAACAAAAACAAGGTTAATTTTGAAGGAGGTGCGCTAAAATATGGCACGTATTGCTGGTGTAGATATTCCACGTGAAAAGCGTGTAGTTATCTCTTTAACTTACATTTATGGTATTGGTAAAAATACAGCACAAAAAGTACTAGCAGAAGCTGGTGTTTCTGAAAATACTCGTGTGCGTGATTTAACAGAAGACGAATTAAACAAAATCCGTGACATCATCGACAAGTTAAAAGTTGAAGGTGATCTTCGCCGTGAAATTTCTCTTAACATTAAGCGTTTAATGGAAATCGGCTGCTACCGCGGATTACGTCATCGTCGTGGTTTACCGGTTCGTGGACAAAATACGAAAAACAACGCTCGTACACGCAAAGGTCCTCGTAAGACTGTAGCGAACAAGAAGAAGTAATCGGCAAAGGAGGTTAATTTAAATGGCACGTAAAACTAATACACGTAAACGTCGTGTTAAAAAGAATATTGAATCAGGTATCGCTCATATCCGTTCAACATTTAACAATACGATTGTAACTATCACTGATGTTCATGGTAATGCAATTTCTTGGTCAAGTGCTGGTGCGCTTGGATTTAGAGGTTCTCGTAAATCTACTCCATTCGCAGCACAAATGGCAGCTGAAACTGCAGCAAAAACATCCATCGAACACGGTATGAAAACTTTAGAAGTTACTGTAAAAGGTCCTGGTGCAGGCCGTGAAGCAGCCATTCGTGCTCTTCAAGCTGCTGGTCTTGAAGTAACTGCGATTAAAGACGTTACACCTGTTCCTCATAATGGATGCCGTCCACCAAAACGCCGTCGTGTTTAATTTTTCTGTATAGAACTTGTATCATGCGTCTATAATGGATATGATACTAAATTTTACAACTTATACAGGGAATTTATTCCAGTTGTTGTGCACAAAACGGGAACGTATACATGGGGAAATTTCAATTAGCATATTACGTCTAGTTGAGGTTTCGACGTTTTGAAGGAGGGTTATTTGATGATCGAAATAGAAAAACCAAAAATCGAAACGGTTGAGATCAACGATGATGCCAAGTACGGTAAGTTCGTCGTAGAGCCACTTGAGCGTGGATATGGTACCACTTTGGGTAACTCCTTACGTCGTATCCTATTATCTTCACTCCCAGGTGCCGCTGTTACATCGATTCAGGTCGATGGGGTACTTCATGAGTTCTCAACAATTGAAGGCGTCGTAGAGGATGTAACATCCATCATTTTAAACATTAAAAAATTAGCGTTAAAAATCTACTCTGATGAAGAAAAAACACTTGAGATTGATGTGCAGGGTGAAGGACCTGTCAAGGCAATGAATATTACCCATGACAGTGATGTGGAGATCTTAAATCCAGACATTCATATTGCAACATTGGCATCAAACGGACATCTTCGCATGCGCTTAACGGCTAGACGTGGTCGTGGATATACACCGGCTGATCAGAACAAGAGAGAAGATCAACCAATTGGTGTGATTCCAATTGACGCCATTTATACGCCGGTTTCACGTGTGTCCTATCAAGTAGAAAATACCCGCGTTGGTCAAATGACGAATTTTGATAAGCTTACGCTTGATGTTTGGACAGATGGAAGCACTGGGCCAAAAGAAGCGATTGCTCTTGGTTCGAAAATTTTGACTGAGCATTTAAATATCTTCGTTGGATTAACCGATGAAGCACAAAATGCTGAAATTATGATCGAAAAAGAAGAAGATCAAAAAGAAAAAGTTCTAGAAATGACAATAGAAGAACTAGATCTTTCTGTTCGTTCTTATAACTGTTTAAAACGTGCTGGAATCAACACTGTTCAGGAATTAGCTAATAAGACTGAAGAGGATATGATGAAGGTTCGTAATTTAGGACGCAAATCACTCGAAGAAGTGAAGGCAAAACTAGAAGAGCTTGGGTTAGGCTTGCGTAAAGACGACTAGTCTTTAGACTTGTTATTAATCCGCTTTATGACTTCAACAAAGGAGGGAACCCTTCATGGCATACAGAAAGTTAGGACGCACAAGTGCACAGCGTAAAGCTATGCTACGTGATTTAACTACAGACTTAATTATCAACGAGCGCATCGAAACAACAGAAACCCGCGCGAAAGAAATTCGTGTGACTGTTGAAAAAATGATTACGCTAGGTAAACGCGGCGATTTACATGCTCGTCGTCAAGCTTCTTCATATGTTCGTCACGAAGTTGCTAATGCCGAAAACGGTCAAGATGCAGTTCAAAAACTTTTCGCTGATATCGCTCCACGTTATCAAGAGCGTCAAGGTGGATACACTCGTATTATGAAACTTGGACCTCGCCGCGGTGACGGTGCGCCAATGGTTATTATCGAGTTAGTTTAATACCTTTTTACACACAACAAGGGCGCTGGACAGTTTACAAACAAACTTGTTCTTTGCCCTTTTTTTGTAACAAATATCTTTTATAATTGTTCGACCCAAGCCAAAACGAGTGTTATGATGAGCGTGACTCCATCAATGGAGCGAGAATCTTATTATCTTGAAGGTTTCTTCGATTCTCTTCACGCCCCGTCTAGCTCATGCACCTCCTCCCATTTCTATTTAAGAAATTCCTTTTTCGCAGTAGGATCTTTGCTGCCTGGGGACGAGGTGCGGGCTTTTTTTGTTATAGGAAAAGGGGCGGAGTGTCGCAAATGCGAAGCTGCTTTTTAAATAGTTGATGTTTAGCTTGCTCACACCACCTTTAATGTTTTTTATTTGTAATGTTTTTTGATGGGAAATAGTTGAGATGAGACGAGGGGAGGAATATCGATGAAAGAATCAATTGTTTCGCTTAAAGGAGTTTCCTTTCAATACGATGAACAGGAACGGTATGCTCTTAGTAATGTGAGTTTTGACATCTACGATGGGGAATGGCTGGCGATTGTCGGACATAATGGCTCTGGTAAGTCGACGATGGCAAAACTGCTAAACGGTCTTCAATTTCCGCAACAAGGGGAGATTATGGTTGGGGATTTAAAGCTTACCGAGGAGTCGATTTGGGATATTCGTAAGAAAATCGGGATGGTTTTTCAAAATCCTGATAATCAATTTGTGGGAACGACTGTACAGGATGATGTGGCTTTTGGTTTAGAAAACAATGGGATTCCTAGAGATGAAATGGTACAGCGGGTTGAAGATTCATTAAGAAAGGTGAAAATGGATCAATTTCTATATCAAGAGCCCCACCATCTATCGGGTGGACAGAAACAGCGGGTAGCGATTGCCGGCGTGTTAGCTTTAAGACCTTCCATTATTATTCTCGATGAAGCAACCTCAATGCTAGACCCAAGAGGGCGTGAAGAGGTTTTAGAGACGGTAAGATTATTAAAAGAAGAAAAGGCCTTAACCGTAATCTCCATTACTCACGACCTGGAGGAAGCCGCAAAGGCAGACCGAATCATCGTGATGAACAAAGGGGAAGTGTTCCGTGAGGGAACCCCGGAGGAGATTTTCTCAATGGATGAGCAATTGATTCAATTAGGATTAGATATTCCTTTCTCTGTTAAAATGAGCAAAGCGTTTAGGAAAAATGGGATAGAGTTATCGAAGCATTATTTATCGGAAGAAGAGTTGGTGACAGAGCTATGGACATCTCACTTCAGCAAATAGAATACCGCTACCAAGCAAACACCCCTTTTGAACGTCTGGCCATTGAGGACGTATCGATCGATATTCCTTCTGGAACCTATATGGCGATTATTGGCCACACTGGTTCCGGTAAGTCTACGGTTTTACAGCATCTAAATGCGCTGCTGCAGCCTACAAAAGGAACTGTGAAGATTGGTGCACATGAAATTAAAGCACAGCAGAAAAATAAAAACTTAAAGCAAGTTCGGCAAAAAGTAGGAATTGTATTTCAATTTCCTGAGCATCAATTGTTTGAAGAAACAGTTGAAAAGGACATTATCTTTGGTCCGATGAATTTTGGGGTTTCGGAAGCAGAGGCAAAAAAGAGGGCACGACTTGCTTTAGTACAAGTAGGTCTAGCTGAGGAGATTTTAGAAAAATCACCGTTTGACCTGTCAGGCGGACAAATGCGTCGCGTCGCGATTGCCGGTGTGTTGGCAATGGAGCCGGATGTGATTGTCCTGGATGAGCCTACGGCTGGACTTGACCCCCGTGGCCGGAAAGAAATAATGGATATGTTTTATGCACTCCATAAGGAAAGGAACCTTTCTACCATACTTGTCACGCACAGTATGGAGGATGCCGCAAGATACGCTGATCAAATAGTGATTATGCAGCAAGGGAAGGTTGTTAAACAAGGAACACCGGGAGAAATCTTTTCATCACCAGTTGAATTGGTGCAAATGGGACTGGATGTCCCTGAGGTGGTACGATTCCAATTAAAACTTGAAGAGAAAACAGGGCTGAAGTTAGATAAAATCTACCTTTCCCTTGAAGAATTATCTACTGCTGTGACAGAATCTTTTAGCAGAGGTGTTCGCTCATGATGGAGAAAATGATTTTCGGTCGGTATGTTCCTGCGGATTCAATGGTCCACAAGATGGATCCTCGTTCAAAACTAATGATCATCTTTCTATTTGTTTGCATTATTTTTCTAGCTAATAATTGGATTACCTATGCACTTATTGGAGTTTATACCTTTTATATGCTTGGCATGTCCCGGATACCTGTTCGTTTCTTATATGGCGGATTAAAGCCAGTTCTATGGCTCGTTTTATTTACCTTTGTGTTGCAACTGTTTTTTACAAAAGAAGGGGCGTTACTCTACGAATTAGGACCGATAAAAATTTATGAAGCGGGCCTAAAAATGGGGATATTTATTTCCTTACGATTCTTCTTCTTGATCTTAATGACGTCTTTACTGACCTTAACTACCACTCCGATTGAGATTACAGATGGACTAGAGACGCTCTTAAATCCTTTAAAAAAGGTCCGTTTTCCCGTTCATGAAATGGCGCTGATGATGTCGATTTCGCTGCGGTTCATTCCTACCTTGATGCAGGAAACAGATAAAATTATGAAGGCGCAGATTGCCCGAGGAGTGGAGTTTGCGAGCGGTCCATTTAAGGAGCGAATAAAGGCTGTTATTCCACTCCTTATCCCCTTGTTTGTCAGTTCCTTTAAACGAGCGGAAGAACTGGCAATCGCGATGGAAGCTAGGGGCTACCGTGGTGGTGAAGGAAGGACGAAATACCGGCAATTGAGCTGGAGAGCAGCGGATTCGGTGCAGATGTTTGTTTTAGCAATTATAACGATTCTTTTAATTTTACTACGTTCATAATGGAGCAGCGAATCATGCAAAGGTATAAATGTATCATCTCTTATGATGGCTCGGGATTTTCTGGGTATCAGGTTCAACCGAATAAACGTACAGTGCAATCGGTGCTGGAAGCTGTTTTAGCAAAGATGCATAAGGGGAATCCTATTAAGGTATCAGGATCGGGACGAACGGATGCCGGTGTCCATGCAAAAGGGCAGGTCATTCATTTCGATTCTCCGCTGCTACTACCGGAAGAGAGATGGGGAGCTGCCTTAAATTCTATGCTCCCTGAGGATATTTCTGTTCAATCGGTGATGAAGGTTGATGCTTCTTTTCATGCACGCTTTGATGCGATTGGAAAAGAATATCGCTATGTGCTTTATTTAGCTTCAATACGGGACCCCTTTCAGCGGAACTATGCTTGTCGATACCCATACCCCTTAAATTTTGAGGCCATGCAAGAGGCAAGTAAATATTTCCTCGGTACCCATGACTTTACTAGCTTTTGCTCAGCAAGGACAGATGTGATGGATAAAATCCGATCGATAGAGGCGATAGATTTTTTCATCGATGGAGATTTCCTTACATTACGGTTTGTTGGGAATGGCTTTTTGTATAATATGGTTCGAATTCTTGTCGGAACATTATTAGCAGTAGGATCAGGAGACCTTTTACCAGAGGAAATGCCTGTTATCTTGGAAAAAAAAGATCGGCGGTCCGCCGGGAAGACGGCTCCAGCCAATGGGTTATATCTTTGGGAAGTTTTTTATTAATGCTGTGCAAGGCGCATCCGCTTTTCTGAAAGCAACCCAACCTGGTGTAACATTTTCTTGACAATTTACCTGTAAGTATTTATTATATTATATGTGTGTGTTTTTAATCCCACGATAAAGCCCCGGAAAGTCTTCATCGTGATTGAAAATATATGAATTGAAACTTAAGCGCACAGGGCATTAGACGTTCGTTCCCGGAACAGAATGGATGGCTGATTGCTTTATAAAAGTGCGAAAATCATAATCTTTAATGGATTTAATTAGGAGGGAAACTCATGCGTACAACGTTTATGGCAAATGCCAACAATATCGAGCGTAAATGGTACGTGATTGATGCTGAGGGCAAAACTCTTGGACGTCTTGCATCTGAAGTTGCATCAATCTTACGTGGTAAAAACAAACCAACTTTTACACCACATGTTGACACTGGTGATAATGTAATCATTCTTAACGCATCAAAAGTAGAACTAACTGGTAAAAAATTAACTGACAAGATCTACTACCGTCACACCATGCACCCAGGTGGTTTAAAAACTAGAACTGCCCTTGAAATGCGTACAAACTACGCTGAGAAAATGATTGAGCTTGCTGTTAAAGGCATGCTTCCAAAGAATTCTCTTGGTCGTCAAATGTTTAAAAAATTACACGTATACGCTGGCGCAGAACATCCGCACCAAGCACAACAACCTGAAGTTTACGAACTTCGCGGTTAATAAAGAGGGAGGGAATTTACTTGGCACAAGTTGAATATATTGGTACTGGTCGTCGTAAGAGCTCTGTTGCACGTGTGCGCATAGTTCCAGGTACAGGTAAAATTACAATTAACGGACGTGACATCGAAGATTATATCCCATTTGAAGCTTTACGTATGGTGGTAAACCAACCATTAGTAGCTACTGAAACAAAGGGCAGCTATGATGTTCTTGTAAACGTGAGCGGCGGTGGATACACTGGTCAAGCTGGCGCAATCCGCCACGGTATTGCTCGTGCATTACTAAAAGCTGATCCAGAATATCGTCCAACATTAAAGCGTGCAGGACTATTAACACGTGACCCACGTATGAAAGAACGTAAAAAATACGGTCTTAAAGGTGCGCGTCGTGCGCCTCAGTTCTCAAAACGTTAATCTTTACGTTTCAAAGGCCTCAAACCTATTGGTTTGGGGGTCTTTTTTTTTACTCAAAAACGGATGTAAGTTGTGCTTACCATCCGCTTAGTTAACGAGTTGATTTTTTACTGCATAAAGTGCTGCCTGTGTCCGGTCGGCTAGCTCAAGTTTACCTAACAGGTTAGATACATGTGTTTTAACCGTCTTTTCCGTGATGAAAAGAGATGCAGCAATTTCCTTGTTGCTTTTCCCTTTAGCGATTTCTTTTAACACATCTAATTCTCTTTTCGTTAGCTCCTCCAGTTTTTTTGGTTTTCCTTTATTGGACAAACTGGCAAGGAGATGCGAGGTTGCCGTCGGATGAAGCTGATTTTCGCCGTTCATGATTTTCTTAATGGAGGCAACTAAATCGTCGGGCTGGATGTCTTTTAGCTGGAATCCGGAAGCACCCGCTTCAAGGGCAGGGATCACATGATCTTGATCTGAAAAGCTGGTTAACATCATAATTTTGATTGTGGGCTGCTCTTTTTTATGAGTCTAGTTGCCTGGATTCCATCCATTTCAGGCATGACCAAATCCATGAGAATAAGATCTGGTTTTAATGATTTTGCTAATTCAACAGCCTCCATGCCGTTTGCGGCTTCTCCGACAATTTCAAGTTCCTTTTGTGTCCGGAGAAAAAAAACCAAGCCTCTTCTGACCACATGATGATCGTCTGCAATTAATATGCGTGTACGCATTAAATTTCCCCCTAGAACGGAATGGTGATCTCTATTTCAGTCCCATTTCCTGCTTTGCTGATTAAATGAAAATGGCCGTTTAATGCTTTTGTTCGTGCTTTCATATTTTTCAGTCCCAATGAAGGGATTTTAAGACTTTCATCATAATGGAAGCCGCAGCCCTTATCCTTTATGGTCATCTTTACCCCTCTATGGGAAGCTTGAAAAATTAAAACCGCCGCTGTGGACTGGGAATGCTTTTTACAATTGGCCAGTGCCTCTTGCCCAATGCGCCACAAAGTTTCCTCCACTTTACCGGGAATGCTTGCAGCGCCTGTTATCTCTGTTTCTATGGAGAGGCCGAGCATATCGGCATAGCTTCTCAGTGCGCTTACCAATCCATGTTCCAATCCTTGTGGCCTCAGCTGCCAGATTAATGCTCTCATTTCACCAAGAGCTTCATGGGCTAAATCCTGAATATAACTAAATGTTTGTCTGACCTCTGGTTTTTCAGTCATTTCTACCCCGGCTCTGGCGGTAAGGCTTAGCGAGAATAAAAGCTGGTTAACGGAATCGTGAAGATCCCTTGCGAGCCGATTTCGCTCGGTAACGAGCGCTGTCTCTTGCTCCCACTGGGTCAGTTTGATCCTCTTCAATGCCGTTCCGATTTGATAAGCAACCGCTTCAAGTAAAGCAAGTTCATTTTTCTCAAAGTGTGTTTTGTTTGGCGATCCTACATTTAAGATCCCGAAGCGTTCTTGTCCGGCGCGGAGCGGGACGGTGGCATGATGGGTGAGACCGCACGTTTCTCCGGCATTCTCTTTTATGGCATCTTCAATTCGTTTACATTCTATAATATTCGAAGCTTTATGCAGTTCCTGGTTGTTATATTTATTGACGCACCAGCATGTACCTTGGCACATCCGTTGATTCTGATTATTGGCCAAAGCTGGTGGTAGAGCTTCATCCGCCACAAGCTGATGCGCACCACTTTCGTCGATCAAAAAGATCCAGCCTGTTTGAAGTCCAGTCACATGGAGGAGTTTCTTCAAAACCCCAGACAACACGGCCTTTGTATCTGTTCCCTCATTTAAAAGCTCCGCAATTTCCTTTAACATGCTAATCTCTTCGTATCCAGCCTCTACAGACATTCCTATTCCCCTCTGTTGTGAAGTAACTACTTATCATTATAGCTTATTTACAATTTTCAGACTCCTCATGAGTGTTAAGGAATATTTTTAGAAAAGAACCTAAAGATACATCCGTAATAGATTCCACGATATTCTTCACTTCCAAGGCATAATGATGGAATCACGTGGAAGGACTCCTATTATAAAATGAGATTCATATCCCCAAATTCATGCCATAGATAGCCGGATTCGATCGCTTGGTCATAGGCTTTAAGTAAATACTTTTCGGATACAAAGGCGGAAAGCATATCAAGATGGCTGGCCTTCGGTTCATGCAAACCGGTGATGATTCCATTAACTATTTTTAGAGGAAATTTTTGATTAATATAGAGCTTCGTCATCCCCGAGAGTGCCCCGATCTTAGCCGCGGTCTCAAGGGCTCTGACCACAGTCGTGCCTATTGCAATGACCCTTTTTCCCCTTGCTTTTGTTTCATGAATCCGCTCCATTGTGCGTTCAGAGATATGGTATTCCTCTTCATTCTCTTCAGGTGTCTGTGGCCATTGATCGTCGAGGAAATAGCTTAAACCCGTATGCAGTTGGATAAAATCAACCTGTATGTTTTTACGCTTCAATTTAAACAGTAGCTCCCAGCTAAAGGCCCTGCCGGCAGAAGGCATTTCCACTGAGCCGGGATGGCTGGCAAAAACCGTTTGATAGGAATCCAAGTCCCATGGCTGTTCAATATACTCATAACGTACCGGTTCACCTAGGGCATAGATGATATTAACTAAATCCGTTCCTTTTTTTGAAAACTGAATGATTTTTAGAGGGGAATTTTCTTTCTCGCCAATCACAGTGGCAGTCAATTCAGATGAAAACTGCAAAATGTCGCCCATTTTAACAGGGGCCGCCACAATCAGAGCCTCCCAAATATCCACATCCCGGCGCCTTGCAAGCCGGACTTCGGCCGCAGGTATTCGTTTAAACGTGCCTCTCCGCCATTCAGCTTGTAAGACCGCTGGGATGGTGCGGCTATTATTTAAAATAACTAAATCCCCAGGCTGGAGATAATCCGCCAAGTGGAAGAAATGGTCATGCTTGATTTCTCCTGTTATGCGGTTTAAAGTCAACATCCGGACATGATCCCGCCGTAAGCCTCGTTTTTCAGGAGGAAGGGAAGCGTTCAGTTCAGTAGGCAAATAAAAATCCAACGCATTAGTCTCCACCATTCCTTACACCTCCTTAGACTGGGCTGAAAATCGCTCACCGTTGATTCCGGCAGCCTTATCCGATGCTAAGAATAAAAATATGTCAACCATATCCTCAGGTTTAGCCAATGGGTAATCACAATCAGGTACGGCCAGATCATGCATGTCTGTATCCATTTCTCCCGGATCAACCATGTTGACCCGAACATTCGTCTCACTTAATTCATCTGCCCATGTTTGGGTAAGACCTTCAACGGCAAATTTTGATACTCCATATGCGCCCCAACCGGCGAATCCCGTATGGCCAGCTTCGGAAGTCACATTGATAATAGAACCCTCATTGCGTTCAAGCATTCCCGGAATAACCCTTCTTGTGACGAGAAATGGAGAAACTGCATTTACCCGGAGCACTTCAGCAAAATCCTCCTCAGGGTAATCAAGAAGCATTGGCATGGGGCTTGGGCCTAACATAGAGGCATTATTAATCAGAACATCGATAGGGCCAAATGCTTCCTCCGCCATTGCGACGAAACGTTCCACATCTCTGGATTTTGAAATTTCAGCAGTTACCGCCAGCACTTCAGCGCCTAAACCAGCAGCTTCCTTTTTTACCTCAAGTATTCCTTCCGTTGACCTAGCGCAAATAGCCAACCTTGCCCCTTCTTTTGCAAAGGCCAGCGTTAACGCCCTGCCTAAACCTTTAGACGCTCCAGTAATCATGACTACTTTATTTTTCATATATTGATCTTCCCTTCATTACTTGATGTCTTTAGCATACGGGTTCTTTCCGATTCCTCCCTCAGAAAAAAGCTTGAACTTTATCTACAACTTTTGACTGAAAAATGAAAATAAAAATTGGAAAAACCCTCTTTGCATTTCTTCTGAACCTCGGATAAAGACTATTCGTAAGAGGTGAAAATGAAGTGACTGTGATTACAACCTTTAAAGAAAAAAGACGAGAAAAACAAATAAAATACGAACGCTCTGTACTAAAGGAGTTATCAATCACAACGTTGAAAGAGCGGGTAAAACAATATTTTGGCTCAACAAAAATTGCCTCAAGTTTTGTTATGAATACAGGAATAGAAGAGGCTTGTTACGATGTTGCCCTTGAAGCCTTCCTTCTCGGCGCAAAGTTCAGCAAGTTTGGGTACCATGGTGAGGAAATGGAGGCAGTACGATTACGCTGCTTTAGAGAAGAAAAACACCTAATTGATACGCTTTATAACTTTTTACTCTATTGGGGAAATGGAGAAGAAGGTACGATGAGCGAATCGCTTTATTATCTATGTGAACAATATATCCACGTCTGGTGGCGTGAGGGATACGAAAAAGGCCAGATGCGCCATAAGCTTCGACTTCACTAACACCAATTCTACGGTTCTAAATACCCTTCCTGTCCCATATATTTTAGTGAACATGGACGAGCGGGAAGGATGATTTGGGTGTTAAAGCATAAATGGAAAATGATCAGTTTTATTGTGGGATTACTTGCGTTATTTTTCATACTGCAACACGATTTTATTGAGAATGACTCATCGAAGACATGGAACATCCCGTTATCTGGAAAGATTATCCTGTTAGATGCAGGTCATGGAGGGCCGGATGGCGGGGCTGGAACAGGCGAAACCCTTGAAAAGGATATAGCCCTTGAAATTACCAAGAAAGTCCGGGATTATCTTCAGGAGCAAGGGGCGTTGGTGATCATGACAAGAGAAAAGGATGAAGATTTAGCTGCCTCTGATACGAAAGGCCTTAGCCGCAGAAAAGTAGAGGATTTGAAGAAGAGATTAAAAATGATCAATGACACCGATAATGACCTTTTTGTCAGCATTCATTTAAATGCCATTCCTTCCCCAAGATGGAGCGGTGCCCAAACCTTCTATGCACCGCAGCATAAGGAAAATGCCAGAGCGGCAAAGTTTATCCAAGAAGAGCTGCGCAGAAATTTGGAAAATACAAATCGTAAGGCGAAGCCAATTAATCAAGTGTTTATTTTAAAAAATGCCAAAAAGCCAGGGGTATTAGTGGAGGTTGGCTTTCTATCCAATCCGGGGGAAAAGGCATTATTAAAAAAAGATGCCTATCAGGAAAAAATAGCCGCATCGATAAATATTGGAATATTACGCTACTTTACGAATGAAAAGGAACTTAAAGAAACAGAGTAAGGGAGGTGGGGACACCTCCCATTTTTAGTGAGTTAAAAAGGAAAATTTCAGCTTTGGGAATTGTCCCGCTCCGGCGCCCTTTCGCTCTTCTTTGTTTAAGTAGTTTTAATCGATAGCAGTGTGATTCAAATAACTGTTTCATTGACGGGTTATGGTATACTGAGAGGTGGAAACGAATTCAAAAGGTGAGGTGTCTATTTTATGTTAACAGAAGTGAGAATCCGAGAGGTTCTTGGTGGCCTCAAGGAACCATTTTTACATAAGACTTTAGGGGAATTAAACGCAATAGAGGAAATAAAGATCAAAGAAGAGAAAAACCATGTTAGTGTGAAGGTGCAGGTCGCCCGAACAGGTACAAGTGAACAACTGCAGCTGCAAACGCAAATCGTTAATCTTTTAAAAGAAGCTGGAGCGGCAACGGTAGGAATTCGTTTTAGCCAGTTACCAGAAGAAGTGTTAGCGGCAAATCGTCAGGCAGAACCAGAGAAAGAGAAGAATCTTCTCAATTCATCAGAAACGACTTTCATTGCGATTGCCAGTGGAAAAGGCGGGGTTGGGAAATCTACAGTGTCTGTTAACCTTGCTGTAGCCCTCGCTCGTTTAGGGAAAAAGGTCGGCCTCATTGACGCGGATATATACGGCTTCAGTGTTCCTGATATGATGGGGATTACAAAACGCCCAGTGGTTCGTGGGGAAAAGATTATCCCTGTTGAACGTTTTGGCGTTCAGGTAATTTCGATGGGCTTCTTTGTTGAAGACAATGCTCCAATTATTTGGCGTGGCCCTATGCTTGGAAAAATGCTAAACAGTTTCTTCAACGAAGTAGAGTGGGGATCTCAAATTGATTATTTACTATTAGATTTACCGCCAGGCACAGGGGATGTTGCCCTTGACGTGCATACGATGCTTCCTGCATGTAAGGAAATTATCGTCACAACTCCTCATCCAACGGCTGCTTTTGTTGCTGCCCGTGCAGGTGCAATGGCGTTACGTACGGAGCATGAAGTTCTTGGTGTTATTGAAAATATGGCCTACTTTGAAAGTAAGCTTACCGGCGAAAAGGAATATGTATTCGGTCGTGGCGGCGGCGACAAGCTAGCCGAAGAATTAAATACAGAGGTTCTTGGCCGCTTACCGTTGAATCAGCCGGACTGGAATGATGAGGACTTTGCGCCATCGGTCTACCAGGAAGATCACCAGATTGGGAAAATTTATTTAGAAATTGCTGAAAAAGTGGACAGTCTACTGAAAAAATAGTAAAAAGGCCTTTTCCTCAAGTAGGAAGAGGCCTTTTCCATTATTCGGTTAACTGCTGGTATCGCCACCGCCAGATTTATTTTGGCCGCCGCCAGATTGTTCGCCGCCTCCATCTTTATCACTGGCCTTATTTTTTGTTTCCTCAGCCGCCTTTAAAAGCAATTCCTCCATTTTCGCTTTGAAAAGGGGGCTGTCAATGGTTTCAGAAATGACCTTTTGCAGATGCTCACGGTATTCTTTACTCTTTAAGGCATCCGCTAATTCTTTTTGAATTTCCGGTTCTTTAAAAACCTCAATCATCATGCCTCTGTATTCAGGATCATTCATTAAATCCTTTAATAATTTTTCATTCTCGGAACGCATATTTTTAGCAACGCCCTTGGCAAACTTTGCATCGCTAAAGGTCTTTTTCCAAAATTCAGTTGCTTTATCCGATGTTAAGGTTTGCTCAATGGTGGTAGCAACTACCTGTTGGTCCATTACGAGCTTTTCCTTCATCTTATCATCAGACATTACATCTTGAATGGCCTTTTTACCATCATCTGTCTTAAGAATATCCACAACCATTTTCTTTGTTTGATCATAATCAATTTGCCCGCCGCTGCTAGTATCATCTGCAGAACAGCTTGTTAGAAACAACATGATGGGCAGGAGGAGCAACCTACTTTTCCTTCTCATTTTATAAGCCCCTTTCACATATCAATCCTTAATTTTAGGATGAATAAAATGGGGAGAGATTATTCGTTATAAATCAAAATATGGATTTTTTGCCTTTCGCTTGGTACAATCAGAATGGAATTTATTTTTGTTTGTTGGAGGTTTGTAGTGTGACAAGCCGTAATTTGGTGAAATTATTTTTGAATACTTTAGTAGTCGGCGGGGTCACAACTGTGATTTTAGGGTTGTTTGTTCGCTGGCATGAGTTGCAGCCATTTTTTGTTGATTTTAAAATTGTAGATATTATTTCAGCAATTATATGGTTATTGGTGATGGGCTTTTTATTTAGCGTGATCAGCCAAATGGGCTTTTTTGCGTATTTAACAATTCATCGTTTTGGCTTGGGTATCTTTAAGTCAGCTTCCCTTTGGAATGCTGTACAAGTTGTTCTTATCCTCTTTGGCCTTTTTGACCTCATTTATTTACGATATACAAACTTTGCAAAACCAGGTGATCCTCTTTGGCCTTATTTGCTTCCTGCCCTGCTTCTAGTCGTCGTCGGGTTGGCGGTGGCATGGCTAAAAAGCAAGGAAACGAATCGCGAAGCATTTATTCCGGCCGTCTTCTTTATGATTGTTGTCACCTTGGTGGAGTGGGTACCTGTTTTAAGAGAAAATGCAGAGAACTGGTTCTATCTAATGGTGTTTGCCTTACTCGCTTGCAACGCTTACCAAATATTAATCCTTCATAAATTGAATGAGCAATCGGAACAGGATAGACAAAAACGCTTAAGCCAATCTAGTCCTAAAGTAAATAAGAAAAACAAGAAAAAACCGTCCTTGTAAGGGGCGGTTTTTCCGTTCTAAAAGATAAGAAAGCATTAATTTCGACTTTGAGAATTGTCTAGCTCCAGCGCCCTAGCGGCGAAACGCCTTCGCTCTCCGCCCTACGATAAGTCAACATCGGTTCACTACGTTCACCGTGTTTCCTTTATCTCAGTTGGAGCGCTCCAGGCCATACGCCGCTGACCAGGACGCCTGCGCTTTTCTTATTACCTGACTTCTTTAGATTGAACTTCTCCATTTGTAATCATCTCTGAAACTGACACAAGCTTTAAGCCTTTTTGGCGGATATCCTCTAAAATTAATGGCAATGCTTTTGCTGTTTGTTTTGCCGAATCGGAGGCATGGAGAAGAACGATATCTCCCCTTTCTGCCTTTTTAACATTTTCTACGATTTTTTCTACCCCGGGATTTTGCCAATCCTTTGAATCAATTTTCCAATGAACAACGGTATATCCATATCTTTTGGCAATTTTTAATGTACGCTCATCGAAATGCCCTGTTGGTGCACGGAGAAGCTTTATATCCTTCACATTTAACTTTTTAAAGGCTTCTTGTGCTTTGGAGATATCTCTGGCAATTTTAGCATCTTCTAAATCCATATAATCCACATAATCGTAGCCGAGAAGCCCAATTTCATAGCCTTCCTTTACAATTCGAGAAATAATGTCAGGATGCTGTTCTGCCCATGATCCTGCAAGGAAGAAAGTGGCCGACTTCACATTTTCCTTTTTCAATGTATCTAAAATTGGTTCTGCCTTTTCATCCCCCCAGCCAATGTTAAATGTAAGCGCAAGATCCTTTTCACCCCGGTAAATCGCTTTGGCTCCTTCTTTTGTTGAAAAGACCGGAATCTGCGCAAGGTTTTCTATATAGAGAAACCATGCGGTAAAGAAAGCAGCAATTAATATAAGGGCAACAGTTTTTAAAGCCTTTCCGTTTAAAATAAAGAAGAAATTCATTTCGGCACCCACCTCGTCCAATACTATCCTTGTCTTCATACCTATGCTTGTATTTATTTAAATATGAGTCGAAAATTTTATTATAAAATTTCAATAATTGGAAAAGACTACTATAACTAGAAACTTTGCTGGAGGTTATTCAATGTTTGGGCTTCTCATAAATGATAAGGAAGTAAAGGAAATGGAATACCTAATTAAAAGGGAACTGGATGAAATCTTATTTGATTTAAGGGATGAACGGATTGATCATATTGTCAAAAGGGCGATGGAAGAGAGATATAAGATCCTTTTTGCCTTATTTAAAAGGGTTGCATCCCCACATGAATGTTTTAAGTATATGAGAAGAGGTAAAAAGGATCGAAAAAAGGGGTAATGTTTTTTTAAAAGACCGTTGACATATATTTAATATCTTGTTATAGTAATAAACGTCGCTGCTAACAGTAACGAAAACCACTTCAAAAAAAGTTGTTGACATTACGAATTGCAGATGATATATTAATAAAGTCGCTTTTAGGCGATGGAGATATTGTCCTTTGAAAACTAAACAAACAAAAACGTCAACAAACAATATTTTTTAGTTTCAATATAGATGAAACTAAGCCAACGTAACAAATGAGCTAATCAACTTTCTTGGAGAGTTTGATCCTGGCTCAGGACGAACGCTGGCGGCGTGCCTAATACATGCAAGTCGAGCGAATCTTTGGGAGCTTGCTCCCATTGATTAGCGGCGGACGGGTGAGTAACACGTGGGCAACCTGCCTGTAAGACTGGGATAACACCGGGAAACCGGTGCTAATACCGGATAATCCATTCCCTCTCATGAGGGAATGCTGAAAGACGGTTTCGGCTGTCACTTACAGATGGGCCCGCGGCGCATTAGCTAGTTGGTGAGGTAACGGCTCACCAAGGCGACGATGCGTAGCCGACCTGAGAGGGTGATCGGCCACACTGGGACTGAGACACGGCCCAGACTCCTACGGGAGGCAGCAGTAGGGAATCTTCCACAATGGACGAAAGTCTGATGGAGCAACGCCGCGTGAGCGATGAAGGCCTTCGGGTCGTAAAGCTCTGTTGTTAGGGAAGAACAAGTACCGGAGTAACTGCCGGTACCTTGACGGTACCTAACCAGAAAGCCACGGCTAACTACGTGCCAGCAGCCGCGGTAATACGTAGGTGGCAAGCGTTGTCCGGAATTATTGGGCGTAAAGCGCGCGCAGGCGGTCCTTTAAGTCTGATGTGAAAGCCCACGGCTCAACCGTGGAGGGTCATTGGAAACTGGGGGACTTGAGTGCAGAAGAGGAAAGCGGAATTCCACGTGTAGCGGTGAAATGCGTAGAGATGTGGAGGAACACCAGTGGCGAAGGCGGCTTTCTGGTCTGTAACTGACGCTGAGGCGCGAAAGCGTGGGGAGCAAACAGGATTAGATACCCTGGTAGTCCACGCCGTAAACGATGAGTGCTAAGTGTTAGGGGGTTTCCGCCCCTTAGTGCTGCAGCTAACGCATTAAGCACTCCGCCTGGGGAGTACGGCCGCAAGGCTGAAACTCAAAGGAATTGACGGGGGCCCGCACAAGCGGTGGAGCATGTGGTTTAATTCGAAGCAACGCGAAGAACCTTACCAGGTCTTGACATCCTCTGACACTCCTAGAGATAGGACGTTCCCCTTCGGGGGACAGAGTGACAGGTGGTGCATGGTTGTCGTCAGCTCGTGTCGTGAGATGTTGGGTTAAGTCCCGCAACGAGCGCAACCCTTGATCTTAGTTGCCAGCATTCAGTTGGGCACTCTAAGGTGACTGCCGGTGACAAACCGGAGGAAGGTGGGGATGACGTCAAATCATCATGCCCCTTATGACCTGGGCTACACACGTGCTACAATGGATGGTACAAAGGGCTGCAAGACCGCGAGGTTTAGCCAATCCCATAAAACCATTCTCAGTTCGGATTGTAGGCTGCAACTCGCCTACATGAAGCCGGAATCGCTAGTAATCGCGGATCAGCATGCCGCGGTGAATACGTTCCCGGGCCTTGTACACACCGCCCGTCACACCACGAGAGTTTGTAACACCCGAAGTCGGTGGGGTAACCGTAAGGAGCCAGCCGCCTAAGGTGGGACAGATGATTGGGGTGAAGTCGTAACAAGGTAGCCGTATCGGAAGGTGCGGCTGGATCACCTCCTTTCTAAGGATAATTCAGTCCTTTCGGACTGATCATAAGGTTGACGTTTCTTGTTTGTTTAGTTTTGAGAGTGCAATTCTCTCAAAGCTTTTTTAATCGTTCTTTGAAAACTAGATAATCGTAAGAAGAAGCAAAGTAAACATCGAGTAATTTCCATTTTAGTTTTCTCTCTATTTAATAGAGAAACAAACCTTTTAGGTTAAGTTAGAAAGGGCGCACGGTGAATGCCTTGGCACTAGGAGCCGATGAAGGACGGGACTAACACCGATATGCTTCGGGGAGCTGTAAGTAAGCTTTGATCCGGAGATTTCCGAATGGGGGAACCCACTGTTCGTAATGGAACAGTATCTTTACCTGAATACATAGGGTATAGAAGGCATACCCGGGGAACTGAAACATCTAAGTACCCGGAGGAAGAGAAAGCAAACGCGATTCCCTGAGTAGCGGCGAGCGAAACGGGACATAGCCCAAACCAAGAGGCTTGCCTCTTGGGGTTGTAGGACACTCAACATGGAGTTACAAAGGAACGGGGTAAATGAAGCGACCTGGAAAGGTCAGCCAGAGAAGGTAAAAGCCCTGTAGTTGAAACTTCGTTCCCTCCTGAGTGGATCCTGAGTACGGCCGGACACGAGAAATCCGGTCGGAAGCAGGGAGGACCATCTCCCAAGGCTAAATACTCCCTAGTGACCGATAGTGAACCAGTACCGTGAGGGAAAGGTGAAAAGCACCCCGGAAGGGGAGTGAAATAGTTCCTGAAACCGTGTGCCTACAAGTAGTCAGAGCCCGTTTATGGGTGATGGCGTGCCTTTTGTAGAATGAACCGGCGAGTTACGATTACATGCAAGGTTAAGTTGAAGAGACGGAGCCGCAGCGAAAGCGAGTCTGAATAGAGCGAATTT